>JAZLDU010000031.1:0-9014 GCA_045614885.1 Tidjanibacter sp. | reverse complement strand
CCTTATCGTGTTCAACAACGATAACGGAGTTACCCGTATCGCGAAGTTTCTTCAAGGAGTTGATGAGACGAAGGTTATCGCGCTGGTGAAGACCGATGCTCGGCTCGTCGAGGATGTAGAGCACATTCACCAGCTTCGAGCCCACCTGGGTTGCGAGCCTGATGCGCTGGCTCTCGCCTCCCGAAAGGCTCCTCGATGCACGGCTCAGGGACAAGTATCCCAGCCCCACATCGCACAAAAAGCCCAATCGGTCGCTAATCTCTTTGAGTATTTCGTGGGCAATAGCCCTCTCTTTGTTGTTCATCTGGTCGGGCACGGTGGCAATCCACTCGCGCAGTTGCTCGATGCTCATATCCGACACCTCGGCAATGTTCTTGCCCGCCACGCGGAAGTAGAGCGACTCCTCTTTGAGCCTTGTGCCACCACACACCTTACAGGGTTTGTACTCGATAAACTGACCAATCCACTTAGCACCTGTACCTCGTGCACCCTCCTCACTATTGCTCTCGATGTATTGGCTTATGCCCTGCCAAGCAATCATTCTCGTTCCGCTAACTCCGTGAAGTCCACTGATGGGCAGAGGCTCGGCATCGCCATTTATGATAGCCGTCAGAGCCTCCTCCGAGAGCGAGTTCAGGGGGTCTTCGATGGTGAAGTTGTAGCGGTGTCCGAGGGCTGTCATAACCGCCAGAAACCAACTTGTGCGCAGTTTATAGAGCGGAGCAATGCCTCCGTCGGCAATGCTCATATTTCCGTCGGGAAAAAGTTTGTCGCGGTCGAAGACAGCCTCTTCGCCCAGACCTCCGCAGTGGGGGCAAGCACCCTGAGGCGAGTTGAACGAGAAGGTGTGGGGTGCGGGCTCGTCGAACGACAATCCCGTGGTGGGACACATCAGGTGGCGGCTGAAATACCTCGCCTCGGCACCCGAATAGTCGTAGACCAGAATAGTGCCCTTGCCCTGCTTCATAGCCTCTTTGAGGCTCTTCGAGAGGCGTTCTTCGCCACTCTCGCCCACAATGAGCCTATCGACCACAAGTTCGATGGTATGGGTTTTGTAGCGGTCGAGCTTCATTCCCGAGGTCATCTCCACCACCTCGCCATCCACTCGGGCATAGAGGAATCCCTTTTTCAGAAATCCCTCGAAGAGTTCGTGGTAGTGGCCCTTGCGACCTTTGACCACAGGTGCCAACAGAGCCACCTTGTGGCCCGCATAGTGTTGGTTTATCAGTTCGATGATTTGCGCATCGGAGTAGTGTACCATCTCCTCGCCCGTAGCAGGCGAAATGGCCCTCGACGCACGAGCATAGAGCAGTCGCAGAAAGTCGTTAATCTCGGTAACGGTGCCAACGGTCGAGCGAGGATTCTTGTTGGTGGTCTTCTGCTCGATTGCCACCACAGGGCTGAGGCCCTCGATTTTGTCCACATCGGGCCTCTCCATGGTGCCCATAAATTGGCGTGCATAGGCCGAGAGAGTCTCCATATAACGCCTCTGACCCTCGGCATAGATGGTGTCGAAGGCCAGCGACGATTTGCCACTACCCGAAAGTCCCGTAACGACCACAAGGCTGTCGCGGGGAATTTCGAGGTCGATGTTTTTGAGGTTATTGACCCTCGCACCGATGATGGATATGGTATCTTTTGTATTCACTCTCTGTTATTTAAGGCTAAATTTGTCGGCATCGGCCCACGCAGGAAACCTCTGTCGATAGTTGTGCAGTCGCTCGATGTTCAGCTCGGCAAAAACCACCCCCTCGCACTCGCCGGCATCGGCCAGGCAAGCTCCTCGGTAGTCCCACGCAGAGGAGTGGCCGTTGAAAATCGTGCCGTCGGCATCCACGCCCACACGATTTACGCCCACAGCATAGGCTGAGTTTTCGATAGCTCTGGCGGGCAGTAGCGCATCCCACGCCCTAACCCTGCTTGCAGCCCACGAGGCGCAGTAGAGCAACACATCCACCTCGCCGGGCAGATAGCTCCACACGGCAAAGCGCAAATCGTAGCACACAAGGGGCATAATCTTAGCCCCGCGCCACTCGATCAGAATGCGCTCCGAGCCGGCCGTAAAGTGGTGGTGCTCACCCGCAAAGGTAAACAGATGGCGTTTGTCGTATGCGAGCCTTTGTCCGTCGGGCAGAGCCACATACATACGGTTGTAAATCTTACCCTTGACCATTGTGGCCACACTACCCACCACCGCCATATCGTAGCGAGCAGCCATAGTGCTCATCCACTCGGCAATCGTGCCACCTTCGGGCTCGGCCACGCTACCCGAATCGACAGCATAGCCCGTAGCAAACATTTCGGGCAGCAGCACAAGGTCTACCCCCTCGAACGAGGCAAACTTCTCTTCGAGGCGGGCAAGGTTGGTAGCGGGCGACTTCCACGCCACATCGCTCTGGCAAAGTGCAATTTTCATCTGCGTCTGGTGGGGGTGAAATATATTTCTGCAAAAATAGGGTTTTATCGCGAGAAAATCGCTACTTTTGCACGAAATTTAACGCTAGTTTTTTGAAGTTATGCTTACAGCAGGCGAATACCACACCCTCAGGGTAAACCGAATATCCGAACACGGAATCTACCTCGTCGACGACGAGCAGAACGAAGTATTGCTCCCCAATCGCTACGTTTCGCTGGCCGACAAGGTGGGCGCTCTGGTCGAAGTGTTCATCTACCACGACTCCGAAAACCGACTCATCGCCACCCGCGAGAAGCCACTGGCTATCGTAGGCGAAGCTGCCGTGCTCCGAGTCGTAGACCGCAACGCTCACGGTGTGTTCCTCAATTGGGGCATCACCGCCAAAGACCTCTTTATGCCCAACCGCAACGTACCCTTCGAGGTAATCGTGGGCAACAGCTACCCTGTGGTGCTCTATCGCGACACGCTCACGGGCCGAGTGGTGGCTACCACCAAGCTCAACGCCTACATCTCCAATAGCGAGATTGGCGTGCGCCCCAAAGAGCAAGTGGATATTTTGGTCGTAAGGCGTATGGAGAAGGGCTACCGAGTGGTCATAAACAACCGCAACTGGGGCATGATCTACGACAACCAGATCTTTACCCCCGTGAAGGTAGGCGACAAGTTGGTGGGCTACGTTCACCGCATCAGCGACGATGGGCGCATCGACATTATGCTCCAACAGGAGGGCCGCGATCAGCAAGATAGCTCGTCGGCCAAGTTGCTCGACCTGCTCCGCTCGAAAGGTGGCACTCTGCCCATTGGCGACAAATCCTCGCCCGAGGAGATTGCTGCCCTGTGCGGACTGAGCAAAAAGAACTTCAAACGTGCCGCCGGTACGCTCTACAAAGAGCGCAAAATCACCATCGGCGACAATAGCATAACACTTTTATAATCACCACACTACCCCACCCTACCATGAAGCCACAAACCGCCGAGAGAGTTTCGCAGCGCGATGCGTCGGACAACTACGTTTTCCAGCGCTCGCTGTTGGCCTACCACTATGCCGCCTCGCAGGTGAGTGGCCGAGTGTTGGAGATTGGCACCGGTAGCGGCTACGGCATCGAGATTATTGCCCCCGCAGCAGCCCACTTCCTCACCATCGACAAGCACACACCCGAGGCGCAACTCTTTGAGGGCCAAAAGGGTGTAGAGTTCCGCCAGATGACCGTTCCACCGCTCGAAGGTATTGCCGACGAGAGCATAGATTACGTTATCTCGTTTCAGGTGATTGAGCATATCAAGCGAGATGGCGACTTTGTGGCCGAGGTGAGCAGGGTGTTGCGCAAGGGTGGCAAGTTCATCGTTTCTACCCCCAACGCCCCCATGTCGCTCACTCGCAACCCCTGGCACGTGAGGGAGTACACCGCCGAGCAATTCGGCGCCCTTTTGTCGCCCCACTTCTCGACCATCGAGGCCCTGGGAGTTGCGGGCAACCAAAAGGTGTGGGACTACTACGAGAAAAACCGCCAGGGCGTGGAGCGCATAACTCGCTGGGATGTGTTGGACTTTCAGCACCACCTACCCCGCTGGATGTTGCAGATACCCTACGACCTGCTCAACCGACTGAATCGTCGCAAACTACTGAGCCAAAACACAGCCCTCACTACGGGAATCACCATGGCCGACTACTCGGTCGAGCCTGTGAGCAAAAGGTGTTTCGACCTACTATATGTAGCAACTAAATAATAGTATCCGAAGGTCTGAAAACGCAGATAATTAGGCGAGTACAAGGCACACAAAAAAGCGACACCGCAGCATAGTAGACCTATGTGAGGATGTCGCTTTTGAAGTGTAACGACGTAATCGTCAATTATGTGCGTTTAATCTTGCCACTCCTCTACGATAGTAACGTCTACATCCCAATAGGGCACCGCACACCCACGCAACATTCGCATCGTAACCACATCGTCGGCCACCGAGTTGATCACATCCCACACAAAAGTCTGCACCGAGCCGTAGAACGAATTTACCTTCTGGGCAAAGCAGGCATAAAACTCGCCCTTCTGTTCCTCGGTCATCCCCTTGGGCAGCACCTGTTTCTTTACGAGTTCGTTGTAGGGGAATATGTGGCGCATATTGGCGGCATCGGCCTTAATGTCGGCCACGATGGCTGCAACCACCACAACCTCAACACTATCGCCCACCATAGGCATCTCTATAAACTCCACATAGGAGGGGTATTGCTCTTCGAGGATGTCGGTAACCTCGGTGGCGAAGGTGGCAAACTCCATCTCGTCCATATTTCGGAGGTAGACCATATCGCGCCACTGACGCAACATCTCGCGAGCCTCTTTGCGCTGCGACTCGTTCCACCCCCTTGGGCCACACGAAGGCACCACCAAGCCAATAGAAAAGATAAATGCGGTAACACCCAAGGCGACCGCAACGGTTTTGATAAATCTCTGCATAATGTTTCTCTTTGTTTTTGGTTGCTATAAAAAATACTAACTCGCCCCAAAAACACAAACATTGAGCCAAACCCGCGCCGAGGGTGTTGATATTTCAGAAACAAATTGTTACCTTTGTTTTGATAATCATCACCTAACGCACCCGCAATGAACTACGACATATTTATAAGCTACCGACGCGAAGACGGCAAAGAGTTTGCCCGACAAATACAGCTCAAACTCGAAAACTACGGCTACAAGGTGTTCCTCGACTTGGAAGAGCTCAAAGATGGCAAATTCGACCAGCGCATCATCGACGCCATTTGTGGCTCGAAGGTGTTTGTGGCGCTGCTCACACCACGCTATATGTCGCGCTGTGGCAACGTGGAAGATTGGGTGCGCAAAGAGATTGAGTGTGCCGTAGAGCACAACCTCCACATTGTGCCTATCAACATCAACCGCGAGTTTACCGACTTTCCGAGCGACTGTCCCCCAATAGTTCGCACCCACATAGGTCAGCACCAATACTCCGAGATTTTCACGGGCCAGCAGTTTACGACCACCATGAACGACCTGAACGAAAACCGACTAAAACCCTATATTGGCGGTGGTAGCGCACGTCCCTCGGCTCTGGGTGCCGTGGTGCGCATCAAGCCCGACATGGATTGCAGGGTGATGAAGTTTGGCGAGGAGGTGGCCCTGTTGCAGGGTGGATCGTACAACATTGTGCGACTGATGAAGGGCAAGCACCCGCTGGACTTTGTGAGCCTCGACTGCCCCGACGACCACATCGAGAAGGTCTATGTTGTGGAGGACAACCAGAGCGAGGATTTCTTTGAGGTGGCCCTCGGCCCCATTCGCGACAAGCGCCTAAAAGCTATCGAGGATGAGAAACGCCGCCAGCGCGAAGAGGCCGAGCGCATCAAGCGCGAAAAAGAGGAGGCTGAACGCAGAGAGGCAGAACGCATAGAAGCCGAGCGCAGAGCCAAAGAGGAAGCAGAACGCGCCGAGCGTGAACGCATTGCCAAAGCCGAAGCCGATGAGAAAGAGCGAGAGCATAGTCATAATGTAACCGTAGAGAAGCGGCGAGTGGAAAAACTGCTCAACGAAGGCAAAGGGCGAGATGGCATCTACGAAGTGGGCGACTACTACGACCGCGATGGAGTAAAAGGTGTAGTAATAGACGTCGGAACTAAGGAAGATTATTATGGCTTCTTTGGTATGATTATAAGCTTCACCGAAAGCGAAGCTCAGTGGGCAGTGGATCGCAACTTTGGTTCCATTTTGCACAAAGACAATCCGAGCAACTCGCCACTGGTAAGCCAGGACAAAGGCAATTGGCGTGTGTTCCACGGAATAAACAGCAGCAATGAACACCTTTTTATGTCGTTCGACAGATGGCAAGAGCGATTCCCCGCATTCAGCAAAGCCTTTTCGGGCAGTGTTGGAGGTGGATTTTGGCACCTGCCGAGCGAAAAATGTTTGAGCAAATGCATCAGGCCAAATGTCAAAAAAATAAATTCGACTCTCAAATGGATTGAAAACCACACGACGGCCAAAGTCCAACTGATTAGTAGCTGGATTGACACTTATTGGAGCTGTGACGAATACAATAACACAGAGGCAATCTGTGTAAGTATGGATGAGTGTATTTTGGGGGATGGGGTATTAACCCATACAAAAACCGAAAACAAAAAAGTTCGAGCAGTCAGATCATTTAACCTCAAGCGTACCGACACCGAAAAGGCTAACGAACAGCGCTGGCGCCAGTTGGGCATAAAGCCATCAGATTTTTTGCGCACAATGAGTATTGAAGAAGCTGTAGATAGCATTATGTCCAGTGATTGGTGGGACATGTTGAACACTGCTTTACCTACACAATAAGACGGGATGCAACAATGTGTGTTGCATCCCGTTATAATTTTGAATTCTGAATTCTGAATTTTGCATTTTAGATTCGCTCGGCCACCCAGTTGGTAAGTTCTTTGTAGTCCTCCACCGAGAGAGCCTCGGCTCGCAAGCCAAAGAAGCGGTGTTCCTCGCCGCCAAAGTCGCCAAAGGCCGCCTTCAAAGGGGTTTTCAGCATCTTTCTGCGCTGGCTGAAAGCCGCCTTCACGACCTTCACAAACAACTGCTCGTCGCAGCCCAGCTCCTTCACGCCGTTGCGCTTCATACGCACCACAGCACTCTTGACCTTTGGCGGAGGATTGAAGACATTCTCGTGCACCGTAAAGAGATACTCGATATCGTACCAAGCCTGCATCAACACGCTCAGAATACCATAGTCCCTATTGCCCGCAGGCGAAGCAATGCGCAGAGCCACCTCGCGCTGCACCATACCCACCACCTCGGGTATCAACTCTTTGTAGTCCAGCACCTTGAAAAATATCTGCGACGAGATATTATAGGGGAAGTTGCCGATGATTTTGAGCCCCTCGGGGAACATCTCGCCCAGCGGCAGGTTCAAAAAGTCGCCAAAGATAAGGCGGGGGGTGAAGTCGGGATAGTGGGTGTGGAGATAGGCCACGCTCTCGCCATCGACCTCGGCGCCCCAAGTCTGAATATCGTCCCTCTGCAAGAGGAACTGGGTGAGCACACCCGTACCGCAGCCCACCTCCAACACTCTGCCACCGCCACTCATAGCCTCGGCAATGCGTCGGGCCACGCTCATATCGGTCAGAAAGTGTTGTCCGAGGGCCTTTTTGGGCCTCACATAGTTGGGGTCGTGGGCCTTGGCGGCAGCACTACCCTGTCGGCCCATACCTCTATTATTATATCTCTTTTTTTGCATAGTGTTGTGGAAATCTGTGGCAAAGATAGTAAAAGAATTGAGAATTATTACTCCTATTTCTCCTATGAATCCCATAAGAGTTATAAGAGTTATAGGAGTTATACCTCACTAAATTCCTTAAAGACATTAGACGTTAGACGTTAGACAAAAAAACGCAAATAATTAGGCGAGTACAAGGCGCACAAGAAAATGCCCTCCGCAGTTTACAAGACGTAAATGAGGAGGGCATTTATCGCAGTGCAACGCCGTAATCGCCAATTACTTTGCGTTTTTTAGTTGCCTTGTTCGCAGAGGAATTTAATTCGTACAAGCCTAATTTCGTCTTCGGTGTAGTCGCTACCCAGCTCGTCGAGTGCCTCGTCGAGGCTGTCACTCTCGGCATCCTCCTTGAAATAGAGGTAGATATCCTCGGCCTTATCCTCGTCGATGGCTTGGTCGATGTAGTAGTTGATATTGAGCCTTGTGCCACTATTGACAATCGACTCAATCTCGCTCAGCAGCTCGCCAAATTCGAGGTTCTTGGCCTTGGCAATATCCTCGAAGTTCATCTTGCGGTCGATACTCTGGATGATGAAGACCTTGTTGGAGCTCTTATTCACCACGCTCTTAACAACCATATCCTGCGGGCGGATAATATCCTTCTCCTCGACATAGCGTTTGATAAGCTCCACAAACTCGGCACCAAACTTCTTGGCCTTGCCGGCACCCACACCGCTGATGTTCTGCAACTCCTCGATGGTTATGGGGTACTGCACCGACATATCCTCCAACGAGGGGTCTTGGAATACCACAAATGGGGGCAGGTCGTGGCGTTTGGCCACCTGACGGCGCAAATCTTTGAGCATTGCAAAGAGCTCCTCGTCGGCCGCTCCGCTGTGAACGGGAGTCATTGGTGGCTCTTCGTCGTCGTAGTCGTGGTCGGCTGCAATCTTTATGGTTTTCGGATGCTCGATATACTGCTCTCCGGCCGGAGTGATAGATATCAGACCGTAGTTTTCGATATTTTTGTCGATGAGCCCCATAATCAGGCCCTGACGGATGATGGCGTTCCACAGCGCGTCGGAGGTCTCCTCGCCTGCACCGAAAAACTCGTTCTTATTGTGGCGATAGCTCTTGATGTTGGCTGTTGTCTTGCCGAGCAGCAGCGTTACAAGATGGTCGATCTTAAACTTGTCGCCAATCTCCTTCAAGGCCTCGAGTGCGAGCTGAAGCTCCTCCTTGGCCTCGACCTTTGGCTTAGGGTTACAGCAGTTGTCGCAGCTGCCGCAGTTACCCTCTGTGTACCCCTCGCCAAAGTAGTGCAACAACGAGCGACGACGACACATCGAGCTCTCGGCATAGGATACTGTCTCCAACAGAAGTAGCTTACCAATTTCCT
>JAZLDU010000030.1:0-11502 GCA_045614885.1 Tidjanibacter sp. | reverse complement strand
GCCCGAGTTTGTGGGCAAGATTATCTTCCTGCCCAACTACGATATGGAGCTGTCGAGCAAGATGGTTCAGGGCGTGGATATCTGGTTGAACACTCCTACCCGTCCTTTGGAGGCTTCGGGTACCAGCGGCGAGAAGGCTGTTATGAACGGCGTTATGCAGTTCAGCGTGCTTGATGGCTGGTGGGTTGAGGGCTACAAAGAGGGTGCAGGTTGGATGCTTCCTATGGAGCGTACCTACACCGACCAGAGGTCGCAGGATGAGTTGGATGCCGAGATGATCTACCGCACCATCGAGGAGGAGATTGTTCCCCTCTACTACAACCGCGACAAAGACGGTATGCCCCGCGCTTGGATCGAGAGCATGAAGAGCTGTGTGGCCGACATCGCATCGAACTTCACCACCAACCGTATGCTCACCGACTACGAGGAGCGATTCTACAACCCCTTGTATGAGCGCTACCAGAAGGTTATCAAGGGCGACTACCTGTTGGCCCGCGAGATTGCCGCTTGGAAACGCAAAGTGAGCGCCGTTTGGGACAAAGTGAAAGTGCTCGAAACCAAGACTGCCGATATGGGCAAACAGCCATTTGTGGTTGGTGGCAACTATCGCTTCGAGGTGAGCGTAGATGTAGACACTCTGCGTCCCGAGGATATCGGTGTAGAGTTGCTGCTGGCAAGCCAGATCGACCGCGGTCAGGATGTGAAGATTGCCGACAAGATGGAGCTGTCGGTAGTGAGCGTCGAGGGCTCGAAGGTTACCTACGCCGTAGATGCCCTGATGGAGCACACCGGTTCGTATGACGTGGCACTGAGGGTGTTCCCCAAGAACCCCAACCTGCCCTACCGTATGGACTTCGCCCTTGTTAAGTGGGCATAAGAGTCTGAACAACAGGCACAATAAAGTGGGACTGCACGGCCTCCGACAGAGGGGGCTGTGCAGCACCCGCATAAAAGAATAAAGGTTAGGCTTGAAAGGTTATGTGGGTTGCACAATGGCTGTAATTGGCTGAAATTTAGAGGTGTAACCTATGATGATTGTCAAGATGACAAGGGCCGGAGGGAGAAGAAGAATGGTTCCGCGGCCTTGTAGATGAATGAAGATGAAGAGAGAAAGAGAAAACAATAAACTAATTTAATAATTTATGGCAGAACTTACATTTGACAAGAACAGTCTGGGTAACTTGGAGTACTCGCTCCAAAGAGAGATGCTCTCGACCAACCGCACGGGTGGCTATATGAGCACCACCATCGTCTGCTGCAATACACGCAAGTATCACGGATTGATGGTGTGTCCCATTAGCGAAACCGACGAGAAGAGCTACGTTCTGCTCTCGTCGCTCGACGAGACCGTTATTCAGCACGGTGAGCCTTTCAACCTTGCGTTGCACCGTTTCCCCGGTATCTATGAGCCTCGCGGCCACAAGTATATCGTGGATTTCGAGTACAACCCAACCCCTACCATCACCTACCGTGTGGGTGGTGTACTCTTGAAGAAGGAGATTTTGTGGCGACAGCACACCAGCCATCCAAGGCTCTTTATTCGCTACACCCTTCTCGACGCTCGCAGCGAAACAACCCTGCGTCTGCGTCCCTACCTGGCCTTCCGCGAGAAACACTCGCTCAGCAAGGCTAATATGTATGCCAATGGCCACTCGTGGGACATCAAGGGCGGTGTGAAGTGCCGTTTGTACGACGGATTCCCCTTCCTGCACATGCAGTGCTCCGACCCCACTGCCGAGTTTGTGGCAGCCCCCGATTGGTACTACGACTTTGAGTATGCCGAGGAGTACAAACGTGGCTACGACTGCCACGAAGACCTGATGACCAACGGCTACTTCGAGGTTAAATTGCAGAAAAATGTGCCTCTGATTTTCTCGGCATCGTTGGAGGAAATCGACCCCGAGTTGCTCGAAGGTGCTTTTGAGAAAGAGCTCTCGGAGAGGAATAACAAAGTGGACTTCATCTCGCTGTTGCGCCACTCGGCCCACCAATTTGTGGTGCGCTCGAAGGGTAAGAGCGGTGTTGTGGCAGGCTACCCCTGGTTTGGTCGCCAACTGAGGGATACCTTTATGGCTCTGCCCGGTATCACTCTGGCTCAGGGCGATGTGCAGGCTTGCGAGGATGTGCTCGATACCGTAGTGAGCGAGATGGCAGAGGGAACCTTCCCTGGCTACTACTCGGCCGACGCACCTCTGTGGATGGTTTGGGCCATTCAGCAGCTGGGCGAGAAGAGTGGACACAAGAAGGTGTGGAAAAAATATGGCACCGTTGTAAAAGAGATTTTGGAGGCCTATCGTTCGGGCCGAAATGGTTATGCACAGCTCCACGACAATGGCCTGGTTTGGGCTTCGCACCCCGACTACGCTCTGACTTGGATGAACTCCGAGGTGGATGGCAAACCCCTCACTCCCCGCAACGGCTACGCTGTGGAGGTTGAGGCTCTGTGGTACAACGCCGTGTGCTACGCTCTGGACAATGCCGACAAGAAGTGGGCAGCAGCTTGGAGCGATGTTCCCGAAAAGACCAAAGCAAGCTTTGTGGAGAAATTCTGGTTGGCCGACGGCTACTTGGCCGACTATGTGAACGAAGATGGTGCCAACCGCTTCATCCGCCCCAATCAGATTGTGGCTTGCTCGATGAACTACAAGATGCTCTCGCTGGTGCAGCAGGAGGCAGTGTCGGATGTGGTTAAGCGCCACCTTCTGACCCCCAAAGGTCTGCGCAGCCTTTCGCCCCGCAACCCCCTCTACAAGGGCCGTTATGGTGGCGACCAGAAAGAGCGCGACCTGGCCTACCACCAGGGTAGCGTGTGGGTATGGCCCTTGGAGCACTATGTTAAGGCTAAGTTCGACGTTCAGGGCGTAGGCTTCTTGGCCAAAGCCGAAGAGATGTTGGAGAACTTTGAGGAGGATATGAGCCACAACGGTATCGGCTCGATCTCCGAAATCTACGAAGCAGACCCACCACACGAGGCTCGTGGCGCAACGTCGCAGGCTTGGAGTGTAGGCGCAGTACTGCGTATTTATGAGATGGTTAAAAAACACAAAAAATAGGGTCGCTGTATGAGAGTTTTAATGTTTGGATGGGAGTTTCCTCCCCATATCGCAGGTGGTCTGGGTACCGCTTGCTACGGCTTGACACGAGGTCTGGCTCGTAACGGTGTGGAGGTTATATTTGTGGTCCCCAAAGCCTATGGCGACGAGGATCAGCGATTCATCAGGGTTGTGAACGCAAGTGATGTAGACGCAGTCTACACCGCAGGCGAGAGCGACAGCGAGATCTGGAAGCACGTTAAGTTTATGGAGATTAACTCCAACATGGTGCCCTACATCTCGCCCGAGCAGTTCGAAAGAGAGCGTCAGATGAGCCACAAGGTGGGCGATGTTCACCACGAGGGCGATGTGTGGCGCGAGCGTTACAACTTCTCCGGCAAGTATGGCGCAAACCTCATGGAAGAGGTGGCACGCTATGCGCTGGTGGCACGTCAGGTGGCTATCGAGTTGGAGGGACAGTTCGATGTGATTCACGCACACGACTGGCTCACCTACTACGCTGGTATCGCTGCCAAAGAGGTGTCGGGCAAACCGCTGGTGGTGCACATGCACGCCACCGAGTATGACCGTAGTGGTGAGAATATCAACACTCAGACCTACGCCATCGAGCGTGGAGGTATGGAGGCCGCCGATTTGGTGATGGCCGTAAGTAACCTCACGCGCAATATTATTATAAATAAGTATGGTATTCCTGCCGAGAAGGTGATTACCGTTCACAACGCAGTGCGCTTTGCCGACAACAATATGGAGGAGGAGCGCGGTGTGAAGGACAAAATCGTAACCTTCCTCGGTCGTATCACATATCAGAAAGGTCCCGACTACTTTGTCGAGGCGGCTGCTAAGGTGCTCAAACGAACCCCCAATGTGAGGTTTGTGATGGCCGGTAGCGGCGATATGATGAACCACGTGATTCGTCGTGTGGCAAGGCTCGGTATTGCCGACAAATTCCACTTCACCGGCTTCCTTAAAGGTGCCGATGTGCAGAAGATGTTTGCACTGAGCGATGTTTATGTTATGCCTTCGGTGAGTGAGCCCTTTGGCATCTCGCCCTTGGAGGCTATGAAGTCGAACGTACCAACCATCATTAGTAAGCAGTCGGGTGTGGCCGAGGTTTTGGACTACGCCGTGAAGGTAGACTATTGGGATGTCGATGCAATGGCCGATGCTATCTATGGTCTGGTTACCTATCCTGCTCTGGGCGAGCTGTTTGCCCGCAAGGGCTTGGAGGAGGTTACGGGCCTCAAATGGAACAATGCGGCTGCCAAAATCAAGGCAGGCTACGAACGTGTTATTAACCAGAACAAATAAACCACACACACAATAGAATATGAAAACCGTATCACTATACTTTCAGGTTCATCAGCCTCTGAGGCTCAAAACTTATAGGTTCTTCAATATGGGCAAGGACCACAACTATCTCGACGTGTCGGCCAACCGCTCGATTATGCAGCGTGTGGCAGCCGAGTGCTACCTGCCTATGAACAACCTGCTGCTCCGACTCATCAAAGAGAACGAGGGCAAATTCAAAGTAACTTTCTCTATCTCGGGCTTGGCTATCGAGCAGTTCCGTAGCTACACTCCCGAGGTGCTCGACAGCTTCCGCGCGCTGGCTGCAACCGGCTGCGTGGAGTTCTTGGCCGAGACCTACTCGCACTCGCTCTCGTCGCTCATTTCGCCCGAGGAGTTCAAGAAAGAGGTGGATGCCCACATCGCTCTGATGAAAGAGGAGTTTGGCTACACCCCCACCGCTTTCCGCAACACCGAGCTGATCTACTCCGACCAGATTGGCGAGCAGGTGGCCGCTATGGGCTTCCGTGCTATGCTGGCCGAGGGTGCACGTCACGTGTTGGGTTGGAAGAGCCCCAACTTTGTGTATGCCAACGCTTTGGATTCGAAGTTGCGCCTGCTGATGCGTAACTACAAGCTGAGCGACGATATCGCTTTCCGCTTCTCGAACCAGGGCTGGGGCGAGTGGCCCCTGACTGCCGAGAAGTATGCCGGCTGGATTGCCGACGAGAATACTTCGGGCGAGGTTATCAACCTCTTTATGGACTACGAGACCTTCGGCGAGCACCAGAAAGCCTCGTCGGGTATCTTCGACTTTGTGGCAGCGCTGCCCAAAGCTATGCTGGCCACCGGTCAGTTGGAGTTCAAGACCGTAACCGAGAGCGCAGCTGCCCACCAGCCAACAGGCGTTCTCTACTGCTTGCACGCAATGTCGTGGGCCGATGAGGAGCGCGACGTTACTGCTTGGCTCGGTAACGAGTTGCAGAACGAGGCGTTCAAGAAACTCTACGGCTTGCAGGAGAAGGTGAATGCTCTCAATTCGCCCGACTTCAACTATGTTTGGAACTTTATGAAGGCTTCGGACCACTTCTACTATATGGCAACCAAGTGGTACTCGGACGGCGACGTTCACAGCTACTTCAACCCCTACGACTCGGCCTACACCGCCTTTATCAACTATATGAACGTGTTGAGCGACTTCGACATCGAGTTGGATAAGGCTCTGGCCGAGGGTGGCGTGAAGGTTGAGGAGCCCAAGGTTGAGGCCCCCGAGAAGAAAGCCCCCGCCAGGAAGTGCGCTCCCAAGAAGGCTGCTGCCGAGAAGAAACCTGCTGCTAAAAAGGCTCCCGCTAAAAAGGCTGCTGCAAAATAGTTTAGCTTGAAGAGAGAAAAAGCCCCGACCTGATGAGGTTGGGGCTTTTTTGTTTGTCGACCGTCAACCGTCGACCGACTGAGGTTTATAGGAGTTATAGGAGTTATAGGAGTAATAGGAGGTCTAAGACATATAAATCCTATAACTCTTATATCTCCCATATAATCATTAAGGTCTTTAAGGACTTTAAGGCCCTTAGGGTATAGAATAGGCAGTAAGAGATACGAACATAGTGAGTATCTCCTAAAAGTTTTTGCAGACCAGATTGGGAAGAACCACGACCAATTAACAAAAGTGGCGTTACGCCACCTTTTTACAAAAAGGTGGTGCCGTCGGGCACACCGAGTGTATTTGGTTGTGGTGCTTAGATAGGTAATTACCGAAATTCAGCATTGGGTAACGGTATGACTTATGGAGTGTAAGAGATATGAGCGAAGCGAGTATCTCAGAAAAGTTTTTGGTGCAGCTTTTTACAAAAAGGTGCAAGGAAAAATAACAAAACAAACAAAGAAACGACTTCTCCTACTAAAACCGATTTTAGTAGGAGAAGTCGTTTCGGGCGGCGGCAAAGGTGGCAACGCTGATGCGGGCTGTGGGGCAGACTTTGAGTATCGCCTCGGCACACGCCATAATGGTCGCTCCGGTGGTGAAAACATCGTCGATGAGTAGCAGGTGCTTGCCCTCGAACTCCTCGGGGTGGCGCACCTTGAAGATGCCCGACACGTTCTGCCACCTCTCCAAGTAGGAGCGTTGGGCTTGGTTGGCGTTGTTGCTCACGCGCACCAGATTGCGGGTAGATAGGGCACACTCGTAGACCTCGGCCAGCCCCTCGGCCAAGTAGGCCGATTGGTTGTAGCCACGACGCAGCAACTTGGTGGGGTGGAGGGGTACGGGAACGGCTATGTCGATGTCGTAGAAGAGGTTGCTTTCGAGCAGGTCGTCGGCCATAAGAGCTCCGCAATCTTTGGCAATGCGCCACGCCGAGCGATACTTGAAGTCGTGGACAGCACTCTGCCAGCCGCTACCCTTGACGTAGTAGATAAGGGCCGAGGCTCGCTCGATGGGAACAATGCCCCAAAAGCGGCGAAAGAGTGGATTATCGGCCTTGGCAGCGTAGCCCGTTAGTGGCATTTCGGCCATGCAGCGCACGCAAAATGTGCGCTCGCCATCGAGGAGCAACCGTCCGCATACGGGGCAGGTAGGAGGCGCAAATAAGGAGGCTATGTCGCTGAGCAGTTGCACGTTAGTTGGGGTCTACGTTGATGGTTGTAGAGATGCGTCTCACCACCTTGTCGCGCCCAAACTCTCTCATCGCCTCGGCAATGAGGGCCTTCACCTCCGAGGGCGACGAGCCTCGCTCGATGCGCACCATAATCTCCAAGATGAACATCTCGCCCAGCTTGCTCACTGCGGGTGGGTGGGCGTCGGTTACGGCCTCGGGACCTATGAGTTCTTTGAGCCTACGGGCCAACTTGCGGGCTCCGAAGGTGACCATCTCGGCCGAGGTGTGGCGCAGGGTGATGGTTATGATGCGGGCAAAGGGCGGATAGCCAAAGGCCTCGCGGTCGCGGAGTTGGTTGCGCACCATTGCGTAGTAGTCGCCTCGGGCTGCCTGGATGATGGTGTTGTTGTCGGGCTGCGAGGTCTGGGTGGTGGTGCGGCCCTGATTATCTTTGCGGCCGGCTCGGCCTGCAATCTGCACAAGGGTTTGGTAGGTGCGCTCCTCGGCTCGGAAGTCGGGGCGACACAGAAGGTTGTCGGCATTGAGTACGCCCACAACCGAAACTCCCTCGAAATCAAAGCCTTTGGTTATGAGTTGAGTGCCTACAAGGATGTCGGTTTGTCCGTTTTCAAACGAGCTAATGACGGCCCTCATACGCGAGGCCGATTGAGCCACATCGCCATCGAGGCGGGCCACTCGGGCCGTGGGGAACATCTCGGCCACTGCCTCCTCAATCTTCTCCGTACCGAAGCCCTGAGGTTGTGGCTCGGCCACCTTGCACGAGGGGCATTTCTTGGGGGCCGGCTCGGAGTGTCCGCAGAGGTTGCAGCGCAGTTTTTCGCCCTTTTTGTAGTAGGTGAGCGTCACGCCACACTGTGGGCAACGGCCACTCCAACCGCAGTCGGGGCACTCGATGTAGGGTGCAAAACCTCGGCGGTTTTGGAACAGCATCACCTGGCGACCTTCGGCCAGGGCAGTACGAATTTCGTCGGCCAACTCTTTGTTTATGTGACCTTTGCGCTCGCCACGCTTGGCCGAGCGAAGGGTGTCGGAAATCAATATGCGAGGCATCTCGCCCGAGCCATAGCGCTCGTCGAGCCTGACGTAGCCATACTTGCCCGTGTAGGCGTTGTAGAAACTCTCGATGGAGGGGGTGGCGCTACCCAGGATGGCTTTTGCACCAAGGTTGTGGGCAATCCACACGGCCGTATCGCGGGCCGAAAAGCGGGGTGCTGGGTCCTCTTGTTTGAAGCTTGCGTCGTGCTCCTCGTCTACAATCACAAGCCCCAGATTGTTGAGCGGCAGCAGTATGGCCGAGCGTGTGCCCACCACGATTTGTCCGCCACCACTGCGGCTCAGTCGGATGTAGGTCTCGGTGCGTGCGCGGGATGTAAGGCGCGAGGTGTAGACCGTAAGTCCGTCGCCAAAGGCCCTTCGCAGACGCTCGATAAGTTGCTCAGTCAGGGCCAACTCTGGCACAAGGTACAACACCGAGCGACCTTCGGCCAAGGCATTGGCTGCCAGCGATATGTACACTTCGGTTTTGCCACTACCTGTAACTCCGTGGAGCAGTACGGTCTGGTGGCGCGAGAAGTTCTGGCGCACCGCGTCGAGTGCTGTGGTTTGGGCCTCGGAGAGGGTGGTGTGGCAGATTAGTTCGGCTGCAATCTCGGCCGTTGAACGCTCGCGCGAGGTGGCCTGCAACAGTCCTCCCTCGATGAGCTTGTGGATGACGGCCAGCGAGGCCTCCATCTGTCGGCGGGGTAGTTCGGCTCCCGAAAAAACTCTGTCGGTCCCCACCTTGTCACAGAACTCCATCATCGCTTTGTATTGTGCCTTGCGTCGGGGCAGGAGTGCTTCGAGCGCATCATTCAGCGCCTCCTCGGAGCGCACACCCTCGGCCAGCGACAACATCTGCTCTTGGCCGAGCGAAAAAACCTCCTCCTCGAAGAGTTCGTGGCTCTCGGCATTGGGTTTCAGGAGCGACGGCAGAGCAGCCCTCATAACCTCGCCCTCGGTGCACATATAGTAGTCGGCAATCCATCGCCACAGGGCCAGCTGTTCGGGTGAGGCCAGCGGCTCGGTGCGCACGACAGAGAGAATCTCCTTGATATTTTTGTAGGGTGGTCGGGTGGTGTGAATACGGCTCACAATGCCCGTGTAGACCTTGCCGGCACCCAGCGGCACCTCCACACCGCAGCCCACCTCGACGCTCTCGGCCAAGGCTTCGCCAATGGCAAACGAGAGGGGCCTGAGGGCCAGCGGAAGTATTATGTCGGCATACAGAGGGGCCATTGTGGAGTGGTTTTTTGCCCTTTTTGGGGGCGAGTTACAAAATGGGTGCTTATTTCTTTACAAAAATAGGAATAATTCGCGAGAAAAATCGTACCTTCGTGGGCGAAATATAATGTTTGAAAAAGAATGACTATTGCTAAACCTAATTGGAAGGAGATCCTTCTGTTCGCCAGGGATATCATTGTGGTAACCTTTGGCGTTGTGCTCTATGCTTTTGCGTGGACGGGTGTTATTATGCCTGCCGAGGGTGTCGGTGGTGGCGCAACGGGTTTCTCGCTGCTCATCTATCACCTCACAGGTGGCGCTAATGGCGGTGTGCCCATCGGTATCACGTTCTTTATCTTCAACGCCGTATTCGGTGCAATATGCGTGTGGCTGCTGGGTGCCAAGTTCGGCATCAAGACGCTCTATGCTATTCTGATGACCTCGGTGATGATGACTCTCTTCCAGGAGATTATGCCCCCCGAAATGAACATCCTGGGCCTGGCCGACGACAAACTGCTCTCGTCGATCCTGGGCGGTGTGCTCATGGGCTTTGGTGTGGCTATCGCTCTGCTGGCCGGTGGCTCGACGGGTGGTAGCGACCTGGTGGCAATGATTATCTGCAAGTTTAGCAATCTGAGTTACAGCCAGGTGGTGGTGATGGTCGACGTGTTTATCATCGGCTCGTCGTACTTCATCTTTAAGGATTGGTCGGTAACCATCTACGGTTTCTTGGTTACGGTGGTCTTTGGCTACGCTACGAACATTATACTCTCGGGCGACAAGCAGTCGTTGCAGCTGTTTGTTCTCTCGAAAGACTACGAGAAGATTGCCGACGATATTACCACCAAGTTGGAGCGTGGCGTGACCCTGCTCGACGGTACGGGTTGGTACTCCAAAACCCCCGTTAAGGTGATTATGATCGTATGCCGCAAGAGCGAGATGGGTATGATGATGCGATGCATCAAGAGCGTCGATAGCAACGCCTTCATCTCGGTTGCCAACGTAATGGGCGTATATGGCGAGGGCTTCGACCACTACAAAATCTCCAAGGCTGCTCAGAAGAGCGAGATTAAGGCCGTTAAGCGCAAAACCCAGAGCCTTGTATAGGTAGGCGAGTGGTTGTGCGTCATTTTGACGAAACGATTTTTTAGCAAAAACAAATAGATAAATATGGCAAAAGAGTATAAGAGATATTTGGTAACATCGGCACTTCCCTATGCCAACGGCCCTGTGCACATTGGCCACTTGGCAGGTGTCTATGTTCCTTCGGACATCTACGTTCGCTACCTCCGCATGAGGGGCAAAGACGTAGTGTGGGTGTGCGGTAGCGACGAGCACGGCGTGCCCATCACCATCAAAGCACGCAAAGAGGGCGTAACCCCACAGGATATTGTAGACAAATACAACGCAATCATCAAGAAGTCGTTCGAGGGCCTGGGCATCTCGTTCGACATCTACTCGCGTACCACCAGCCCCACTCACTACGCTACCGCTTCGGAGTTCTTCAAGACTCTCTACGACAAGGGCGAGTTTGTGGAGGCCACCTCGCAGCAGTACTACGACGAGGAGGCTAAACAGTTCCTTGCCGACCGCTATATCACCGGTACCTGCCCCCACTGCCAGAGCGAGGGCGCTTATGGCGACCAGTGCGAGAAGTGTGGCTCGACACTCAACCCCACCGACCTGATCAACCCCAAGAGTATGATTTCGGGCTCGGCTCCCGTGATGAAGGAGACCAAACACTGGTATCTGCCCCTGGACAAGTATGAGCCCAAACTGAGGGAGTGGATCTTGGAGGGACACAAAGAGTGGAAAACCAACGTCTATGGTCAGTGCAAATCGTGGCTCGACTTGGGCTTGCAGCCCAGGGCCGTGAGCCGAGACCTCAATTGGGGCATCCCCGTACCCGTAGAGGGTGCCGAGGGTAAGGTGCTCTACGTTTGGTTCGACGCCCCCATCGGCTACATCTCGGCTACCAAAGACCTCACCCCCGATTGGGAGAAGTATTGGAAGAGCGAGGATACCAAGATGGTACACTTCATCGGTAAAGACAACATCGTATTCCACTGCATCGTGTTCCCCACTATGCTGATGGCTCACGGCGACTATATTTTGCCCGAGAATGTTCCTGCCAACGAGTTCCTGAATCTCGAAGGCGACAAAATTTCGACCTCGAAGAATTGGGCTGTATGGCTCAACGAGTACTTGGAGGATATGCCCGGCAAGCAGGATGTGCTGCGCTACGTTCTCTGTGCCAATGCCCCCGAGACCAAAGACAACGACTTCAC
>JAZLDU010000029.1:0-60403 GCA_045614885.1 Tidjanibacter sp. | reverse complement strand
ACAGCCTTCTCGCCGCTGGTACCCGAAGCCTCCAAAGGACGGGTAGGAGTGTTCAACCAGATATCCACGCCCTGAACCATCTTGCTCGACAGCTCCATATCGTAGTTGGGCAGGAAGATAATCTTGCCCACAAACTCGGGCCTTGCCGACACCTCAACGATGAGTTTAATCAGCTCCTGACCGGGGATATCCTGGGGGTGAGCCTTACCGGCAAATACAAACTGTACGGGGTGAGTGGGGTGGTTCACCAGAGCCGACAACCTTTCGAGGTTGGTGAAGAGCAGGTGAGCACGTTTGTAGGTAGCAAACCTTCGTGCAAAACCAATAGTGAGCACATCGGGTTTGAAGTTCTCCTTAACAGCCACCATCTGGCGGGGCGACGAGAGCGAAGCCTTCGAGTTGTCGCTCACGATTTTGCCCACGGTCTTAAACAGACGCTCTTTCAGCTGCAAGCGAACATTCCACAACTCCTCGTCGGGAATCTGTTTAGCCTTCTGCCAAGCGGGAATGTCGTACTGGTAGTCATTGAAGCCCTCAGCGAAGTATTTCGAGTAGAGCTTACGCAGCAGAGGCGAAGTCCAGGTGGGGAAGTGAACACCGTTGGTAACGTAGCCGATGTGCAGCTCATCCTTGAAGTAGCCGGGCCACATGCCGCCCAACACATCTTTGCTCACCTCGCCGTGCAGCCAGCTCACACCATTCACCTCCTGCGAGAGGTTGCAAGCCAAGAAGCTCATCGAGAACTTCTCGCTGGGATCGTTGGGCCTGGTCTTACCGAGGTTGATAAACTGCTCCCAGGTGATACCCAAACGCTCGGGGTAGTGCGACATATACTGACGAATCATCTGCTCGGGGAAAGCATCGTGACCTGCGGGTACGGGGGTGTGGGTGGTGTAGAGCGACGACGAACGTACAACCTCCAAAGCCTCGCTGAACGAGAGTTTCTTGCCAGCGATAAGGTTGTGGATGCGCTCCAAGCCGATAAATGCGGCGTGACCCTCGTTGCAGTGGTAGATATCCGACTTGATACCCATCGAGTTCAGGGCGCGGATACCGCCAACACCCAAGAGCAACTCCTGTTTCAGACGGTTCTCCCAGTCGCCACCATAGAGGTGGTGGGTGATGAACCTATCCTCAGCCAAGTTGAGCTCGTGGTCGGTGTCGAGCAGGTAGAGGTCGGTACGGCCCACCTCGCATTTCCAGATACGGGCGGTTACGGTACGACCGGGCAGTGCCACCTGAATCGAGCACCAGTTGCCCACCTCGTCCCTTGCGGGCGAAATGGGGAGTTTATAGAAGTTCTGAGCCTCATAGGCAGCCTCCTGTGCGCCCTGGGCCGAGAGTTTCTGAGTAAAGTAGCCATAGCGGTAGAGCAGACCTACTGCCACCATAGGCACGTTTTTGTCCGAAGCCTCTTTGATGTAGTCGCCGGCCAAGATACCCAGACCACCCGAGTAGATTTTCAGCGACGAGTGCAGACCGTACTCCATGCTGAAATAGGCAATCTTGGGACCCTTAGCCTCCAACTTCTTCGACATATACTCCTTGAAACTTGCGTATACGGCATCGAGTTTTGCGAGGAAGGCCTCGTCTTTCTCCAACGCTTTGATGGTCGAGTAGTCGAGCTTGTCGAGCAGAGCGATGGGGTTCTTCAAGCACTCAACCCACAGTGCGGGGTCGATCGACTCGAAGAGCTCCACAGCCTCCATAGTCCAGCTCCACCAGAGGTTTTTCGAGAGCTCCTCCAAGGCGTGCAGACGCTTGGGCAGACTCTTCTCCACCATCAGACGGCTCCAATTGGGAGTGCTGCTTACCAGCTGCTGACGAACGAAGTTCACCTGCTCGCCTACGCTGCCACCGTCGTATACAGCCTTGTTGGTACGGGTGATAACCCTATCGAGTGCCACACCATAAGCGTCGGTGTAGTATTTAACAATGTTCTCCCACAGCACGGTGTGAGCAACCTCCAAGGCCGACTTGCAGCACTCGGCATACTCTTTTGCACCCATGCGTGCATAGCGGTCGATAGCGTCGGCAATGCTCTCGATAACGTGTGCATTGTTGCCATCGTTGCGGGTGAGCACCAATACGCCCTTGTGAGCACCCTCCATCTCGTCTACCCATTTGCCAAAGCCGGCCAGAGTGGTGGTGATGGTGGGAACCGAGAACGAGATGCTCTCCAAGGGGGTGTAGCCCCAAGGCTCGTAGTACGAAGCAAACACGGTCAGGTCCATACCCACGAGCAACTCGTAGTAGGTTTTGTTGAACACGCCGTCGTTGCCATTGAGCACTGCGGGAACGAAGATAACCTTCACCCTCGACGAGCCACCCATCAGGCCAGCCTCACCGAGAGCCTTCACAACTGCGTCGGCTGCGGGGTTGGCCAAGTAGTGGGTTACGTTTGCCAACTCGGCTGCGTCGATTGCGCTCTTGCCGTCGGCCAAGCGTGCCACCAGGTCGCGACGTGCGCCCTCGTTAGCGGTGGGCAGAGTGATGTAGGCCAAAATCTCGCGGCCCTCGGGAGCCTTCTCGGCAATATCTTTCAGGGCTGTGATGAACACATCCACACCCTTGTTCCTCATCTCGTAGCGGCCCGAAGTGCCAACAATCAGAGGCTCTTTCTCAAATTTGCAGCCCAAGCAAGCCTCGGCCACAGCAATCAAGCTCTTGCGAGCCTCGGCACGACAAGCTTTGTGCTCCTCGCCGCCACAAACATTGTTCTCGTCATAACCGTTGGGGGTGATAACATCCACCTCCGAGCCGAGAATGTATTTGCACTCCTTAGCAGTGATTTTGCTCACGGTGCAGAATGCGTCGTGGTTGTGAGCAGCCACTTTTTCGAGCGAGTGTTTGGCCACCACGTCAAACTGACGAGCAAAGTCGTCGGCATTGTAGGTGCCCAAACCGCTGTAAAGCTGCAAACCGTTGTTTGCTACGCAACGGCCCATAACGGTCGAGTGCGAAGTGAACACGGTTGCAGTGTAGGGAGCTGCCTGACGCAGATAGAGGCCACCACTTGCAGCCATCCAATCGTGGAAGTGAGCAACGGTGCGGTCGGTCGACGAGCAGAAGTTGTTGATGTAGCTCTCGATAACCTTACCTGCTGCGTAGCCAAAGATTACGGGCTCTACATAGTCCCACTGGCCACTGATGCTGTCCACCTTGTAGACCTCCCACAAGAATTTTAAGATATCATCTTTGCGTGCGATGAGCGAGCTGAAATCTACCAATACGACAATAGGATTGCCAGCCACTTTCCAGCGACCAATCCTCACGCGGTAGCCCTCGTTGTAGAGCACCTGGCGCCACTCGCGCAGCATATTTGCATCTTCCTCAAATTCGGGGTTTGCACCCTCCTGATTAAAGTCGGGACCAACAAGAATGTACTTGTCGCCCAACACCTTGGTCATGCACTCGGCCTTGGTCGATAACACGGTGTGAATACCGCCAACCTTGTTGCAGACCTCCCAACTAACCTCAAACAAATAGTCTGGTTTCTGTACTGTTTCGTTTTTCATAATAGCTAAATTCATTCGGCCCCACGCTGGGGTAGTTGATTGTGGGCCGAAAAGAGTTTCGTTACTACTTGTGTTTATATATTCGTTTAACTTGATGATTGTCTGATTCTAAATAGGTTATGGCCAACACCTCGCCCCCTTTCGGAGCCTCGGCGTCAACCCTTCCCTCTATTTCTCGGCAACTACTCCCGAGAAATCAACTACAAAAGTAATTATTTTTCTCAAAGTTACCATATTTATTATTAGTTATTTTTTAAATTTTTTTAATAAGTCTGCTTTTGTCGGGCCGAACGGTTGTTTTTGGCCGACGAACAGCATTTTAGGGAGCGTGGAATTTTTGGCATTCGGGGGCCAAATTCTCTGCCCTGACCTACTAAAACAGCTCGGCAATCACCGCGTCCGACACCAGCCAATGCTCCTCCACACATCGGAGCCCATCTTCCACCCTTTCGAGCCAGCCGCAGGCCACAAATCGCTCGGCCGCAGCGAGGAGTTTTTGCACATACTCTCGGCCAAACTTCTGCTCCACCTCCGAGAGCCCCAAACCCTCGGCTGTTCGCAGGCGCACCATCACATACTCCTCGTAGAGTTCGTCGAGGCTTAGGTGCTCACACTCAGCCTCTACGCCCTCCAAGTAGCGGCCCACCGAAGCCACATTCCAGCTCCTCACCGACCCTCCATCGTAGGAGTGCGCAGCAGGGCCAATGCCCAAATATGGGGTACCTCGCCAATAGGCGCTATTGTGTTTCGAGCGACGCCCAGGGAGCGAAAAATTGGATATCTCGTAGTGGTCGTAACCCGCCTCGGCAAGCACCCTGCACAAGGTTTCGTACTCTCTGTCGGCCACCTCTTCGGGGGCGGTTTTCACTCCTCGCTTACCAAAAAGCGTACCTTCCTCGATGGTCAGGTGGTAGGCCGAGATGTGTTCCACGCCCAGAGCCACAGCCTTCTCGACATTCTCCCGCCACACCTGCTCCGTAGCGGTGGGCAGACCATAAATCAGGTCGATGGAGATGTTGTCAAACCCCGCCCTGCGAGCCTCCTCCACAGCCCTCACAGCACCCGCTGCATCGTGGCGGCGATTCATAAATTTGAGATCCTCGTCGGCGAAGGATTGGATGCCTATGCTCAGGCGATTGAAACCCACCCTTCGCAGCCCCGCAAGATAATCGGCCGAGAGGTCGTCGGGGTTGGCCTCGATGGTCATCTCCTCCACCTCGGAGCAGTCGAAATGGGCACGAATGGCGGCCACAATTTGGGCCAACTCTTCGGGGGTGCAAACCGTGGGCGTACCACCACCGAAGTAGATGGTTTTCAACACCGTACCATCAAGCATTCCACACCTGCGCTGCACCTCTTCACAGAGCGCCCCAAGCACCTCCTCTTTGCGGGCCAGCGACATAGTTTTGTAGAAGTCGCAGTAGCCACACAGGCGCTTACAAAAGGGTATGTGGATATAGACAGACGAGGCGGTCATCGTTTCGGTTTTTTCGTGCCATAAAGGTAGCAATTTGCCGCGAGAAAACAAACCTCTCGGCCCACTTTTTGCACAAAATTCGGCCCACGCACACACAATATATATATAAAATTTAATGTTAATTTCATATAGAGTGTTTTTCAGATAACAATAGAATGCTTACCTTTGCGACGCAAATTGCAGAAAACAACATTTATCATCACATAAACAACACATCAGGACAATGACTAAACTTGATTTGACTAAGTATGGTATTGAGGGTGCTGAGGTTATCTACAACCCCTCTTACGAGCAGCTCTTTGCTGACGAGACCAACCCCGAACTGACCGGCTACGAGAAAGGTCAGCTGACCGAGACCGGCGCAGTAAACGTAATGACCGGTATCTACACCGGCCGCTCGCCCAAAGACAAATTCTTTGTAAAAGACGAGACTTCGGAGAACACCGTATGGTGGACCAGCGAGGAGTACAAAAACGACAACAAACCTGTGACTCCCGAGGCTTGGAAAGAGCTCAAACAGATCGCTACCAACCAGCTCTCGAACAAGAAACTCTATGTAATGGATACCTTCTGCGGTGCTAACGAGAACACCCGTCTGAAAATCCGTTTCATCATGGAGGTTGCTTGGCAGGCTCACTTTGTTAAAAATATGTTCATCCGCCCCACCGAGGAGGAGTTGGCAAACTACGGCGAGCCCGATTTCGTAGTACTCAACGCTTCGAAAGCAAAAGTTGAGAACTACAAAGAGCTCGGCCTCAACAGCGAGACCGCAGTTGTGTTCAACCTCACCGAGAAAGTTCAGGTTATCATCAACACCTGGTACGGTGGCGAGATGAAGAAAGGTATGTTCTCGTACATGAACTACCTGCTGCCCCTGAAAGGTATCGCTTCGATGCACTGCTCGGCCAACACCAACGAGAAAGGCGAGACCGCTATCTTCTTCGGTCTGTCGGGTACCGGTAAGACCACCCTTTCGACCGATCCCAAACGTCAGCTTATCGGTGACGACGAGCACGGCTGGGACGACGAGGGCGTATTCAACTTCGAGGGCGGCTGCTACGCTAAGGTTATCAACCTCGACAAAGAGAGCGAGCCCGATATCTGGAACGCTATCCGTCGCGACGCTCTGTTGGAGAACGTTACCGTTGATGCAGAGGGCCACTGCGACTTCGCAGACAAGAGCGTAACCGAGAACACTCGTGTTTCGTACCCCATCTACCACATCAACAACATCGTTAAACCCATCTCGAAAGCTCCCGCTGCTAAGAAAGTTATCTTCTTGTCGGCCGACGCATTCGGCGTACTGCCTCCCGTTTCGATCCTGACTCCCGAGCAGACCAAATACTACTTCCTCTCGGGCTTCACCGCTAAACTCGCAGGTACCGAGCGTGGTATCACCGAGCCCACTCCTACCTTCTCGGCTTGCTTCGGCGCTGCATTCTTGTCGTTGCACCCCACCAAATACGGCGAGGAGTTGGTAAAACGTATGCAGGCTTCGGGCGCTACCGCTTACTTGGTTAACACCGGTTGGAACGGTACCGGCAAACGTATCTCGATCAAAGATACCCGTGGTATCATCGACGCTATCTTGGATGGTTCGATCGACAACGCTCCTACCAAACAGATCCCCTACTTCAACTTCACCGTACCCACCGAGTTGCCCGGCGTAGACCCCGCAATCTTGGATCCTCGCGACACCTACGCTGCTGAGGCTGAGTGGACCGTTAAGGCTGAGGATTTGGCTGGCCGTTTCATCAAGAACTTCTCGAAGTTCACCACCAACGAGGAGGGTAAAGCTCTCGTAGCTGCCGGTCCCAAGTTGGAGAAATAGGCATCAGTGATTATCGAATAAGGGCTCGGCCCATTCAATAAACACAAATAGCGAGTGGCCCGTTCTGAACAAGATCGGGCCACTTCTGCTATAAAACCAAACTACAATCCCCAGAACTACATCCAAGCAGAGATATGAAACGACTTTTCTTGATCTTTGTCCTTACGCTGAGCCTTCTGCCCGTAAGCTGCAAATACAACGACACGGATATTTGGGATGCCTTCAACGACCTGAAAGAGCAGGTTGAGCAGAACGAAAAAGATATTGCTGCCCTCACTGCCATAATTGAGGCACAGCAGAACAACAAAGCCATCACCTCGATTAAGGAGGGCGCTGGTGGTGTAACCCTCACTTTCAGCGACGGCTCGACCACAACCATCAAAAATGGCACCGACGGCAACGATGGCGACACCCTCTTCAAATCTGTCGAAGAGGTGGGCAATACGGTAGTCATCACCCTCACCGACGGCCGCGTGATAACCCTCGTAAAGCAGGGCCCTCTGGACCAGAGCAAAGCCAAGAGGGTGAGCATCATAGGCGACTCCTACTCGACCTTCGAGGGGTGGTCGAACAAAGACCTGGGCGGCAACGCCAACGGCTACTACGTCTACTACCCCACCGACGCTACCGACCTGACCAAGGTGGAGCAGACCTGGTGGTGGCAGTTGTGCCACACCGAGGAGTTTAAGTTGGAGGCCAACAACTCGTTTTCGAGCTCGACCATCTGCAACACCTGGTATGGCAACACCGACGTTAGCGGTCAGGATTTGAGCTTCATCAACCGCGTGGGCAAAAACCAGAGGGGCATCGACTACAATGGCGACCCCGAGATTATCCTCATCTTTGGCGGCACCAACGACTCGTGGGCCGGTGTGCAGATGGGCGACTACATCTATGAGGATTGGTCGTACACCGACTTGCGCTGCTTCCGCCCCGGTTTCAGCAAGTTGCTCGCCTCGCTCAAAGCCACCTACCCCGATGCCGAGATCTACAACATCTCGAACGAGCACCTGCACGGCCAGCCCGGCTTGACCGACAATGTGGCAACCTCTATGGCCTATATCTGCAAACACTACGGCGTGCCTAACATCGTACTGACCAACATTGCCAAGAGCGATATGCACCCCACCGTGGCAGGTATGACCAGCATCTTCGAGCAGGTATATGCGGTGCTGACCGGCAAGGCCGACCCTGCACCCGAGCCTGAGGGCGAGCCCGAACAGCCCAAACCCTCGGTAACACTCACGGGCAAACCCATTGAGTATACCACCATCAATAAGAGCTTCATTGAGTATAAGAACGGCCAAACCGTTTCGTACAACGACTCGGCTTGGTGGATTACCGACTATGTGGCCATTCCCGAGGGGGTGAGCAAGCTGAGCGTTGCGCCTATTACTATGTTCGATGGCGGCAGCAGCGGCAACCAGACCTGCCCCGTATCGTTCTACGATGGCGAGAAGAACTACATCAAAGAAGGCTCATTCCCACCTCAGGGCATCAGTGCGTGGGCTGGTGATATTATCGACTGGGCGATTCCTGCGGGTGCCAAGTATGTGCGCTTCTGCTGGGCCGACTACAACTACGTTCACGTCACCACCGGCGAACAGGTGATGATTGGCAACAAGATCAACGCCGTTTGGCCCGAGCTCTCAGCCGAATAGCGTGGCGCGAAAGTTGCACACAAGGGATTTATGAATGTTTAACCATCATAAATCCCTTTTTTATTATGCGCTGCTGTAAGTCATCGACCAAGAAGAGCAAGAGCTACAAATGCAAAAAATGCACCTATATTTATAATCCCGAGGTGGGCGACCCCGATCACGGCATCCCTGCCGGCACCCCCTTTGAGGATCTGCCCCCAACGTGGAAGTGCCCCGTCTGCGGAGCCCCCAAGAGCGAGTTTGAAAAAATATAGGGGAGAGTTAAAAGTTAAGGACTTTAAGGCCACAGAGGGCTTTAAGGTCCTTAATGATTTATAATACCTACCCGACCGCCTGATTGCGGTACTCGCGTGGCGAAAGGCCCACCACGCGCTTGAAGAACTTGCCAAAGAGCGACTGCGAGCGAAATCCCAACTGATCAGAAATCTGCTGAATGGTCAGCTGCGTCGAGGTGAGCAGAGCCTTGGCCTCGGTGGTCACATAGTCGTCTATCCACTCCGTGGCCGTGCGCCCCGTGGCCATTCGCACCGCCTTGCTCAAATACTTGGGCGTTAGGCACATCTGCTCGGCATAGTAGCCGAGTTCGTGCTGACTCTTGTAGTTGGCCCTCAGCAGCTCTACAAACTGCTCAAAAATCTCGTCGCCACGACTCTTGGGCTGTAAGGCGGTGGTGGTGTGCATACCGCTCGTGAAGGCATAGAAGAGTGCCATAGTCAGGTGGCGGACCGCTTCGAGCGCATAGGGCGAGTCGGAGCAGGTAACGAGCGATTTGAGCATCTGGTAATAGTGCTCGATAGCCTGAATACCAGTATCTTTGAGGTCGATGATGGGGTTGTCGAGAATGGCCTTGTAGAGTGGCGACAGGTTTTGGTGGGCCGTAAAGAGCGAGTCCGAAAAGTTGCGCGACATAACCACAATGTCCGAGTCGATATCGGCCGACACGTCGAGCGTAGCAATAATGGCATCGGCAGGCAACACCACCATACAAGGGGCCTCGGCCCAAAACTCTTTCATATTGACCATAAAGCGAACACCGCCACGCCTATATATAATACAAGTGGTGGCATCGACCTTAAACGGAGTATCTTTCATCTCTTTGGGTGTGCGGCCCTCGATGAGCAACACATCCTCGCCCAGGCGCATATCGCTGGGGGTAATCTCGTTCAGGCGGGCTCGCCACTGCACATAGGAAATCTGTTTGTCCATATCGGATAGTTGGTGAAGTTTTGCAATACAAATATAGGCGCTTTTTTGGCATTTTAGGCCACTACGACCACCATTTCGCCCCAATCATTCCAATTTATTGGCATTTTAGGCGAATTTACGGCCAACATACGCCCTACCTTTGCACCATCGAAACATATTTAACAACTTAAAACCCCAAGAGCATTATGAAAAAAGGTATTATTCTGGCCACCCTGCTGGGTGCCGTCACCCTGAACGCAAACGCACAAGAGAACAACTCAAACAATGTAAACACTCAACAAACAGAAACTATGGAAAATCAGGAGAAAAAAGAGGGTTTCCTCAAACGCGCATTCCGCGACATGAAAGAGAGCGCAAAATTGCAGCACAAAATCGACAAAGCAAACTACGAGGCTACCAAGCTCGAAAGCAAAGCATTCTATCAGGAGCAGAAACGCAAGTCGAACCCCAAAGTTCGCACCGCTGCCGAGAAGGCTCGCATGGAGCAGGAGCTCGAAGCTGCCGAGCAGCGCAAAGCCGAGGCACAAGCCAAACTCGACTCTATCAAAAACAACTAATAACTATTACACACTATGAAGAAATTTATCGCACTTGTGGCCCTGCTGGTTGGTATCACCTCGGCCACCTTCGCTCAGGAGAACGAAAACAAATGGTTCGACAAAGGTTACGCCTTCAACATCGAGTTGTCGGCCACTGACATCAGCATCTTCCACATCACCTCGGCCCACGGCTGGGCCTTTGGCAACGGTCTGTTTGTGGGTGGTGGCGCAGGCTTTGGTGCCGAGTGGGCCGACGGCAATGTCGAGGAGGCTCCCCACTACGTTCCCTCGCTCTTTGTGAACGCTCGTTGGAGCATTCTGAACAGAGGTGTAAGCCCCTTCGTAGACCTCAAAGCCGGCCAATATATCGACCTCGCCGACAAGAAAGCCACCTATGGCATCAACCCCTCGGTAGGTTTGGACTTTGGTCAGTTCTCGCTTGCTATTGGTTATAGCATGCGTGAGCAGAACCTTATGCAGGTAAGGCTCGGCGTTTGCTTCTAACAAAAAATGAAGATTGAAGGTTAAACATTAAGGACTTTAAGGCCACCGAGGGCTTTAAGGTCCTTAATTTTTATAGGAGATATAGGATATATAAGAGTTATAGGAGTTATAAGAATCTTATTACTCTTAGTTCTCCTATAACTCTTATTCGTTAGACGTTAGACATTAAAGCCTATCCAGGCACGAGCGAATGAGTCGGCAACAATCCTCAATCTGCTCGGTGGTGATTGTCAGCGGGGGCGAAATGCGGAAGGCACTCTCGCAGAAGAGGAAGCAGTCGCTCAGTATGCCCGCCTCGATGAACAAGTCGAGCAGGCGGAAGTAGCGCTCGCTGCTGCCGAGTTCGACAGCCAGCAGCAATCCGCAGCGGCGAATCTCCTTCACAGCAGGGTGGTCGGCCAGCAGGCTCTCAAACAGTGCTCCCTTTTTCTCCACCTCGGCCACAAGGCCCTGCTCCTCAATGAAGTTGAAAGCCGCCAAGCCCGCAGCACAGCACACAGGGTGGCCTCCAAAGGTGGTTATATGGCCCAGCACGGGGTTGTGGGTGAGCAGGTTCATCGTTTGGTGGTCGCTCACAAATGCTCCCAGGGGCATACCTCCGCCCAGAGCCTTTGCCAAGCAGAGGATGTCGGGGGTTACACCATATTTCTGGCAGGCGAACATCGAGCCACTACGCCCAAAGCCCATCTGTATCTCGTCGAAAATCAGCTTGGCACCCACCTCGGTACAGCGTGCGCGGAGAGCTTCGAGGTAGCCCTCGGTGGGGACTACCACTCCCGCTTCGCCCTGCACAGGCTCGACCAGCACTCCTGCGGTGCGGGTGGTTATATACTGCAAGTCCTCAAAGGAGTTGAAACGTATGTGGCGCACATCGGGCAGCAGTGGTCGGAAGGCGTAGTTCCAATCCTCGCCACCCATCATACTCATTGCGCCGTGGGTAGAGCCGTGGTAGGCATTGCGCATACCTATCAGCTCGGTGCGGCCCGTGGCTCGTTTGGCCAATTTTAGCGCACCCTCCACCGCCTCGGCACCCGACGAGAGGAAGTAGACACTATCGAGCGGCTCGGGCAACTCCTCGGCCAATCGACGGGCAAACTCCACCTGAGGCCTCTCGACCACCTCGCCATAGACCATAATGTGCATATAATCCCTTGCTTGGGCACATACGGCCTCGACAACTGCGGGGTTGTTGTGGCCCACGTTGCTCACCGACACTCCCGAAATAAGGTCGTAGTAGGGTTTTCCCTCGGGGGTGTAGAAAAATACGCCCTCGGCCTTGGCCACCTCTATAAGTTGGGGTGCGGGTGAGGTTTGTCCTATGTGTTGCAGAAATTGGGTACGAAGTAGTGTCATATAACTCTATCCTAAATATCGTCGGAAAACTTTTGCTTCAAAATATGGTCGGCCTCCTTGACGCTCTCGCGCATCCAGCGGTAGAGCAGAGCGGCCTTTTGGTGGTCGTCGAGCCTCCAATCCACATCGCTGCGGTGGAGCCTTTCGACCATTCCCTGGATAAGAATTGCCGCACAAGCCGACACGTTCAGGCTCTCGACAAAGCCATACATAGGTATCTTCACAAACTCGTCGGCTACGGCCATAATCTCGGGCGAAATGCCCTGCTTCTCGGTGCCAAAGACCAAGCAGAAGGGGCCTGCCGCAACGTCGAACGAGTCGGGAGTTTTGTCGTTGGTATGGGGTGTGGCAGCCACGATGCGATAGCCTTGCTCTTTCAGGTGGGCCACTGCCTCGGCGGTCGATTCGTAGCGACGGATGTCTACCCATTTGTCCGTACCGCGCACGATGTGCAGGTTGGCCTGAAAGCCACACAAAAACTCAATGGCGTGGAGCTCCTGCACACCAAAAGCCTCGCAGTGGCGCACCAAAGCGCTGGCATTCTGGGGGTGGAAGGTATTTTCGGCACAGATGGTCATATAGCGTGTGCGGTCGCCCACCACGCGCTGCATTGTGGCATAGCGCTCGGGGAGCATAAACTCCGAGAGCCACTCCACACGCTCGGTGTACCACTCGGTGGTGTGTTCGTGGAGCTGTTGCTCCGAAGCCACGGTTTTATCGGTATTTGCCATCGTCGTCGAGAATTTTGAGGTAACTTTCGTAACGGCTCATCGAGATAAGGCCGTCGGCCACAGCCTCGGTCACGGCACAGTGGGGCTCGTGGGTGTGGGTGCAGTTGTAGAACTTACACCCCTTGCTGTGGGCCATAATTTCGGGGAAGTAGTGATACAACTCCTCGGGTTTGATGTCTATAAGGCCAAAGCCACGGATGCCGGGAGTGTCGATTATGCGGCCGCCAAACGACAGAGGGTAGACGTGCGAAAAAGTGGTGGTGTGTTTGCCTTGCAAGTGAGCCTCCGAGATTTCGCCCGTCTTGGCCAGAGCATTGGGCTCTATGGCGTTCACAAGGGTTGATTTGCCCACGCCCGAGTTGCCCGAAAGCAGTGTGGTCTTGCCTCGGAGCAGTTCCACAACCTCCTCGACACCCTCGCCCGTGAGTGCCGAGCACTCGATTATGCGGTAACCCGCCTTGGTGTAGATGTCGCGGAAGGCAGCCAACTCCTCGGGGTGGTTGCGAGCCGTGTCAATCTTATTGAGGATGATTACGGCAGGCACCTTGTAGGCCTCGCAGGTAACCAAAAATCGGTCTATAAATTCGGGGGCGGTGATGGGGGCTGCAAGGGTGGCCACAATGGCCGCTGCATCCACATTGGCCGCAATGATGTGCGACTCCTTCGAGAGGTTCGACGCCTTGCGGATGATGTAGTTGGTGCGGGTGTCAATGGAGGTAATCATACCCTCGCCCGCCTCGGTAAACTCCACCTCCACACGGTCGCCCACAACTACGGGCGAAGTGGAGCGGAAACCTTTGAGCCTCAGTCGGCCTCGTGTGCGGCAGTCGTGGATGGCACCATCGATATCGACCTTATACCAGCTGCCCGTACTCTCTATTACAATACCCTTCATAGTTTTCTATCTCTGCGGGGGGATTAAATTTCTTGATTTTGCGCCTCTTGGGGCTTGTTGTTAAGCTTGAACGAGTCGCTCTCCACAATGGCATCTTTCAGCTCCACAAGGTAGGGGAACACAAACTCCGACACCTTCATTACGGGCTCGACCAGCACCGACTCCTCCACAACTTTGGACTCCACCCATCTGGTAGCGTTGTTCACCCTCTGGAACAATCCCAGCAGCAGCGAGCAGATGAGCACATACTCCACCAGCGAGAGGGCCATACCGCCCAAGCGATTCAGTATGCCCAGCCCTGTGGCTCGCAATATGGCAGCCGAGATTCTGCCCGCCAGAGCCGCCAGCAGCACTGCTCCGATGAAGATAATCACAAACGAGGCAATCTCGCCAATCTCCACGCCGAGCCACACGCCCAAGCGGTCGCCAAACTTGAAGCCGAGCCACACGCCCAGCAGCACGCCCGCCAGGCCACAAAGTTGGGATATTATACCCTTACGAAAGCCGTTCACTGCGCCCACGACGAGCAAAATGGCCAAAATGATGTCTAAAACATTCATAGGTGTTAGAACTAAAAGCTGTGGTTATGCAAAAAATTTTCCGAAATGTAGTTATTTTTTTACCTTTGTGCAAATCTACCCGACTATGTCGGGTGCAACAAAAGCCACACACACAACTTTTGAAGACCAAATGAGAGCACTCACCAACTTGAAATATCTCCTTCTGCTGACCGCCAACCTACTTCTTTCGGTGGTTGGAGCAGAGGCTCGTCAGACCTACGACCTGTCGCGCAACTGGAAGTTCTTTACCCACAGCGAGAGCGAGTCGCACATCGTAAACCTCCCCCACCAATGGAATCTCGACGCCCTGAGCGGCAAGGCCGACTACTATCGTGGCGAGGGCAACTATATGCGCTACATCGACGCCAAGCCCGAGTGGCGACAGAGGCGTGTCTACATCCGCTTTGAGGGTGCAAGTCTGGTTACCGACCTGCTCGTAAATGGCCGCTATGTGGGGCGTCACGAGGGCGGTAGCAACGCCTTTACGTTCGAGATTGGCGACCTGCTCGGCTACAACGGTCGCGACCTCATCTGGATTATTGTCAACAACGGCAAAAACATAGACGTAATGCCCACCGAGGGCAACGGAATCAACTATGGCGGCCTCTTCCGCGAGGTGACGCTGATTGTCGAGGAGCCCACCCACTTTGCCCTCGAACACTACTCCTCAAACGGCATCTACATCAACACCAAAGAGCTCTCAACCGAGGTTGCACGAGGCGAAGTGGAGGTAAAAGTGAGCGCCAAGAGCGTGGTAAGCGGCACCATCGACCTGACCATCAGCGATGCCGAGGGCAACGAGGTGTTTGCCACCTCGCAGCGTGTGCGCACCATCAATGGCACCACCACCGCCTACATCCCCTTTGAGGTTGCCAACCCCACCCTATGGCACGGCACCGCCAACCCCGCAATGTACTCCTTCACCGCAACTCTCTCGACCAGCGACGAGGTGAAAGACAAGGTGCGCACCACCTACGGATTCCGCACCATAGCCGTTGGCGATGAGGGCATTATGCTCAACGGAGAGCCCTACCCCGTGCGTGGCGTACTGCTCCACCGCGACCGCCCCTTGTGTGGCAACGCCATCTATGCACGCGACATCGAAGAAGACCTCGCCATAGCCGTCGAGATGGGAGCCAACACCGTTCGCATCGTGGGCGGCACTCACCACCCACGCCTCTACGACATCTGCAACGACCTGGGTCTGCTGGTCATCAACGACCTCCCCTTCATAGGCTCGACCACCATCAACGGCAAAGGTTTCTTCAACACCGAGGCCTTCCGCCAGAACGGCAAAGAGCAACTCTCCGAGATGATCTACCAACTCTACAACCACCCCTCGGTGGCCGTGTGGAACATCTTTTCGGAGATGGAGGTGCGTGGCGAGAGCCCTGTGGCCTTCATCCGCGAGCTGAACTCGCTGGCCAAACGCATCGACCCTGCACGACTCACCTGTGGTTGGAGCAACCAAGATGGCGAGATAAACTTCATCACCGATCTGGTGGTGTGGAGCCACGTATTCGGCTGGACCGACGGACTGCCCGAAGATATTGCCGTATGGCAGGAGCAGATTCACAACAACCCCGACTGGCGTGCGCTGCGTAGTGGCGTGAGCTACAAGTGTGGCGGCAGCATCTTCCACCAGAGCGACCTGCTCGAAAAACCCGTCGCAAATAGCCATTGGCACCCCGAGAGGTGGCAGGCCCACTTCCACGACACCTACCTGGCCTCGTTGGCGGGCGACAATCTCTTCTGGGGCCTCTTTGTGGACAGCCTTTTCGACTACCCCGCTGTGGATGCCTCGCGTGCGTCGGGCAGGGTGAGCGATATGGGCCTTGTGTCGTTCAACCGCCAGGAGCGCAAAGACGCCTTCTACCGCTATAAGGGTGCTTGGAATAGGAACGACGAGTTTGTACACATAGCGGAGAAGCGTTGGAGCCGCCGCCTCGACACACTCCAAACCATCAAGGTCTACACCAACCTGCCCACCGCCGAACTAACTCTGAATGGCGAGTTTGTGGGCCAGAGGGAGAACGAGGGTGGCGTGATGACGTGGAGCAACCTCGACCTCGAACGTGGCATAAACCGCATCGAGGTAACCTCGCGCGGACTTACCGACAGCGCCATCATCGAGATTCCCGAGAACTACTCGGTGGAGTTGTAGCGGAGGGATTGGCTCCCTGCGGTCGCCTTTCCCTTTACTCCTTAATTTGCAAGCCAAATATAGGCGGTTGGCCAAAGGCCACAACCAAAAAAAAGGCAGAGAGTAAATGTATTTGACTCTTCTGCCTTTTTTTTGGGTTGTTACGGCTGCAAAGCAGCCTCCGCCTATCTTTTGCTTGATGCGGAGAGAGAGGGATTCGAACCCCCGGAACATCGCTGTTCAACGGTTTTCAAGACCGCCGCAATCGACCACTCTGCCATCTCTCCAATATATCCCACCTGCGCACATCCTACCTCAACATCGGTGGAGTAATACGCAAATGCGCCACAAAGGTAACGCATTTTTTTACTTTACCAAAAAAATCGCTCAATCCACCTACTCCTTATCCTTCTGCGCAATGCCCAGCCACGCAAACAAAATGGTCACAAGAGGCGAAAGCCAGCAGAAAAATGCAAAGGGCAGATATGAGAGTGTGGCAACACCCAAAACCGTAGCCTGAGTGGCACCACAAGTGTTCCAGGGTATCAGCACACTCGTAACCGTCGCGCCATCCTCCAACGTGCGGCTCAGCAGTGTCGAGGAGTAGCCCTGGCGGCGGTAGGCCGAGTGAAACATCTTTCCGGGCACCACAATCGACATATATTGGTCGCCCGTGGTGAGGTTGAACAGCAGGCACGAAGCCACCGTGGCCGAAACCATAGGAGCACGACGCTGCAAGTGGCTCACCAGCGCATCGGTCATCGTTTCGAGGAAGCGCCCCGCCTCCATAACACCCGCAAAAATCATGGCCGAGATAATCAGCCACACGGTATTCATCATTCCCGCCATACCGCCCGTTTCGAGCAAGTCGTTCACGGCCGCCACCCCCGTCTGGGGCGAGGTGGTACCATACATACACTTCATCAGCACGTTATATCCACTTCCCCAACTAAGAGGCTCGCCCGCAAGTTGTTGGAGCAGGGGCTGTTGGGAAATGGCAGCACAAACCACCGCCAGCAGCGAGCCAATCATCAGCACCGGTATAGCTGGCATTCCTCGTGCAATCAACACTATCACAACGAGCGGTATAAGCATCAGCCAGCCGCTAATGTTATAGGTCGAAGCAATGGCCTGTTGGTACTCGGCCGTAGTGCCCACCTCGGCCTCCGAGCCTCCTACTACAATGCCCATAATGGTAAAGATTACAAGCGTAAGCAATATCGAAGGCACCGTTGTACGCATCATAAAGCGTATGTGTCGAAACAGTGGCACCTCGGCAACGGTGGCCGCAAGGTTGGTGGTATCGGATAGGGGCGAAACCTTGTCGCCAAAGTAGGCACCCGAGATGATTGCACCCGCACTCCACGCAGGATTTATGCCCAGGGCGTTGCCCACAGCAATCAGAGCCACGCCAATGGTCGCAATCGTAGACCACGAACTACCCGTAGCCACCGAAATCACAATACACAGCAGCACCGTGGCGGGCAAAAAGAACTCGGGGCGAAGCACATCGAGGCCATAATAAATCATCGTGGGGATTACACCGCTTGTCATCCACGAGCCCGAGAGCGCACCCACCATCAGCAGAATGAGCATTGCGGGTACGGCATTTGCAAACGAGCGGCTCACGCCTTCGAGGATTTTCTCCCACGAGCTGCCGGTGCAGAGGGCAACCACGCCACCCACCATCGAGGCGAGCACCAGCGCGAGTTGATTGGAGCCCCCCATTGTGTTGTCGGGATCGAGCCACACGTTTAGGGCAATCAGTACAAGCAGGGTGAGAATGGGTATTATGGAGTGTACGAGTGAAGGTTTTTTCATCGACTAAAATATAACTAACTACTAACCTGTTTTCTAAAAAATCGCGCAAAGATACAAAATAGCGCCCTAAATTCCTACACAGCCCACAATGTGCAAAAAAATATCGCGAGAGTGTTGTGGCTACTATATTTTATATACTTTTGTGGCAAAGAACACTACCTATGTGGTAACCAACAAAACTACAACACGATGAAACGACTCTGGAAACACGCCCTCTGGGTGCTTGGCCTGATTGTGCTGGTGGCTTGTGGCCCCCAGGTGCCCCCAACGCCCACACCCGATACGCCTAATACCGACACCCCCGCCTCATCCGACGAGCCCCGTGTGATAATCCTCTCGATGGATGCCTTCCGCTACGACCTGGCCGAGATGTACGACACCCCCACGCTCGACTCGATAGCTCGTGTGGGCGTCTACTCGGAGATTATGCCCTGCTTCCCCAGCAACACCTTCCCCAACCACTACTCCATGGCCACAGGCTTGCACCCCGACCACCACGGCATAGTGAACAACACCTTCTTCGACGAAACCACCTACAAGACCTACTCCATAAGCGACGATGCGGCCCGCGCCAATGCCGACTTCTACAAGGGCGAGCCTATCTGGAACACCGTTGAGCGACAGGGACTTACGGCCCACGTCTACGGCTGGGTGGGCATCGACGCAGCCATTGGCGGCCACAAACCCACGGTGGCTATGCCCTACAACTACCGCCTCTCGTATAAGCAGCTGGCCGACAAGGTTATCGACGCAATGTGTCAGGAGGATGTGGACGATATTCCCCACCTTGTGATGTGGTATTTCGACGAGCCCGACGCTGTGGAGCACGATTACAGCCCCACCTCCGAGCAGACTCGCCGAGTGGTGGAGGAGATAGACGATGCGCTGGCCTACTTTATGCGCGAGATTCGCCGCTCACCCGTATTTGAGAACACCAACATCATCTTCACCTCCGACCACGGAATGGTGGAACTCGACCCCGACAAGTACTTCAATGTCTACTCGCTCATTCCCAACCGCATACAGTACTACTACAACTCCAACCCCGTGACGCTCAAACCTCGCAACCTCTCCGAGACACAAGAGATTTACGAGATTCTGAAAGCCAACGAGGAGGAGGGCCACTACCGCGTGTGGTTGCGCGAAGATATGCCCGAGGAGTTGCACTATGGCACTTTTGCCACCCGCATCTACCCCATTGTACTGCTGGCCGACACGGGTTGGAAGGTGGTCTACAACAAGAGTGCCGACGGAGGCCGCCCCACACCCAAGTACTCCAACCACGGCTATAATCCTTATGACAGAGAGATGCACATGGTGTTCTACGGCTGTGGCCCGGCGTTCAAGAGTGGCTACTCGCACGATAAGGTGTTCCAAAACCTGAACGACCACCTGATAATTTCCCACATTTTGGGCATCGACCCTGCCACCCCCAACGACTGCACTTGGGCCGACATCGAGGGGCTCTTTGTGACAGAGTAAATAACCAGCAGAGGAGTGCACTGCCGCACTCCTCTGTTTGTTTTGGGGTGTTTTGGGGTGTTTGGGGATTACGTCGCTGCGCTCCGTGATCCCTCCCGCTCGCCGCGGGGCCCTTGCAAACTACCAAAGAAGCCCACAACTTTCCCTTCGGAAAGTTGCTTTTTTATGCATATAGGTGGCTTGTGAGTAAACTCCCAGCCACCTATATGCATAAAAAAAACAATGCTTTCGCAGAGGTTTTGGGCTTCTTTGCCATTTTGCGGAGAGACAGGGATTCGAACCCTGGATACCCGAAGGTATAACGGTTTTCGAGACCGCCCCGATCGACCACTCCGGCATCTCTCCAAATCGGGTTGCACGAAAGGATTATTTCTCTTTCGGCCTGCAAATGTACGAATAAATTTCAATTTCCAAAATTCAAGGCACAAAAAATTGAATTTTAGGCCCGATATTTACTTTTCTCGCACCCCTCACACCCCAATTTGCTGGTTTCCACAACAGCAAAAAGCAAGCCCCAAGCCCCTATCTATGTGCCCAAAAGTGGTCCACAGGCCCGTGGCCACCGCCAATCTCGTAGCGAGTGCCCGAAATAATCGCCTGGTTGATATACTCCTTGGCTCCTCGGGCAGCATCGGTCAGCTCATAGCCCTTGGCCAGCAATGCCGCCAGAGCACTCGAAAGCGTGCAACCCGTGCCGTGGGTATTGGGCGTATACACGCGCGCCGAGGGCAGTTCGGTAATGGTGTCCTGCTCGGCATTATAGAAGATGTCCACAAGCCTATCTTCGGTCAGGTGGCCCGCTTTGAGCAGCACCGACACCCTGCCCCCCAGCGACAACTGTCGAGCCACCTCGGCAAGTTGGTCGTTGGCGGTAATCTTCACCCCCGCAAGTATCTCGGCCTCGGGGATATTGGGCGTAATAACCCTTGCTTGTGGAATCAGCACCCTGCGCAGAGTGTCAATAGCGCTCTCCTCGATAAGCCTGTGGCCCGAGGTCGACACCATCACGGGGTCGAGCACCACATTGCGGATGTTGTACTTTTGAAGCACATCGGCAACCACCTCAACCACCTCCGACGAGTGGAGCATACCAATCTTTACGGCATCGGTGCCAATGTCGCTCAACACGGCCTCTATCTGCCCGCGCAGAATGTCGAGCGGAATGGGGTGTACGGCCTCCACACCGAGGGTATTTTGTACGGTTACGGCTGTGATGGCCGATGTGGCAAAGCAGCCGAGGGCCGAGATGGCCTTAATGTCGGCCTGAATGCCTGCGCCACCGCCCGAATCGCTACCTGCGATGGTCAAAACTCTGTTGTATTTCATAGTGCTTAAAAGTGTTTGTATCCCGATTTGTTAAACTCCGTTTGTTTGCCCCCTTCGAGCCACACAATTCCGCTCCCTGCGGTTATGCGGCCTATTGGGTAGAGGGGCACGCCTACAAGTTGTGGCAGCTCCGAGGTACCCACCACCAGCAGTTCGTAGTCTTCGCCTGCCGAGGCTGCCAGATGGCTTGCATTCCAACCCTTTGCGGCAGCCACCGTGCGCATCTGGGGCGAGATGGGCAGAGAGTCCAAATCGACCTCGGCACCCACGCCCGAAGCTCGCAGGATGTGTCCGAGGTCGGAGGCAATGCCGTCGGAGATGTCCATCATTGCGTGTGCCTTGCCCGAAGTGCGAATGGCCACACCCTCGGCCACACGGGGTGTGGGGCGATAGTGGCGGTCGATGAGAGCCTCCACCTCGGGGGTGCGCTCTATGCCCTCCAAGATAGCCTTCAAACCCGCACCCGAATCGCCCAGAGGGCCCGTGACGTAGATTGTGTCGCCCACTTGTGCGCCACTACGCAGCAGCGCTCGGCCACGCTCGCAACGCCCCACGACGGCCACATTTATGGCCACATCGCGGAGCGACGAGGTGGTGTCGCCCCCCAGCAGAGCCACGCCATACTGTTCGCTGATGGCACGATAGCCCTCCAAGAAACGCTCCACCCACTCGCCCTGCGCATCCTTGGGCAGAGCGATGGAGAGGAACGTAGCCACGGGCTCGCCACCCATGGCGGCAATGTCGCTGATGTTTACGGCCGCAGCCTTGTAGCCCACTGCTTCGGGCTCTGCGTCGCTACGCAGAAAGTGCACCCCCTCGATAACCATATCGGTCGAGATGAGCAGGTCGCACTCGCCTGCGGGCACAATGGCGCAGTCGTCGCCAATGCCCACCATTCCCTCGGCGGGCCGAGCAAAGGTGGCTCGTATGTGGTCAATAAGTCCAAATTCTCCCTTTTTCATACGAGTCGTTTATTTGCCGTTGTAGCCCCAATTCCAGAAGGCCCACTCATACTCGGCAGCAATCAAATAGGCCTCGTTCATCTCTTCCCTCACCTTGTCATCGGCCTCGGCAGCTATGCGGTCGCAGAGGTCCAAAATCAGGCGTGTGCCCTCGGTGAAATCTTCCGAGGCGTAGGTTGCCACCCAATCGGCATAGGGGTTGGGATTGGGGTTTCGGTGGGCGTAGATGTAGAGCCCCACCTCATTGTAGATCCACATACAGGGCAACATTGCTGCCATTGCGTGGGCCAGCGAGCCGCTGTTGATGTGGGCTCGGGTGTGGGCCATATAGCCGCTGGTTACGCTCGAAGGCTCAACGGCGGTGTCGATACCAAAGCGGTCGATGAGCAGTTGGTGCATAGCACCTTCGGCCTCCATACCCTCTTTGGCAAAGGCGCGGAACATCTGGCTCATCTGCTCGTCGGGCATCATATCGGCCATCAGCATCATCTCCTCGCCATAGTTTTTGATATATATTTCGTCTTGTGCAATGTAGCGCACAAATTTCTCGGTTGCGAGCGTTCCCTCGGCCAACTCCTTGATGAATGGGTGGGCAATGATGCGCTCATAGATGGGCAGCGATTTCTGCCAAATCTCTTTTGTCCAGCTCATATTATTCTCTACAATTTTGTTAGTGACAACAACTCCTGTGCAGCCTGACGTGGCGAGGGGGCCGAGCAGATGGCCGACACTACGGCCACGCCATCGGTTCCTGCCTGCATAACGTCGCCAATGGTCTGGGCGTTCATTCCGCCAATGGCCACCGTTGGATGAAGGCTCATCTCCACAGCCCGACGCAACCCCTCCAAGCCAAAGGGCTGAGCGGTGTCGGTCTTGGTGGGAGTGCCATAGACGGGCGAGATGCCGATGTAGTCGACATCGAGTCCGTTTGCCACCTCCAAGTCGTGGAAGTTCTCCACCGAGAGGCCAATGATTTTGTTGGGCCCCAAGAGTCGGCGGGCATCTTCATAGGCCATATCGCTCTGACCAATGTGGACTCCGTCGGCATCAGCCGCAAGGGCCACATCCACTCGGTCGTTTATGATGAGGGGCACACCCAAGGGTGCAAGGAGTGCTCGGAGCCTCTTGGCCAGAGCCACAAACTCGCCCGTGGGGGCCTCTTTTTCGCGGAGTTGCACCATTGTTGCACCTCCCGCAACAGCCTCAATAACAACCTCTTCGAGCGAACGCCCCAGCGACAGCCCTCGGTCGGTCACCAAGTATAGTCTTAATGATTCTCTGTTCATATCTTTGATTTATTTACTCTCTATTGACACACCATTTGGGCCGCCTCGACCGACGAAAAGTTGTAGAGTTCGTCGAGGAAGTTGAGCTGCATCGAGCCACTACCTTTGGAATAGGCGGCAGCCCTCTGGCCCGCAATGCCCATAACGGCCATAGCGTGCAAAGCAGCCTCCATAGGGTTGGGATTGACAGCCGCAAAAGCCCCCACCATAGCCGTAGCCGTGCAGCCCATACCTGTCACGGAGGTCATTATGGGGTTGCCGTTCGAGATGGTTTCCACCCTCTGGCCGTCGGTAATGTAGTCGGTGGGGCCGCTGATGACAACCACCGCACCACTACTCGCGGCCAACACCTTGGCAGCACCCAGCGCATCGCTGCTCGCGGCGCTCGAATCCACGCCTTTGCTCTTTACGGATGCGTCTACCAGGGCCATAATCTCGCTACCGTTGCCACGAATAATGGTGGGCTTACACTCGTCTATGATGCGCAAGGCGGTGGCGGTACGCTGCGAGGTTGCACCCGCACCCACGGGGTCGAGCACTATGGGAGTACCCCTCTTCGAGGCTGCCACACCTGCGGCAATCATACCCTCGATCCATTGGTCGTCGAGTGTGCCGATGTTGATCACCAGAGCACCTGCAATGGCGGTCATCTCCTCCATTTCGGCCACCCAGTGGGCCATTACGGGCGAGGCACCAATGGCCAGCAGCGCGTTGGCGGTGTTGTTCATTACCACATAGTTGGTGATGCTGTGTACAAGTGGCGAGCGGTGGCGCACAGCCTCCACATCGGCCATAAATCTCTCTTTGTTTATCATAATAACGGTAGTTTAATAGAGCCACAAAAAAAATCGTACCCTGCAACGACTATTGCAGGGTACGATTATCAGGTTCATTTAGAGTTACCGTTCACGGCGGTTAGTAGAAGCAATTAAGTATTGTGGTTTTGCGAATTCTACCGTTACCTCTCTTGTCCATAAAATACCGTTTCCCTGCGCTGTCATTATACATATCAGGTTCGGAGGGTATCATCTCAGCCCCACAACCACCAACTTACCCCCCCACCGAGGGAGGCGCTGACCTGTGAGGCACCCCTAACAGCACTCCAAAGGTAGGAAATAATTTTTCAGCCACCAAATTTTCGCGCTATTTTGTTTGTAAACCACAAATAGGATGGGCCACGCAAATAGTTCAAACTCAACCCGCCCTTCTTATGTGCAAATTTTCTCGAATTTATTTGCAAATTAAACTCTGTTTGGTTAATTTTGGGGTGACATTTCATTCTATTAACCTTTTTAACATCACAACCACTATGAAAAAATGGAATTGTGTGGCGATTATTATCGCTGCGTTAGCCATTTGGTCGTGTAGCAATACCGGATGGCAAGAAGACGAAATGAATGTTGAACCACAACCACAGACGACCTCGACAATCGAGGGTGTGAAAGTACCGAACCCTTATTCGGTCGAGGCTATGAAGGCCGCCTGCGAAGTCCTCTATCCCACTACCCGTACCGGAGGTAGTATTGCAGATGAAATTATTGTAGCAACCCACATTTATGCAAGATTCCTACCTGCCGACAAAGAGCAGATGGACTATCTGCTCGACACAGGTTGGGAACTATTCAACTATCCACTGGATGTAGAGTTTGATTACGACCCGTCGGAGTATCACGACCCTTCGTTGCCAGAAGATCAAATCACTTGGCAATATACGGTCATTCCGATTAACACCACACTCCCCACAGATATTACTTATGAGATTTTGGAGGAGTGTTACATTCCCGATGACGACGATACCGAGGTGGAATCCACTACCGGTACTATTGACATTGCTGCCATAGAGGCTGTGTCTGTTAATTATGCCGAAACAGGTGTAATGGACCCCTCAGCTTCGACTATGGCTCTTGCCAACCAACGATACGTCGGAACAATTACAGTTGACGAAAGACCCGTAAAAGGAATTAAAGTAAGATACAGAAAGGGGATCATAACCAAGACAACCCACACCTCTGCGACGGGTGGGTATAGTATAACTGGCAGATTGGGAGACGATCCCACAGTAGAGTTGTGTTTTGAAAACGCTACCAAGGATTACAAAATTGGCTATCGTTTTGAATTGCTGCTTCCCTCTAAGGTGAACTTAGGAACAACAAGAACCAAAAACTTCACCAAGAGTAGCACTTTAAGGGGCTGGACTTTATCGTGGATAAACAATGCCACTTATGATTATTACGAGAGGTGTGTGGCAGAAGGAATTACAACACCCCCCTCAAGAATGAGATTGTGGGGCATCCATGCTTTTGGAGGTGCTGCTTGCCCAATGATAAACCACAAAACACCTTTAACATTTCAAATAACAGCCGCTGAGTTTGCAAGATTTCTTGCCACTGGAGATTTGAGAATTACACACATTTTGATAACAATAATTGCATGCCTTGGCCCAGACATATTGATATTTGACACTGACAATCTCGACGCGGCCGACATATACAAGTCTACTTGTCATGAGCTGGCACATGCATCACATTTTAACCAAGTTGGCACCAATACAATGGCCAGAGCAATGTGGTGGGGAAATGTTATAGATTATGAAGTGAGCAGTTATTTACAGGGACTTGGTGTGTATGGAACAGCAGACACCCCTCACAATGGCCACTGTGGGGTGACTGAAATGTGGGCTCATGCGATGGGTTTTATTATGCAAAAAGAAGGTTATGATTTCCAAGACATCTCGGGCACTGAATACCCTGAAATAGACAAAAATTATTGGTTTGAGCCAGAATTTTTATGGGATAAGTATGGTAGTCGGGCGTTGTCAATACATGAGATATTCTCTCCTCTGACACGCAATGTCACAGATGTGAGAACTTACAAAAATTTAATAAACAGTCAATTATAATACTCAACCAGGCTATGAAAACAATCAATAAACTCGCAACCATTATAGTATTGATGTGTTCGTTGGCCTCTTGCGACCCACGGGAAGAGCTCACTCCTCCATACGAATGTTTCGTAGAGGTAGAAAATGCAACGTCCAAGGATCTTACATTGTTAGTAGTGCGTCACGAGCCAAAATACCCTTCGAACATAGAACCATATACTGTGGTTAGCTCTCAAAATGTTATACAAATAGGAGATATACAGATTCCAACATTCCGCATAGGTATTTCCTACATTCATGAGATAGATGTTTCTGTACTATGGAACTGCTTGAACAAAAAACGCTCTCGATTTCTATTTTTCGAGAAGAGTGTTGTTGACGAGATGGCCAAGCTACCCATATTGAGAGAAGGGAACAATGGTGAAGTGTTACGCATATACGATCAAAGTGTTTGGGACGAACACATAGAGGACAAAATTATCTTTGAAATGAATTACGATGTGTTCACTCCCGAGCTATGGACACAACGCATTCAAAAAGAGCCTGTAATGGGTGCATATTGGGACTATTATTCTCGCTATTATAGCAACATCGACACCAATTGGTATTGGTATGTCTATTGGACATTCACGCTGACCGATGAGCACTTGGCCGAATATGCAGCCGGCAAAAATTTAATAATCAATTAATTATAACACTCGACCAAGCTATGAAAACAATCAACAAACTCGCAACCATTATAGTATTGATGTGTTCGTTGGCCTCGTGTTATCCTAAGGAGATGTATTACCCTCCTTATAGGGGATATCTCGAAATTGAGAATGCCACAGCAGACACCGTTACCTTTCTGCTGGTGCGACATAGCTCAACAATTGAGGGTAATTCTTTTCGAGATGTTCCACCGTACGTTGGGGAGACTTCTAAGAATATCATAGAGCCAGGAGATGCTCAAATCCCCTTTATGTACCCCCATAGATTTAGCTACATCGAAGACATAGATTTTACTGAATGTAGGGTTTATAGTTACAAACACCAAAGGCTCTTATTCTTCAAGGGAGATATTAGTAACGAATTGGCCAAACTCCCAAAATCAGACAATGGGCGTTTTTTGCAAAGTGCTTGGGATGAAAGCATCGAGGGCAAAATTATTTTTGAGATAAGCGACGACATTTTTACTCCCGACCATTGGACACAGCGCATCCAAGACGAACCGGAAGATGGTGAGTATTTAGAGCAGTTCAACGACTTGGAAATTGACGATCCCACTTGGTACAAGTATGTCTATTGGACATTTACTCTGACCGACGAACATTTGGCCGAGTATGCCGCCAAGAAAGGCCAATAGGCAGAGTAATCTAACCACTTAATTAAAACACAAAACGAAGGCTCGGAGCAGACCGCTGTTCCGAGCTTTTTTTTATTTATGACGTTCGGTCTTTGCCCAGCGTGGCACAAGGTTTGCACCCCAACGAGCGACACGCCCCCTCAGGTGGGGCACTTTTGTCTAACCATAAAATCAACCAACAAAAACCAGTTTTGTCTATGTCTGCAATTGTTCGACACAACGGGGGCGGATGGATGCCCTCGATCTTCAACGACCTGCTCGGCGCCGAGTGGCTGCCCGCAACCCTCAACCCCGCAGTAACCCCCGCAATCAACGTCAAAGAGGGCAAAGATGCCTACACCGTCGAGGTGGCCGCCCCCGGTATGACCAAAGAGGACTTCGAGGTACACATCAACGGCCAAAACGACCTGGTAATCACCATGGAGCGCAAAGACAAGGGGTGCTCGTGCGACGACAAGGAGTGCCACTACCTGCGCCGCGAGTTTTCGTACACCAAGTTTCAGCAGACCATGGTGCTGCCCGACGACGTAGACCGCAATGGGGTGAAGGCCGAGTGCGACAAGGGTATGCTCTGCATCAAGCTGCCCAAGAAGCCCGAGGCCAAAGAGAAGCACGAAAAACGAATGATCGAGATTCACTAAACATCCCCTCGGTAACAGACAAAAAAGAAGGCTTGGCAGAGTATTTTGCCAAGCCTTTGTCGGTTATAGACGCAAGACCTTTCTTAAAATTCTCCTTAAAAGTGCGTCTGTCAACCGTCGACCGTCGACCGACTAAGGTTTGTCAATTTTGAATTTTGAATTTTGCATTGTTTGTACCTTTTGGTGGCAAAAGGTACCCAAAAGCCACTGCGATGCATTTCGGCGGGGTGTGGGCTGTTGGTGTCTAAAACAAACGACCGTAAAGGTCGGCCCCATTCGGGCGTCTTTGTTTCTTCACGCCCCCAACACCCCACCCCTTCTTCCGCCTGCAATGCGGTCGCAGGTATTATTTTTAATACCCAAGCAGATGTGGGAGAACTCTTAGAACTCGGAGTGCCCGTAGGCACCCTGCAATGCGGTCGCAGGAAGGCCTGCGAGGAAGGCTTGGCAACACTCTGCCAAGCCTTTGTCTTTATTTATGACGCAACAACTGTGTCAGAAATCCCATTTACGGCTCAACTTGGGATTGAAACAAATTAAAGGGCCTCCGATGGGGAGGCCCTTTACCAAGTCCCTCTTTTTCAAAGGGGGATTTAGGGGGAATGTAAAGATTCTAAGACGTTTGTCCTGAAACCTTTACCTAATTATTTAGTGGCAAACTTATAAATGCAAGTGTGCTTATACTCCTCGCCGGGGTTCAGGCGGGTCGAGGGGAAGTGTGCGTGGTTGGGGCTGTCGGGGTAGAGCTGAGTCTCCAATGCATACGACTCGCGGTAGTTGAGAGTGCGGCCCCATTTACCCTCGGTCGAGCCATCGAAGAAGTTACCACCATAGAACTGCAATGCGGGCTGGTCGGTCCAAACCTCCATATAGCGGCCCGAGGTGGGCTCCCATACCGAAGCTGCAAACTCGATCTCATTCTCGCTCTTGCGGTCGAGAATCCAGTTGTGGTCGTAACCGGCACCATTCACCAGCTGCTCGTTCTCTTTCTCGGCTTTCAGACCCTCGCCAATAACCTGACCTGCGCGGAAGTCGAAGGGAGTACCCTCTACGCTTGCAATCTCGCCGGTGGGGATATAAACGCTGTCGATAGGAGTGTTGAAGCTACCGTTGATGGTCATAACGTGGTCGTTGATGGTACCGTTGCCCTCGCCTTTGAGGTTGAAGAAGCTGTGGTGCGAGATGTTGCACACGGTGGGAGCGTCGGTGGTAGCCAAGTAGGTTACTTTGAACTCGTTCTCGGGGGTGAGGGTGTAGGTCATAGTAACGTCGAGGTTGCCGGGGAAGTTCTCCTCACCGTCGGGCGAGAGGTAGTGGAAAACAATCTCGTTCTCGGTAGCCGAAACAACGTCCCATACTACCATATCGAAACCTTTGTCGCCACCGTGGAGGCACTGACCATTGTTGTAGGTCGAGAGCTGATACTCTTTGCCGTCGAGGGTGAATTTACCAGCGGCAATACGGTTTGCATAGCGGCCCACGCAAGCGCCCAAGAAACGCTCGCCGGGGTTGTTGATATAGGTGTCGATGTTGTTGTAGCCCAACACGATATCCTCCATATTGCCTGCCTTGTCGGGGGTCCAGAGGGTTACCACGCGAGCGCCGAAGTTGGTCACCTGCATAGTGATATCGCCTGCGGTGAGGGTGTAGAGCGAGGTCTGTTTGCCGTCTACGGTTGCCTCGAAGGCGCTCTGGTCGAGCAGAACTACCTGCTTGGGCTGGTTGCACGAGGTCAGCAGAGCCAAACCGAGTGCCATAAACAAAAATTTCTTCATAGTTTTTGGTTTTTTGATGTGTGTATTTGTTAGTGAATTATTGTTGCTCCTTCGGAACTAACCACAAAAGTAGAAATTTTTTTCGGCTATTTGCGACAAAAACTCTAAATTTGTGGGCAAAAGAGGGCGGGTGCGACTTATTGCACACCCCCAGACGAAGAATTAACAACACAAACACCATAGTATGAAGAGATTTTTTGTGGGCCTTTGCGCCCTGATGACCATCGGCCTGACGATGTGGAGCTGTGCCGACAAGGAGCTCACCGAGAGCCGCTATCTGGCCTCGGCAACCACCACCGCCCAACTCTACTCGCTCGACGCCGAGAGTGGTACTCTGAGCCAAGCGGGAGCTTTCCTGCGTGGCACCGAGCTGACCATCTATCCCAACTGCACCGAGCGCATCGACAAGAGCCGCTACATTAAAGTCCTCGTAGACGGCAACGAACTCTACGCCCCCGAGGAGGCCCTTGTGATGACTCCCGAGGAGGTGGTTTTGGAGCAGAGCGTGTGGGTACGCACCCCCGCAACCATCCTCACCGACCTTGGCTCGTCGAAGATTGCAGGCTTTGCCGACAAGGAGAGCCAGCTGACCGTTCTGGGCTACGACTCGCTGCGCCACGATGGTACGGTGGCGACCTACAAGGTTAGCCACGGAGGTGTGGAAGGCTACATCTACGGCAAATATACCGTCTTCACCCCCGAGGAGGCAGCCCTGCGCTACGAGGCCGAGAGGTATGACCCCGTTCACAAGGCCGTGAAGAACCCCTTTGGTGGTGGTCAGGCCATCGGTTGCGACTTCTACCCCGTGGAGAAACCCGCCTTTGAGGAGAATCCCATGCCCGCAGCGTGCTACTCGCTCTACCTCAATTCGGGTACCAATGTGCTCCAAAAAGTGGAGCAGTATATTGCTCTTGCCAAGCAGACCAAAATCAACACCTTCGTTATCGACATCAAAGACAACGAGAGCCCCGGCTACAAGGCCGACGCAATGAAGGAGTACTCGCCCACCAACTACCGCCGTGCGGGCGACAAAGAGGCTCTATACAAAAAGGTTGTAAACCGTCTGCACGAGGAAGGTTTTTATGTTGTGGGCCGTATCACCTGCTTCAAGGACTCCTATTTTGTTAAGGACAACCCCGGCTGCGCCATTACCGACCGCGCCACCGGCGAGCCCTTCAAACACAACAAAGCCTTCTGGCCCAGCGGTTTCGACCGTCGCGTGTGGGAGTTCAACGTGGCTCTGGCCAAGGAGGCTGTGGAGAAGTTTGGCTTCAACGAGATCAACTTCGACTATGTGCGTTTCCCCGACCGTATGACCTCTATCGAGAACTTGGTGGACTACCACAACCGCTATGGCGAGAGCAAGGTGCAGGCCATTCAGAGGTTTGTGCAGTACGCCTGCGACGAGATTCACAAGGTGGGTGCCTATGTGTCGGTCGATGTTTTTGGCGAGAGTGCCAACCCCGGCTACACCACCGCCTATGGTCAGTATTGGCCCGCCATCAGCAACGTGGCCGACGTGATTAGCGGTATGCCCTACCCCGACCACTTCTCTAATAATTACTATGGTGTAAATAAGCCCTGGAACCACCCCTACGAGATTCTCTACGAGTGGGGCAAACGTGTGCAGGGCCGCCAGGAGGTTACCCCCACGCCCGCCGTTGTGCGTACTTGGGTACAGGCCTATAATGTTATGCGCCACGTCGATAGGAACGGTATTGCCTACGATGCCGAGAATGTCGAGAAGGAGATTAGGGGCCTCTATGCCGCAGGCCTTACGGGTGGTTATATCACTTGGCTTGCCTCGTCGAACATCGAGAAGTACCAGCAGCAGTTGGGTGCATTTGTCCACGACTACTATGCCGACTGGCGCAACCCCGACTTCCACTACGACCCCAATGCCCCTGCCGTGGTGGCCGAGCCCGAGGTGGTAGAGGAGTAACCCTGCCAACAGACACATATATAGTTCTTGCCACCACGAAACGAGATGCGCTTTTGTGGGTATTACAACAGAATACATAAACCAATCAAAAGAGTAGAGTATGAAAGCAATTTTCAGATATTTATTACCGATGTTGATGCTAACATCTCTAACCTCGTGCGAGGAGATTTCAGATATACTTCGTGAAGTGATTAAGAGAGAAGCCACAGGGTTGGCTTTTCCGTATTCTGGTTGGCAAGATGTTTATGTTTCGTGTGAGGTTTCTTGCCCAATAAATGATTGGGAAAATGTGGTATTTGAAACTGATAAGTGTTACTACGAACCCATCTATCCAGATAATTATTGCATTACGTGTGGCGGGGTGGTAATAAGTCAGTATCTGACAAACCCATCAATCGACAGGCCTTTCAAGATAGATTTAATGTTTAATAGTCCCAATGGTAGCTATATAGAGGTTGGGAAAATATATTCAGGACGGTTAGAAGGGAAAATTGTAAACCCCGATAATACCTATCAGTATGTCGATTACCTAACAACAGATGGATGGTTGGTTGTTGATAGTTGTGAAAAGTATGCGAATACAAGTCATATAATTGTTTCAGGTAGATTTGAGTTTTCGGGATATAATCGTTTGCAACCTGACGATATTGTTGTTGTGAAAAATGGAGTATTTAAGGATATTATTTTAGTAGAACGAGCAAAACCATGAGAATACCTAAGACTAAGATTACATCTGCCATCCTTTTCGAGGTTAGATAAGTCTAATGTTTCATACATATAAATAATATAGGCGACCCACTGCGAGGTCGCCTATATTATTTAACTTTCAACTTTCAACTCTCAACCTTCAACTTTCACCAAGTCGTTGTAGTCCTCCATCGAGCGGGCAATAACCTCGCGGGCCACATCGCGGCCATAGATGCCGAGGAACTGCATACGCTGGTGATTCTCGCCGGGGATATCCTTATAGGTGGTGAAGTAGTGAATCAGTCGGCGCACAATCCTCACGGGCAACTGCTCGATATCCTCATAGTCACCATAGACTGCGTCGTTTTTGAGCACCGCGATAATCTTGTCGTCGGCCTGATTGTGGTCGAGCAGGCGGATGCCGCCAATGGGACGTGCGGTGACCAAGATGTCGCCGTGGGTTACATCCTTCTCGGTGAGCACGCAGATATCCAAGGGGTCGCCGTCGCCCTCCACATCGAAACGAGCCATAGCCTTGTTGGTCAGCTCGGCCATCTTGGTCGAGCAGTAGGTGCGGGGAATAAAGCCGTAGAGCGAGGGTACGATGTTGGAGAACTTCTGGGGGCGGTCGAGCGAAAGATAACCGGTCTGCTTATCGACCTCATACTTAACGGTATCGGTGGGCACAATCTCGATGAAGGCCCTCACCTCTTCGGGGTTCAGCGGGTCGATGCCGTGCCAAGGGTGGGCTTTGTGCATAGGTTCGTACTTCATATTTTGTGTTTTTTATACGTTTTCTGACTGATACTCTCCCACAAAGATAAAATTTGTGTTTCAGATTGCCAACAAAAAAGCGAGGAATTTCACATTATGTAGTGGTGTTGTAGAAGTTACATCGGGCGGAGTAGGCCCAAAATTCGCCCCCCAGAATTGCTATTTTGTGAGCCGATTTTACCATTTTGGGGCGACATAATGCGGGATAGGTGTGTTAAATGTTGCTCAGAAATTTTTTTCCTATCGCAAAAAGTTGTACTTTTGGAGGTGAAAAGTAGAAAAATCATCTCACACCGAAGGGCAAAATAGCAAAATTGGCTCATTCTTGGATGATTTGGGGTGAGAAAATGGTAATTTTGGGGCCTAAGCAGTTTTTCGGGGCCCGACAACCAACAAAAAAACACTAACGACAACGAAACACTAACATAATCCAATCACAAAAAATCCTATGAAAAAAGTTCTTGCCTCGCTCGCACTGATGGTATTTTCACTCTCCGCGTGGGCTGCACCAGCCGAATCGAAAGCCGTGGCACCAACCCGAGCACTGATTGAGCGTATCGCTCCCGAGCACTCCGCAAACATCGAGCTCAAACTGCTGCCTGCCAAAGGCGGCGACCGCTTCGAGCTGTCGAGCAACGGCGACAAAATCCTCATCGCTGCCAACAATGTCAACAGCCTTGCAGTGGGCTTCAACTACTATCTGAAATACTACTGCAACACTACCGTAAGTTGGTGGGCCGACGACGCCATCATTCTGCCTGAGGTGTTGCCCGCAGTGCCCGAGAAGGTGAGCGTGAGCGCGCGTAGCGAGAACCGTTTCTTCCTCAACTACTGCACCTATGGCTACACCATGCCCTGGTGGGGCTGGCGCGAGTGGGAGAGGCTCATCGACTGGATGGCCTTGCAGGGCGTAAACCTCCCCTTGGCCAATACCGGTCAGGAGGCCGTTTGGCAGAAGGTGTGGGCTTCGTTTGGTATGACCGACGAGCAGATTAGGGGCTACTTCACCGGTCCCGCCCACCTGCCCTGGCACCGCATGTCGAACATTGACCACTGGCAGAGCCCTCTGCCCCAGTCGTGGATCGACTCGCAGGCCGACCTCCAAAAACAGATCTTGGCTCGTGAGCGCGAGCTGGGCATGAAACCCGTACTGCCCGCATTTGCAGGCCACGTGCCCGAGCAGTTGGCCGAGATCTACCCCGATGCCGACATCAAACAGTTGGAGGAGTGGGCCGGCTTCCCCAAAGATCAGGCTTGCCACTTCCTCAACCCCGCCGACAAACTCTACAACGAGGTTCAGCGTCGTTTCCTCACCGAGCAGACCAAGCTCTACGGCACCGACCACATCTATGGCGTAGACGTATTCAACGAGCTTGTTCCCCCATCGTGGGAGCCCGACTATCTGGCCTCGATTGGCAAGAAAGTTTACCAGTCGCTCAAAGCCGTAGACCGCAAAGCCGAGTGGTTGCAGATGGGCTGGCTCTTCTACTACATGAGGGCCAACTGGACCAACGAGCGTATCGAGGCCTACCTCGGCGCAACCCCCAAAGACAAACAAATTATTCTCGACTATTGGGCTGAGTACCAAGAGATTTGGCAGATGACCGAGAGCTTCTTCGACACTCCCTTCTTGTGGTGCTACCTGGGCAACTTCGGCGGCAACACCGAGTTCTGCGGCCCCATCGACAAGGTGAATACAAGGGTGGAGAACACCTATGCCAACGCCGGCAAAAACTTTGTGGGCATCGGCTCGACCTTGGAGGGCTTCGACCTGAACCCCTTCATGTTTGAGTACATCTTCGAGAAGGCTTGGGACTACCCCGTACACAAAGACGTGCCCGCTTGGACCGACCGCTTGGCCGACCGCCGCGTGGGTAAAGTAGACGAGAATGCCCGCGAGTCGTGGCAGCTGCTTATCGACAGTGTATACAACAACAATGGCTACTACAAGGCTCGCCACTGGTTGGTTAGCCGCCCCGGTAACATCAAAGACTACGGTGGTCGTGGCGACCTGATGCGTGCCAACCGAGTACTGCTCAAAGTTATCGACGGTCTGCTGAAAGTCGAGAGCAACACCCCCTCGTTCCAGTTCGACGTTGTAAACCTCACCCGCGAGATGATGTGCAACACCTTCGAGATGCTCGTACAGCGCTACCAGAAGGCCTACAACGAGAAGAATATCAGCGATATGATTCTCTTCGAGGAGAAGATTCTCACCCTGCTCCACGATATGGATTCGCTGCTCGAAACCAACCACGTATTCCTGACCGGCAAGTGGATTGCCGACGCCCGCGCACAGGGTACCACCCCCGAGGAGGCCGACTACTTCGAGAGCAACGCCCGCTGTCTGCTGACCACTTGGGGCGAGAGGGCTATGACCCTGAACGACTACGCCTGCCGCACTTGGTCGGGTCTGCTGAGTTCGTTCTACGCCCAGAGGTGGGAGATGATGCTCGGTGCCGCCAAACAGTCGGTACTCTACAATGGCGAGTTCGACGGCCCCTCGTTCAGCAAATACTACGAGGCCGTAGCCACCTACGAGAAGATGTGGTGGACCGACCGCCTCGGCAACTTCTCGGCAACCCCCAAAGAGGGTGCCGTAGAGGCTGCTCGCGCCATGACCGACAAGTATCGCGGTATGGCTCAGGGTAAGTTCTAAACCTCAACCACTTAGACACACGTTGGATGTATTGAGAGGGGGCCTTGCTCCCCTCTCGATGCACCCACTTTTAACCTCCCAACTACAACCTTTTTCCACTTCCAATTTTACCCCCTATGAGAAGATGCACTTTCGTGGCACTCTTTGCCCTTACTTTGCTCATAACTTTGCCCCAATCGGTACTGGCCAAGCGACACTATCTGCGCAGTTATCAGGTGGAGGACGGACTGTCGCAAAACATGGTCTACTGCATAGCTCAGGACAGCCAGGGTTTTATGTGGTTTGGCACCCAAGACGGCCTCAACCGCTTCGACGGCAAGAATTTTCGTGTCTTTAAGAGCGATGCCGATAGCAATGGTACTATCGGTGGCGATGGTTGCTTTGCACTTTGGGAGGGCAGCGACGGCCGCTTGTGGGTGGGCACCAACAATGGTGTGAGCATCTATGACCCTTCGCGCGAGCGTTTCGACCACTTCAACATGATCGACGATGGCGGCTACAAGGTTATGGGCACGGCCCGTAGCATCTTTGCCGATGGTCGTGGCAATCTGTGGATTGTGGTGGCCGAGAGGGGACTTTTCCGCATCGACGCCAAGGGTGGCAAACGCTTCTTTGCGATAGACTACAATGGCGAGTGCAACCTGCGCGACGCAGTGGTCGACGGGGGCGGGAATGTGTGGATTGCAACCTACGGAGGTGGAGTTCTGAGATTTAACCCCCAGAGCGAGAGCGTGGAGCAGTTCCTCATCACCCCACGAGGTTCGGAGGGTAACGATGTAAACGACCTTGCACTGCTCGACGAGCACACCCTGCTGGTGGGTACCTCGCTGAGGGGCCTTCTGGCCTTCGACATCGAGGCCCAGCGCTACGAGCCCTACGCACCAATGGAGAGTGTGGCCGACGGGCTTTTTGTGCGCAAAATTGTGCGTAGCCGCGAGGGCGAGTTGTGGATTGGCACCGAGACGGGAGTCTACATCTGCAATCCGCTTGGCACAACCCCCATCGTACACCTGGCCCACGCCAACAACGACCCATACTCGCTCTCGGACAATGCCGCCCACACCATCTACGAAGACACCGACGGCGGTATGTGGATTGGCACCTACTTTGGAGGCGTGAACTACATCGGGGCTCACTCGTCCGACTTTGAGAAATACTACCCACTGAGTGGTCAGAACTCCGTGAGTGGCAAGTGCATAAGCGAATTTTGCAGCGACGATTTGGGGCGTGTGTGGATTGGCACCGAAGATGCAGGCCTAAACCTCTTCGACCCCCAGACGGGCAAATTCCGCAGCGGTTTTGTACCCGCCAAAAACATCCACTCGCTGCTCTATGTCGATGGCCGATTGTGGGTGGGCACATTTGCCAACGGACTCTACGTTCTGAACATAAGCCACTCGGGCCATACCTCGGTGGTAAAACACTACGACCAGGCCACCTCGCTCCGAGGGCTGGATAGCAATAGCATATATGCGCTCCGACGCGACGCTGCGGGCCAGATTTGGGTGGGCACGATGAACGGCCTGTTTGTCTACGATGCCCGTCAAGACCTCTTCCGACAGGTGCAGAGCGAGAGTATCAACTCGCGCATAAACGACATTCTTTTCGACAGCAAGGGAGTGCTGTGGGTTGCCACCACCCGCAACGGAGTGTGGTGCTACAACAAGGTGGGTGCCGAGTGGACACAACACTCCATTCCGCCACTCGAACAGAGCCGTATGCCCTACTCGTGCAACACGCTGTTGGAGTGTATGAATGGCCAGCTGATGGTTGGCACCTCGGGCGCGGGAGTCTACGCCTATAACACCGAGAAAGGGTGCTTTGAGCCACACCTTACGACCGAGTCGGGACTGCCCAACAATGTGGTGCTCAAACTCATAGAGGATGGTCAGGGAGGTGTGTGGGGCAGCACCAACAACGGCCTATTCCGCTATGCCGTGGCCGAAGAGAGGGTTTCAACCTACACCCACAACGACGGTCTGCTGTGCAACCAGTTCAACGACAAGTCGGGCTGGCGTGCTCCCAATGGCACCATCTACTTTGGCGGCATCAAGGGCTTCGTTTCGTTCGAGCCCGAGAGGGTTACACGCCTGCGCGCCACGCCACGAGTAATCTTCAACAGTCTGCAAATCAACGGCTCGGAGGTGAAGGTGGGTGGCAGCAAGAGTGCCATCCTCGATAGGTCTATCACTCTGGCCGACAAAATCACCATACCCCATACGGTCAAGAATTTCAGCCTCGGACTCGCCTCGCTCGGATATGACTACGGCAGCAACGCCACCTATGCCTACAAGCTCGAAGGGTTCGACAAGAGCTGGATTTACACCTCCGAGGAGCGCATCAGCTACTCGAATCTCCCCTATGGCAACTATGTGCTGAGGGTGAATACTATCGATCAGCGTGGCAACCCCGCATCGGTATTGCAATTAGATGTTGATGTGGCCCCACCGTTCTATATGACCGGCTTTGCCAAGGTGGTCTATGTGCTCTTGGCGCTTGGGGTGATTGCGGGCGGTTTCTACTTGGCCAACAGGCGACGCAAGCTGGCCGAGGCCGAGCGACAGCACAAATTCGAGGCCCAGAAAGAGAAAGAGCTCTATGATGCCAAGATTGCCTTCTTCACCAACATCACCCACGAGATTCGCACCCCTCTGAGCCTAATAAAGATGCCGCTCGAAGAGGTGCTGCGCAATGTCGGCAAGGAGGACCCCAACCACGACAACCTGCAAATAATCAGCAACAACACCAACCGCATACTGACGCTGGTGAACGAACTTTTGGACTTCCGCAAAGTCGAGGCCAACGGTTTGAAGGTAAACTATGTACACACCAACATCTGCTCGCTGATGAAGAGCCGTGTGGAGAATTTCCGCCCCGCAGCCAAGACCAAAGATGTAAACATCCGCTGGTCGGTGGTTGTGGATGAATTGAAGGCCGATGTGGATGTAGAGATTTTCACCAAGATTTTCGACAACCTGCTGAGCAACGCCCTGCGCCACGCCCACTCGCTCATCGAAATTTCGCTGAGGGTATCGAGCGACGAAAACCGCCTCGTGGTGGGCATAGCCAACGATGGCGACCAGATTTCCAAAGAGCTCAGAGAGAAGGTCTTCGAGCCATTCTTCAAGGTCGACGAAACGACTCAGGGCACAGGCCTTGGGCTACCCTTTGTGCGCTCGCTGGCCGAGTTGCACGAGGGTAATGTAACCATTGCTGACAATCCCCACGGCCTGACCCAATTTGTGCTCGAACTGCCCATCAACCACCAAGGCTCGTTCAACATTGGCGTAGATGCCGAGATTGTGCCCCAACCCGTGGCCGAGGAGCCCACAGCAGAGATAGTGCCCGAAAACATTGCCAAAGAGAGCGACGACGAGGAGATTTCGGAGAGCATCGAGGGCAACCACCGCCCCACGGTGCTGCTTGTCGACGACAACGAGGAGTTCTTGGAGTTTGTGGCCGGACAGCTCAAAGCCCACTACAAAATCATCAAGGCCTCCAATGGTGTCGAGGCGCTCGAAAGGCTCGACCAAGAGTATGTCGATGTGATTGTTTCGGACTTGGCTATGCCCCAGATGGATGGCCAGGAGCTGTGTCGCAACGTAAAAGAGAAGCTGCTGTATAGCCACATTCCATTCATTATGCTCACGGCCGACACCTCGTTGCGCTCCAAAATGGAGGGCCTGAAAGTGGGTGCCGACGAGTATGTCGAAAAGCCCTTCTCGACCGAATTTCTGGTGCTGCGCATCAACAACCTTATGGGCAGCAGGCGCAAGATTGTAGACTCCTACAAGCACTCGCCCGAGATGATGCTCGACACTATTGTCCACTCCAAGGCCGACGAGAATTTCCTCAACCACATTGTGGAGATTATCCACAAAAATATCGACAAGAGCGACCTGAACGTAGACCTTCTGGCCGAGGAGATGAGCATGAGCCGAGCCACGCTCTACCGCAAGCTGAAAAGCATCTCGGAGCTCACGCCCACGAAGTTCATCCACCTGATTAGGCTCAAACGCGCGGCCGAGCTGTTGAAGCGCAAAGAGTATCGCGTAAACGAGGTGGCATTCATTGTGGGCTTTGCGTCGAGCAGCTACTTCTCGAAGTGCTTCTACAAGCAGTTTGGAGTGTTGCCGAAGGATTATAATTAGGCCCCGAAAACAGGCCGAAAATAAGGTACATTTTGCCCCGTTCGAGGGGCTTGCAATAGTAATGCGGGCGTGCGCTTAGGCGTGCGCCCGCATTGCGTCATAGCCTTGCCAGAGGGCCATCAGAGCCTATTTTACCCGTGGTATGATACAAATTTACTATTTTTTGCGACAAATAGTGGGGATTACTTATATATATAATGCCGAAATTTGTAGCGTATAAATGTGCGCAAAAGTGAACAAACAAAACAATAACTTCTAAAATCCCAAAAAAGTATGAAAAAAATGTTGATTTCGTTGGTGGCAGCCGTAGCACTTTTCGGCTCGTGCCAGCCCAGCTACGAAGAGCGCGTAGCAGACCCTATCACCGTGAAGGTGGCAATCGTCTATGAAGACCCCGTTGTTACCGAAGACGGCAAACGACTCCACGAGGTGAGCCGCGTGGGCCAGTGGGCCTACTGGAACGACCCCTTCGAGCAGGCCAAAGTGTTCGAGCAGGAGCTCGAAGCAGCCTCGCACGGCGTGGTAAACTACGAGGTGGTTATGGAGGTAGAGACCGACCACTTCTACACCTACAAAACCAACAAAAAAGGTGAGCGCGAGTGGATCACCCACAAAGACATCAAAGAGTATTGCAAAACTATCGACGTACCCAGCTTCTGGACCAAAGGTATGGGCTACGACTACCTCGCCCTGCTGAGCGACTACGGCTTCGACAAAATGCGCGACGCAGAGGAGCTCCACGAGGTATGGGTATTCACCCACCCCGGCGCTTGTATGTATGAGTCGAGGCTCATCGGCGACGGCGCCTTCTGGTGCAACTCGCCCGGTCTGACCAAAGAGATGGGCGCAGTGAACGACAAACTGCTGACCGTGATGTTCTGCAACTACGAGCGTACCGTAGACCTGGCAATCCACAGCTGTGGCCACAGGTTCGAGTCGGTAATGGCCAAAGTTTATGGCCACAGTGGCGAGTGGTGGAAATACGACGAGTATGAGAGCATCGAGGAGCTCAGCCCCATTCAGCTCTACTCGGCCTACCAGGGCACCTATGCCAAATTCGAGGATGGCTATGCACAGGTTGGTATGACCCACTTCCCCCCCAACTCGAACGGCGACTACGACTACTCGAACACTCAGACCAAATACACCTATGCCGACGAGTGGTTCAACTACCCCAACATGAAATTCAACCCCAAAAACGCTCGCCCCGTAACCAACGCAGAGTGGAAACACGAGGGTGGCGACCAGTGGGGCTTTATGATGTGGTACTTCGGCCACATTCCTCACTTCAAGGGTGTCGACAAACATGGCAAGCTGAACAACTGGTGGCACTACATCGTAAACTGGAACGACGCTATTGCGCTCGAAGCCGAGCTCAACAAATAGTGCGCCCGAGATTCTTCCAAGTGTAGATAAAAGCAAAACGATATACACAACAAAACTAAACACAAAATGAACAAAAAGTTATTTGCGATTGCATTTGGCGTACTTGCAATGTTCGCCTGCAAAGAGCCCGAGCCCGAGCCCGTTGGGCCTCAGGAGCCCGAGTATCCCGTGATCACACTCTCTTCGCCCGAAGACGGCGTGGAGTATGATCTCAACGCCATGTCGGAGGCTCTGGCTTTCGGCTGGGTCGAGAACGAGGAGATCAACAGCTACCGCTTGCAGTTCTCGCTCACTCCCGACTTCGAGGTTATGGAGAGCGTTTCGACCAAAGGTAACCCCAGCGAAGTGGGCATCGTCGAGATGGACGAGGTGCTCGGTCTGCTGGGCCTGCGTCAGGCAAAGAGTGCCTACGTTTATTGGAGGGTTGCACCCCTGCGCAGCGATGAGTTCGAGTGCGAGCCTTTCAAAATGTTTATGAACCGTTTGGACCCCAGGTTGCGTGTTATCGCTCCCGCAAACGGTATGCGTTACAACCTCGACGAGCAGAAAAATTCGATCGCCTTTGAGTGGAAACCCGCTCTGGGTGCCGAGGGTCACTCGTTGCAGTTCTGCGGCAACCCGGGCTTCTCGACCTACAAAGAGCCCTACAAAATGGGCGCAAAAGATAGCCGTCTGAGCCTTAGTCCCACCGCTTTGGACAATCTCGCAGGCGAGTTGGGCATTGCTGCCGACGCTACCGGCGACATCTATTGGAGGGTTGTTCCTACCAGCTCGAAAGAGACCTTCGAGCCCTACCCCGCTCGCAAAATCACCGTTGAGCGTAAATATCCTCACATCAAAGCTCTGCTCCCCGAGGCAAACACCGTTGCCGATCTCGAAAAAGTAGAAAAGGTAACCTTCACTTGGGACAAATCGGGTGTGTCGAAATTCTTCTTCGACATTGCCCTGAAAGAGGATTTCAGCGACATGGAGCGTACCGACGTGGGCAACAAAACCACCTACGAGATTACCGCCGAGACTCTCGACGCAATGTTGGACAAGGGTGGCATTATGCCCGGTGCCAATGGCGTTATCTACTGGCGCGTGTCGCCTCAGACCGGCTCTATGAAGCCCAGCGAGACCAGAGTTCTCATTGGCAAACGTGTAGACACCGGCATCAAACTGATGGCTCCTCTGAACAAAGAGCACTTCACTTGTACTCACTTCGACGAGGTTTACTTCGAGTGGGGCGCAGTTGAGGGTATCACTGCCTACGACATCGAGTTTGCCGACAACAAGAACTTCGATGGCGCAGTGAAATACAACGTAACTACCGAGAATTCGGAGGACAAAACCAACGCAAGCAACGTATACATCCACATCGATTGGTTCGATGCTATGTTGGGCGGTTGGGGCATCGAGGAGCACACCACCGGCAACGTTTATTGGAGGGTTGTGCCTCAGGGCAACCACGACAAAGAGATCTCCAGCCGCAACTTCACCTTCGAGCGTAAAGATCCCGCAATGTTCTTGCCCTACGAGGAGCGCCTCTTCGACAAGAAGATGACCATCTATGTAGAGGTTCTCTATGAGGACCCCATCGTATATCACGACGATCTGAAAGAGGCCGACCAGGGTAAGAGGTTGAGCCAGGTTACCACCATCCATGGTAACAAGTGGCGTGAGCCTATGGAGCAGCTCATTGAGTATGAGGCTGCACTGGAGGAGGCTGCACACGGTCTGATTGACTGGGTAGTCGTTGCTCAGCACAAGATGTGGGAAGACGACAGGTTTGCTCACAACGAGCTGCCTTACAGCTACTATATCGACAGAAATGGCAACCCCTCGGATGAGAACGGCAAGACCTTGCCCAATGGCTCTGAGAGGGTAACCCTCAAATACAACAAATATCGCGAATGGTGTAAGGCCCAGAATCCTCCAGGCTTGGGCGACAGGGTTAACTACGACTACATCAAGATGCTTACCGACCCCCGTCTGGCTACCGATGGCAAGACCATTGCCGAGAGGGTTGACTTGGGCTTGGTACAGGAGGTTTGGGTTTTCGGCGGTCCCGTGAGCGGTCTGAACGAGTCGCGACTCGTGGGTGATGGCGCATTCTGGTGCAACTCGGTTGGTCTGACCAAAGAGATGGGTGCTCCTTGCGACAAACTCGTGTGCGTAATGGGCTGTAACTTCGAGCGTTCGACCGACTTAGGTGTTCACTGCTGGGGCCACCGCTACGAGTCTATCATGAGCGAGGTCTACAAAGATTTCTTCGCAGAGAATGGCAAGTTCAAGCAGTTCTACGACAACCGTTACAAAGAGTCGCAGCTCTGTAACTGGGAGCGTTTCTGCGGCTACAAGATGAACTACGGTAACGGCAAATTCCCCGAGCAGGAGGGTTATGCCCACATCGGTTTCTGCCACTTCCCCCCCAACGGCGTGAAAGACTACGACTACTACTTGAAGTCGTACTTCAACACCTACGCCGATGAGTGGTTGGAGTATCCTCGTATCAGGATGAACAAGCGCAAAGCTCGCAGTGTTAACTGCACCGAGTGGTCGCAACTTGCAAAGGAGGCAGAGGATCCATGTCAGATGGGCTATATGATTTGGTACTTGGGCCACATGCCCCACTTCAAAGGCCTGAACATGGAAGACGGCCACTTGAACAACTGGTGGTACTACGTTGTAGACATCAAGGGTGCATTGGAGTATGAGGCACAGCTGCGCAAAGAGCTCGGCTGGCAGTCGCCCTATGCAAACTAATCGTAGGTCACAAGCCTCAGAACAGTATTCGGAAAATATAAATTCAAAATAATTCAGAGATGAACAAAAAATTATTTGCAATTGCATTTGGCGTGCTCGCCATGTTCGCCTGCAAAGAGCCCGAGCCCGAGCCCGTAGTGCCTCAGGAGCCCGAGTATCCCGAGATTTCGCTCGCAGCTCCCGCAGATGGCGTTGAGTACGACTTCAACGCTATGAACCAGGTTCTCTCGTTCGGTTGGAATGAGAACGAGGAGATCAATAGCTACCGTTTGCAGTTCTCGCTCACCCCCGATTTCGAGGTGTTGGAGAACGCATCGGCCAAGCGAAATCCTACCGAGATGGGTATTTTGGAGATGGACGAGATTCTCGGCCTTCTCGGCCTGGCCGAGGGCAAAAGTGCCTATGTGTATTGGAGGGTTGCTCCTCTGAGGAGCGACGAGTTTGTGTGCGAGCCTTATTCGATGTATATCACTCGTCTTGATCCCAACACCCGCGTTATTGCACCTGCCGACGGTATGCTCTTCAACCTCGACGAGCAGAAGACCTCTATCGCCTTTGAGTGGAGGCCCGCCATTGGCGCACAGCACCACGCGATACAATTCTCGCTCAGCAGCGACTTTGCTAAATTCGAGTCGCCCTACAAGCTGGGTGCCAAAGATGGCCGCGTAAGCCTTAGCCCTGTGGCTTTGGATGATATTGCCGGCAAACTCGGCGCCGAGCCCGACGTGACTTGCGAAATCTATTGGAGGATTGTTCCCAGCGCCAAAGACGCAGAGATGGAGGCTTATCCTGCTCGCAAGATCTCGGTTGACCGTAAATACCCCTACATCAAGATTCTGAATCCCGCGGTAAGTACCGTTATCGACCTCGCAGAGACCGACAAAGTAACCCTCGAATGGGACAAGTCGGGTGTATACGACTTCTTTGTAGACTTGTCGCTGTATGAGGACTTTTCGAGCTTCGATAGGAGCGATGTTGGCTCTGCTACCACCTACGACGTAACCGCCGAGGTTATTGACGGTTTGCTTGACAGAGCCGGCATTATGCCCGGTTCGAGCGGCGTGGTCTACTGGCGTGTAGTTCCTCAGTCGGGCTCCGTTAACCCCAGCGAGACCAGGGCTATCATTGCCAAACGTATCAACAACGCCGTAGAGCTCATGTCGCCCGCCAACAACGGCAATTACAGCTGCAACAGCTGCGACGAAATTTTCTTCCAGTGGGGCGCAATTGAGGGCATCGAGGAGTACGACATCGAGTTCTCGCTCGACAGCGACTTCGCCACCAAAGAGGTTTACAACCTGAGCGATGGCGAGAACGATCCCACCTCGGAGTATGTAAGCGTTGAGTATCTGGATGCTATGTTGCAGAACTTGGGCGTAGAGGCCGAGTCGAGCGCAATGGTTTACTGGCGCATCGTGCCTCAGGGCGACCACAACAAAGAGATTCAGAGCCGTCGCCTGACCATCGAGCGCAAAGATCCTCGCTTCTGGATTCCCTACGAGGAGCGTCTCGACGATCCTATCACCGTTAAGGTTGTTGTAATCTACGAGGACCCCATCGTAAACGACAAGGGCCAGCGTATGCACGAGGTTTACCGCATTGGTAATGGCGTTAGGTGGAACGATCCCGAGGTTCAGCTCCACGAGTACATCGAGTCGATGGAGGAGGCTGCCAACGGTCGCGTTAAATACGAGATTGTAGACGAGTTCCACACCGACGATCCCGAGATTTTGGCAAAATACAACAACAAAATCTTCTACTCGACCTCGTCGAAAGACCACTTCGGCAAGAAGAAAGGCGAGTATATCGACTTGGAGTTCATCAAGGGCTACTGCAATAAAGCAACCCCCGATGGCGTGTGCGAGTACGACTATGTACAGTTGGTTAAAGACTTCAAACTCGACGAGATGCGTCGCAACAACGAGGTGCAGGATGTATGGGTATACACCCACCCCGGTTGCGGTATGAACGAGTCGAGGCTGATTGGTAAGGATGCATTCTGGTGCAACTCGGGCGGTATCAACCGTGCCGATTTGTGCGACGACTTCATCTGCGTAATGTTCCACAACTACGAGCGTACCACCGACCTTGCAATGCACAGCTTCGGTCACCGTTTCGAGTCGATGATGAGGGCCGTATATGATGGCGTAGGCAAAGAGTTCTATATGTTCTACGAGAAGAAGTACAAAGAGTCGCAGCTGAACAACTGGGAGCGCTACTTCGGTTACATCATGAACTACGGTAACGGCAAATTTGCAGACCAGAAGGGTTATGCCCACATCGGTCTGTGCCACTTCCCACCCAATGGTATCGCCGACTACGACTACCACCTGCTGGATTCGTATGCCTACACCTATGCCGACGAGTGGTACAACTATCCTCGTCTGACCCTCAACAAGCGCAAAGCCAAGAGGGTGAACGCCAAAGAGTGGAACCACAAAGGCGGTTACCAGTGGGGTTATATGATCTACTTCTTCGGCCACATGCCTCACTTCAAGGGCCTCAACCCCGCAGATGGTCACCTGAACAACTGGTGGCTCTACTGCTACGACTACAAGAACGCCATGAAGTTGGAGGCTAAGTTGAGAGAAGAGATGGGCTGGACCCCCAAAGAGTAACAAGCATTAACAGCACAAAACGATGAAAAAATATATGATTTATAGTTTGATGATGGCAGGTCTCTTGGCACTCGTTGGGTGCCAAGACGGCCCCGCCGAAGAGCCCCAGGTGCCCGAAGAGCCCGAGGTTGTCGAGCCCGAAATTCTGCTCACAAGCCCCGCTGACGGCGCAGTTTTCGACCTGAACAAGATCGAGGAGATTGCCTTCGAGTGGGAAGAGTTGGAGGAGTTCAAGGGTTACAGGATCGTTTTCTCGGACAGCGAGAGCTTTGAGAACGTAGAGAAGGTTGTTGCAACCGAAAATCCCGACGTTGTTAGCGCAGTTCAGATCGACGACTGGATGAAGGCTTGGGGCAAACCCGCCAATACCTCGTCGGAGATCTACTGGAAAGTGGAGCCCAGCAGCCGTAATAAAACCGCTAAGTGCGAGGCCCGTAAGCTGAAATTGGAGCGCAAGACCGGTACTCCCGATACTCCCTACGAGGATCGTATTGCCGACCAGATTACCATCAAGGTTGCTTGCGTTTACGAGTCGCCCGTGTTGCGCGACGGCAAACGTCTGCACCAGATGTACAACTGGCGCAACCCCCAGACTCACGCTCACGAGATTTGCGACTCGCTCAACAAAGCCACCCACGGCGCCGTTAAATTCGAGATCGTAGAGGAGCACTGGATCGAGCAGAGCTACACTTACTATAACAAGACCAGCACCTCGACCAAGAAAGACTATGTAACCTACGAGGACTTCTTGGCTTGCTTCGACGCAGGCAACTACGACGGTCCCTCGAGGTACTCGGAAACCAGGTGTTCTTTCGACTACGTTGGTCTGATGAACCACTATAACTTTGGTCAGAAACGCGACGCAGGCGAGATCCACGAGGTTTGGTACTGCTCGCACCCCGCAACCTGCTGCAACGAGTCGAGGATGATTGGTAAGGGTGCCTTCTGGTGCAACTCGTCGGGTATTGGCACTTCGCAGGGTGCTCCTTGCGAGGATTTGGCTATCGTGATGTGGTACAACTACGAGCGTGGCGTTGAGTGTGCATTGGAGAGCTTTGGCCACAGGGTTGAGTCGATTATGCACAACGTCTACGAGCAGCCCGTATTCCAGGCCCACACCTGGGAGCACGTCAAGAGTCTCGAAACTGCCAAGGCTTGGGAGAAATACTATGCTCACCAGGGTCTGTGGAAGAAGTTCGAGCCCGGCTATGCACAGGTGGGCTTGGTACACTTCCCACCCAACGGTACCTACGACTACGACTTCAACAACGGCAGCCAGATTAAGAGCTATGCCGACGAGTGGTTCGACTACCCCTACTTGGCTCTCGACAAGCGCAATGCTCGTGAGATGAACGTGAAGGAGTGGGCCTATGGCACCTACAACCGTGGTCACATTGGCTGGATGATGTACTTCCTCGGCCACCTTCCCCACTTCAAGGGTTTGAACACCGTTGATAAGAACGACCTCCACCTGAACAACTGGTGGTACTATGTCGTAAACTACAACGAGGCTCTGGCAAAAGAGGCCGAATTGAGGGCTCAGTACAAAGCCGGCAAATACAAAATGCCTTACTAATATAGAATATCGGGATTTGCTCCGAGCAAGGGGCAAATCCCGCTATTTGTGTGCAAAACCCCTGCTGAGAGATCGGTTTGGGGTGCGTGTGCGTCAATTTTGCTATTTTATGAGAAGATTTTCGCTTTTTTGCTAGGCGAAACTCCGTACCTTGGTATCGTGAAATTGCGCATTGCGCGTGCGTATGTATGTGCGGGCGAGATGACACACACGAAAGACGACAAAAAATTAGCCCGAACCACAAATTAGACTCAAACAGACAAACTATGAAATTGACCAAAATCGCTCTCGTCGTTGCAGCTCTTATGGCACTCACCTCGTGTGGCCACAAAGAGAGCATCGAGCAGAACACTCCTGTAAACTTCTCGCAGGTTCAGATTACCGACAACTTCTGGCAGCCCCGCTTGAAAACTCACGCCGAGGTTACCCTGCCCGCGTGTCTTAACCAGTGCGAGTTCGAGACCAGCCGTGTCGACAACTTTGCCGTTGCTGCCGGTATGCAGGAGGGTGAGTTCCGCGGTTTGTTCTACGACGATTCGGACCTCTACAAAGCTCTCGAAGGCGCTTCGTACTCGTTGATGAACAACCCCAATGCCGAAGTGGAGGCAAGGGTAGACAGCATCATCGAGAAAATCGCAGGCGCACAGAGGGAGGACGGTTATCTGAATACCTACTACATCCTCGGCGAGTACGACAAGCGTTGGACAGATATGAATATGCACGAGATGTATATGGGCGGCCACCTGATCGAGGCTGCTTTGGCATACTACAACGCTACCGGCAAGGACAAACTGCTCAACGTGGCTATCAAGTTTGCTGACCACATGTACGATATGTGGGGCAGCGGCGACAACCACTGGGTTCCCGGTCACGAGGAGATTGAGCTGGCACTCGTGAAACTCTACCGCCACACCGGCGACAAAAAGTATCTGAACTTCTCGCACCGACTGCTCGAAGAGCGTGGTCAGGGCCGCGGTACTTGGGATGCTTGGGATCACAAAATCCTCAATAGGGACTACTATCAAGACAACGTACCCGTGAAAGATTTGGAGAGCATCCACGGCCACAGCGTAAGGGCTATGTACCTCTTTACCGGTATGGCCGACTACTCGGCAGCCGCAAGCGACACCACCTATCTGGCCGCTTTGGATCGCCTCTGGGACGATGTTGTACTGACCCGTATGTACATCACCGGCGGTATCGGCTCGTCGGCATCGAACGAGGGCTTCACCGAGCCTTACGACCTGCCCAACGAGAGCGCCTACTGCGAGACTTGTGCCTCGGTGGGTATGGTTATGTGGAACCAGAGGATGAATATGTTCAAGGGTGAGTCGCGCTATGCCGACGTGGTTGAGCGTTCGATGTACAACGGTGCATTGGCCGGTATGTCGATTTCGGGCGACCGCTTCTTCTATGTAAACCCCCTCTACTCGGCAGGTAAACACCACCGCAGGGCTTGGTACGGCACCGCATGCTGCCCCAGCCAGATTTCGAGGTTTTTGCCCTCGATTGGCGGCTATGTTTACGCCCAGTCGGAGAACACCATCTGGGTAAACCTCTTCGTAGGCAGCCAGAGCGAAATCGAGGTGGGTGAGCAGAAGGTTGCTCTGGATATGCAGACCAACTACCCCTGGGAGGGCGCAACCCTGCTGACCGTAACTCCTGAGAAGGAAGGCGAGCAGTTTGCAATCAAATTCCGTCTGCCCGGCTGGTGCAAGAGTTACAGCCTGACCGTAAACGGCGAGAACTTCGAGGCCACCAACGACCGAGGCTACTTGGTCATTGACCGCGTGTGGAACGCTGGCGACCAGGTTGCTTACAATATGGATATGCCCGTAGAGGTTGTCAAGGCCGATGACAGGGTATTGGCCAATGTGGGCCGCAGGGCAATTCAGCGTGGTCCTCTGGTGTACTGCGTAGAGGAGTGCGACAACAAGAAGTTCGACAAAATCGAGCTCACCCCCGCAACCACCTTCACCACCCAATTCGAGGCCGAGTTGCTGGGTGGCATTCAGACCATCACCGCAACCACCGGCAAGCAGAGCGTTAAGTTCATCCCCTACTACGCTTGGGACAACCGCGAGGCCGGCAAGATGGAGGTGTGGGTGAAATACAACGAGTAACAAACTACTTCACTAACAATAAATTATGAGATTTAAAACAACTATTTTGGCTATGTGCGGATTGGTTATGGCAATAGCAACTGCTTGCAACTGTGGCGAGAAAACCCAGCAAGAGCAGCTCTATGTCGGCAGTCGCGCACCCCTGCAAGAGAGTCCCTACATCGCACTCCCCCTGGGAGCTATCGAGGCTCGCGGCTGGCTGCTCGAAACCTTGGAGCGTCAGAGCGCAGGTATGAGTTCGCAGATGGACACCCTCTATCCGCAGGTTGTAGGAGAGAGAAATGGTTGGTTAGGAGGAGATGGTGACCAATGGGAGCGCGGTCCTTACTGGATCGACGGTCTGCTTCCATTGGCCTACATTCTCGACGACGACCAGCTGAAAGAGAAAGTGAAACCCTGGGTTGAGTGGGCACTCGCCAGCCAGAAAGAGAACGGCTTCTTCGGTCCCGACACCGATTACAGCTACGAGCGTGGCTTGCAGCGCACTTGGTCGCACGACTGGTGGCCCCGTATGGTGGTGCTGAAAATTATGCAGCAGCACTACTCGGCAACCGGCGACCAGAGGGTTATCGACTTCATGACCAAGTACTTCCGCTATCAGCTCGAAACCCTGCCCACCACCCCTCTGGGCAACTGGACTTTCTGGGCCGAGTATCGCGCTTGCGACAACTTGCAGGCTGTACTGTGGTTGTACAACATCACCGGTGAGGAGTGGTTGCTCGATCTGAGCGACATGCTCCACGAGCAGAGCTTCGACTACACCGAGTTCTTCTTGGAGACCACCAAGTTGCAGGAGCTCAACACTATCCACTGCGTAAACTTGGCTCAGGGCATCAAAGAGCCCGTAATCTACTGGCAGCACCGCCCCGAGCAGAAGTATCTTGACGCAGTTAAGAAAGGCTTTGAGGACATTCGCAAATACAACGGCTTCGCCAACGGTATGTATGGCGGCGACGAGGCCCTGCACGGCAACAACCCCACTCAGGGTTCGGAGCTCTGTTCGGCAGTTGAGCTGATGTTCTCGTTGGAGGAGATGATTAAGGTTACCGGCGATCTGGACTTCGTAGACCACCTCGAAAAGGTAGCATTCAACGCACTCCCCACCCAGATTACCGACGACTTTATGGCTCGTCAGTACTTCCAGCAGGCAAACCAGGTGAAAGTTACCCGCGATTTGCGCAACTTCGACATCAACCACGGCGAGACCGACTTGGTATTTGGTCTGCTGACCGGTTACCCCTGCTGCACCTGCAACTTCCACCAGGGCTGGCCCAAATTTACCCAGAACTTGTGGTACGCAACCCCCGATGGCGGTCTGGCTGCTCTGGTATACTCGCCTTCGGCAGTTACTGCCAAAGTGCGTGGCGGTGTTGAGGTGACCATCACCGAGGAGACCTGCTATCCTATGGACAACAAAATTCTGTTCAACGTGGCTCTGGCCGAGGGCGTAGAGGAGGTTACCTTCCCCCTGAGCCTGAGGATTCCTTCGTGGACCAAAGAGGCTACTCTGACCGTAAACGGCGAGGCTGCCGAGGTGGCTATCGAGAGCGGCAAAGTGGCAGTTGTTGAGCGCACCTGGAAGAGTGGCGACGTAGTGGAGCTGGTTGTTCCTATGCCTATCGACATCAACCACTGGTACGAGCAGTCGGTTTCGGTTGAGCGCGGTCCTCTGGTATATGCCGTGAAGGTTGGCGAGAAGTGGGTTGAGAAAAAACTCAAAGGCGACGACAAACTCTATGGCGACTTCTACTACGAGGTTCACCCCACCACCCCCTGGAACTACGGTCTGGTATACTTCGACACCAACAAGCCCGAAGAGGCAATGGAGGTTGTTGTAGACCAGCAGAAGCTGGCCAACAATTGGTACTGGAACTTGGAGAACAACCCCATCGAGATTAAAGTGAAGGCAAAGAGGATTCCCAAGTGGACCCTGTATAACAACATGGCCGGCCCTCTGCCTTACAGCTACATGATCTACGGCCCCAGCAACAAGCAAGAGCCCGTGGAGACAATCTCGCTGATTCCCTACGGCTGTACAACTCTGCGTGTGTCGGAGATTCCTCTGCTCGAAAAAGAGCGTTAGGAAGTTTGCAATACATAATATATAAAAGGTATAGCAAACCAACACACACAAACGTGGCTTAGAAAAAACATAGAATGTCGAGTGGTTGACAACAACACACAAACACATATATATATTCATCTAACCAATTAACCAAAATTCATTACTAAACAAAACAAAACATTATGAGAAGAACTCTACAATCACGACTCAATGGTCGTAAAGGATTGTTGCAAAGGTTCGGTTTTGCTGCTTTGGCAATGAGCTTGATGGTACTGTTCGCAGCACCCCAGCAGGCTTATGCACAGCAGAAAACAATCTCGGTTAGTGGTGTAATCATCGACACTGATGGCGCACCACTGCCAGGAGCAACAGTGATGGTTAAAGGTCAGGAAACCGGTGGTACCACCTCGAAAGGTGATGGTACTTTCGCACTGACCGTACCACAGAACTCTACTCTTGTTTTCTCGTTCTTGGGCTACCAGGAGCAGGAGCAGGTTGCCGCTAAGCAGATGACCATTATTATGGAATCTGACGCTCAGCGCATGGAGGACGTTGTAATTATCGGTTATACTCGTCAGAGTATGCGCGATGTATCGGCTTCGGTTGCGAAGATCGATATGAAGCAGATCGAGAACAACCCTTCGGTTTCGCTTGCAAACATGCTGGCCGGTCAGGCAGCAGGTATGCAGACCGTAACCCGTAGTGGTGTCCCCGGTGCTTCGGGTTCGGGTCTTGTTATCCGTGGTAACACCTCGCTTTCGTCGTCGAACGACATCACCGGTATTTCGAACCCTCTGTATATCGTGGACGGTATTCCTATGGCACTGCAAGATTTGGCAGGCTACAACGTAACCGATAACGACTTCCTTTCGTCGTTGAACCCCCAGGATATCCAGTCGATCGACATCTTGAAAGATGCTGCTGCAACTGCTATCTACGGTTCGCGTGGTGCAAACGGTGTAGTAATCATCACCACCCGTAAGGGTACCAGCGGTAAACCCCGTATTACTGCTCGTATCACTCAGGGTATCATCGAGAAACCTGCCAAACTGCCCGTATACGTAGGTCAGGAGGAGCGTGATGCAAAACTTGCACTGCTCGACCAGACTTTCACCACCCTGTTTGGTGAGAAAGAGTGGTGGGATATCCGTCACAACTACGAGGTTAAGAGCCACACTCTGGCCCACGTGTTGACCGATAAGTACAACCCCTATTTCAACAACGCATACGACTACCAGGAGATGTTCTACCGCGCTGGTACCAACCAGACCTACGACCTTTCGTTGGAGGGTGGTAACAACTCGAACTCGTACCGTGTAAGTATTGGTCACTACAACGAGAAAGGTGTGCTCGTAGGCTACGGTCTGAAACGTACCAACTTGCAGGCAAGCTTGGTAACCGACGTAAGCAAGAAGGTCCGTAACGAGTTGGTAATTCGTTACACCCAGATGGATCGTGAGGGTGGTCTTAACGACCAGATGAAGGCAATGCCTACCTCGCCTATCGATCTTCCTTCGTCGTTGTTCTACCGTACCCCCGAGGAGCTCAAACAGCTCAGCGGTCAGCTCGGTGACGCATACAACAGCAACGTTTCGCACAGCCTCTCGATTGGTGAGACTCTGCGTGTAAGCTTGGCAGAGAACCTCTCGTGGGACAACCAGCTGTCGTTGGTTATGGACTTCGGTCGTCGTGACTACTTCATTCCTTCGAGCGCTCGTGAGGATAAGATGAGCTACGCATACGCTTCGTCGAGTATCAACACCACCTTCAACGCCAACTCGGTTGTTAACTACACCAAAGAGTTCGGTAGCGAGAACCAGCACGGTATCGTTGCAATGGCCGGTATGGAGGTTAACTCGAGCGTGATGAACTCGTTGCGCGTAGAGGCTCAGAACGGTACTTCGGACTATCTGAACGTAGTTCAGGGTTACAAACAGGAGGATACTTGGGCATACTCGGATATCGTTAAGAACAATATGCTCTCGTTCTTCACCATGTTGTCGTATGGCTATATGGGTAACCGTTACAAAGTTGAGGCAGTGTTCCGTGCCGACGGTTCGAGCCGTTTCGGTGCCAACAACAAATGGGCAACCTTCCCCTCGGTAAAAGCTCACTGGGCATTCTCGGAGGAGGAGTTCATGGAGTTCGCTGAGGACTACCTCGACTTCGGTAAATTCCGTGTATCGTATGGTACCTCGGGTGATATCTACCACGATCCTCTGTTGCAGTACAACTCGCTTATCGCAATCAGCAACATCGGTGCCGGTCTGAACTGGATGGATATGAACAAGATGGACATCAAGACCTATGGTGGTAGCCTGGCTCTGATTTCGGACTTCAACAAGATCGCTAACCGTGACCTTTCGTGGAGCCGCTCGCAGGAGATCAACTACGGTATCGACTTGGAGTTCTTCGATCGTCGATTGAACATCACCGCTGACCTCTATTCGAAATATCTGTCGGGTATGGTTTACACCTCGGAGCTTCCTTCGTATGTAGGTTTCTCGTCGCTGAAATCGAACCTTGTAGATATGATCGGTAACGGTTACGAGTTTGCAGTTAATGCCTACTTGTTCCCCCGTAACAGCGAGATTCAGTGGGATTGGACCTTGAACTTGGGTCGCAGCTCGACCGTTATTGCAAAACTTGGTAACGGTGGTAAAGACTATATCAACAGCGGTGAGAACTACGCCTTCATCGAGGGTGCTCCCGCATTCCAGTACTACATGCCTGAGTACATTGGTGCGTTGGACTACTACTCGGATCTTCCAGTAGAGCCCTTCACCGGTGAGGCAATGTCGTACCTCTACGCAGACGCAGGTTTGGCTCTGAACTTGCAGGGCCGTATCTTCCCCGGTATGCCTCTGTTTACCGACGTGAACGGTGACTACAAGGTGGACGGTGCTTACGGTGCAAATGACGTGAAGATCATCGAGGGTAAAACTCCCGAGCCAAAGATCACTGGTGGTTTGCACACCGGCTTCCGTTACAAAGATCTGCAGATCCGTATATCGACTTCGTTTGCATTCGGCCACACTATTCTGAATACTACCAAACAGAAACAGTTGAGCCGTTTGGATGACGCTACTACATTCTATCAGTACGCTCTCTACCGCTTTGACGAGAGTGAGTTCTGGCACTCGCCCGAGGATGGTTCGTACTATCCTATGATGTACATCAACTACTGGGAGGGTGGTGGTGCCCGTGCGTTCCGTATGTCGTCTATGTTCTTGGAGCCCGGCGACTACTGGAGCCTCGACAACGTAACCATCTCGTACAACCTGCCCAAGCCTTGGGTTGAGAAGATGAATATGCGTGGTATCAACGTATATGCAACCGGTACTAACCTCTTTATGTGGAAACGTAGCTCGGTAACCGATCCTCGTATGGTATCGCGTACCGGTCACTACAACGGTGCTGGTTATCCTATCTCGAAAACCTTGCAGCTTGGTCTCCAACTTCAATTCTAAAATTTAAGGAGCAATATGAAAGTAGTAAAGAAATTTATATTAGTAATTGCGTCGGTGTTGGCCCTGACTGGATGCGAGGACTTCTTGAATCCTAAACAGGTTAACTTGATTTACAACGACGTATTTTGGAACTCTCAGGCCGATGCTGAGGTGGGTCTGGCGGGTGTATACTCGCTCTACCGCGGTCTGATGGTAAACCCCGACAACTGGTACAACCGTTGTGACGCTACTACCGGTTTTATCAAATCGGGTTGGAACGGCGGTTCGTCGTCGCGTCTGTATGTATATGGCGTATTCAACGATCCCAACAACGACAACAAGATGTGGGGTTCGTTGGAGGGTATGTCCGACTGGTCGAACCACTACAAAGTGGTATCGCAGGTAAACCTTGTGATCGACCGTGTTGAGAAAATTCCCGAGGATAAGTTCGCAACCGGCGCAAAACAGCGCATCTTGGGCGAGGCTTATTTCTTGCGTGCACTCACCTACTTCAACATCGTTAAAGTATGGGGTAATGCACCTCTGGTAGTAGACGTTATCGAGTCGTCGGGTCAGGTTATTACCGAGGAGTTGGTTCCCGTAACCGTTCCCCGCAACCACGACTTGGAGATCTGCGCCCAGGTTCTGAAAGATGTAAACTTGGCTGTTGAGTATCTGGATTGGGGCACTCCCGGTTCGGCTACTTGGGGTATCTTCGCAAACAAAGGTGCTGCTCTTGCATTGCAGGGCCACGCCAACCTTTGGATGAACTTCATCACCAACCGCGACAAACGCTCGGAGGAGATGATCGAGCTGATGGGCGAGGAGGTTATGGAGCCCAAACAGTACATCAAAAACGCTATCACCGCACTGGAACTTCTCCGTACCGAGGGTAATTACAGCTACGCTCAGTACACCGAGGAGGGCGTTCAGGCACTCTACAAAGGTGGTTCGAGCGAGGCTATCTTCGAGTTGAACATCAACCCCGACGCAAACGAGTCGTATCGTGCCGACGTATCGGGCGTTACCCGTATCACTTGTAAGATGGTTCCCACCGACGGCGACATTAAGAAAGACCGTTCGGAGAGCGTGAACTTTGTTCCTTCGACTCAGAAACTGACTATCTATCCCGAGTACGACTGGGAGAGCAACACCGGCGACGATATCCGTCCCAACTTGTTCTTCGACGCTTGGAGCTCGGAGTACAAAGATCCTATCAGCGATACTTCGACCGAGACCAACGATCGTAGCAAGGTTACCTGGTTGACCAAGTACAATCAGTTCATCCTCGACACCTACGCCGATCAGGACGAGTACACTCCCTATTTTGCAGTCTGCAACATCCCCGTATTCCGTTACACCGACGCTATGCTGATGCTTGCTGAGGCTTATGCCAAAGACAACAAAGATGGTAAGGCAATCGAGATTATCGACGAGATCCGTAGCCGTGCAGGTCTGAAACCCTACTCGGGTAAATTGGAGCTGATGGACGAGATTATGACTCAGCGTTGCGGCGAGTTGTTTGGCGAGGGTTACCTCTACCACGACTTCGTTCGTAACAACTGGTTCCCCAACGACTTCTTGATGCCCCAGTTGAACTACAAACAGGAGGCTTACTACTGGCCCGTTTCGTCGAAGATTCTTTCGAAGAACTGGCAGATCCAGCAGACTCCCTTCTGGAATGGTAAAACCCAATGGTAATATCTAAAAGAGACGAAAGAACAATGAAAAAGATAATTAAAAATTGCGCAATCATTTTTGCCCTTGTATCGCTCACTTCGTGTGCAGAGAACGGTGGCGAGGTTGTTGGTGGCACAATTAACAGCGTAGAGCCCTTTGCCGGCACCTCGATGGAGTGGTTGGCTCAGGAGGAGCTCACTACCAATGTTGCTGCTATCTTCGACGTTGCTGTCCAGAAGGGCTTGATTAAAGAGGAGGAGTTGAACGCTCCTAACACCACCATCCTCTCGCCCGTACAGTACGCTATCAACCGTACCGTACGTCGCCACAACTCGGTAAACCACCAGAAAGAGTGGAAAAAACTCTATCCCGATGCAACCGAGTGGACTATCGATATGCTTACCGACGAGGAGTTGCAGCAGATGAAGATGTACATCTATCCCAACGCTGTGGTTACTCGCGAGGCCCTCGTTGAGGCTGGTGAGAAGGGTATCGAGATCGAGTCGCTGCCTTTCAATAAGACTGTAAACAAACCCAACCCTGCTTACAATCCCGACGACAAGGACAGCAAAGAGCCCCAGTATGTTTACACCGCTGAGTATGCACAGTACTTGAAGGATCAGGCTATCTACGATGACTTGAAGAATCGTTACGACCTGTGGGCTGCTTACGACGAGGCTTTGGAGGATTGGAACAACTGGAACAATGTTTGGGATGCTGCCGAGAAAGAGAACTACCTCTTGCAGCACGATGGCAAAGCTCCTACCGAGCCCAAGAAACCCACTACCAAAGAGGGTGAGACCGAGGTTGAGGTTGTAAGGCCTACTCAGACCAAAGAGCAGATCGAGGAGCTCAAACCCACCAAACCCGAGCAGCAGTACGAGACCATCGTTATCACTGTTAAACAGACCGTTCGCGTAACTCTCGATCCTACCAACACCAACGACAACGCTGCCTATGCAGGTGGTGGTAACCCCGGTGTAGGTTATCAGTACTCGAACTTCCTGATGTCGACTCCCGAGATCATCCACTTCTTGTTCAAGTTCGGTGACAACTGGGAGGATACTCACGAGGCTCGTGGTAAGATGAACTACGAGGGTGACCAGTGCGATAGGTTCTACGCACCCTACATGTCGAACATTATCACTTCGACCGGTGTTGTTCACACTATCTATGTGTCGGATGCTACCTACAACGAGCGTCTGCACGGCCACACTCTCTTGTTCTATGGTTCGAGAGCAGATGATGCCAAACTTTAATCAACTAAATTCAGTAAAAGAAAGATATGAAAAACGTAATAAAAATTGCACTTGTTGCAGCTTTTTGCCTCACCAGCCTCTCGTCGTGCTTCCAGGCTCCCGACGAGATGGGTTACCTGGGCGAGAATATCTATCTTAAAGGTGCCGACACTACTTATGTAACTGTTGGTAGCAAGGCTCGTACCGATGTTGCTTGGCTTGACAACTCGACCCAGCCCTGCCACTTTGAGATTGTAGCTGCTCGCAAATCGATCAACGGTGGCGAAAGCTTCGAAACCAATGACCAGTTCTTGCAGACCTTCCCCGTAATGGTTTGGAAGACACCCTACGACTACCTGACCGACAAAACCAGCGAGCAGGTATTGGCCAAAATCAGCGAGGAGCATAAAGCTCCTATCATCGTAAACGAGGTGAATGGTCAGCTGATCGCTCTCGAGACCACCAGCGAGCTGGAAGGTTTGGAGGATGGCGATGTTTACCACATCGACGTTAAAGTTTCTAACTCGAAGGGTTCGAAACTCTTGGAGGACTACGCTATCATCAAATTCTCGAAGAGCGAGGAGACAGTTACCGACTTTATTGTTCGCGAGATCACCAACGGTATCTGTATCGTAGCAGACGACCCCGATGGCAATGGTACTCCTTATAGCTACTTCCCCTTCTACGACTTGCAGTTGGAGGGTGATGCCAACTCGGCAGACTTCGTTAACTGGTATGCTGCACTTCTCGAAGGCGTAGGTAACGACGGCGAGAAAGGCTATTACAGGGATAAGAAAGACACCAAAGACATCCTGATGCGTGACCACTTCCGCAAGGTTTCGAACGAGCCTACTGCTGGTGTTGTCTTCAAGTTCAAATTTGTTGACGATGCTGGTAACATCTTTATTCCTTCGACCTACACTACCTACTCGGAGGGTACTACCAGTATCATCGACGTATCGACCGACCGTGTAGACAGCGCAGAGTGGATGACCGTTAGCTTCCCCATCACTCCCTGGCCCGTACAGAACGACCACATTTCGTACTTGAAGGGTAAGATCAACGCTTTCGACGATCCTAACGCAACTGAGGTATTGGATGTTGAGGCACTGAAGAAAGCCAACTTGGCTAAGGAGATTCCTTACAACCAGGCTTGGAGCGACAAGACCTTTGCATCGATGACTCAGTGGTATGTACGTTTGCGTTCGAGGATTCAGATTCTCAACCCCGGTACTTACGAGTTGTGGGTTGAGGTTCCCTTCGTAAGCGCTACCAAATAGTAATACCGAAGAATTCTATTCGGGCCTGCTGCCTTTTTGTGAGGTAGCGGGCTTCGGGTAGAGGCCAATAAGAGAGGCCGACTTCTGAAT
>JAZLDU010000028.1:0-16504 GCA_045614885.1 Tidjanibacter sp. | reverse complement strand
GCAGTGTCGGTTGTCGATTGCTCGAAGTTGGAGAATCTGGCCAATGAGCTGGCATATATATATAGGTGTGCATCGGAGGGAGAGAGTGGAGAGCCAGCTGAGGTGTTGAGCCGTTTGGTCGAAACATCGCGCCTGCAACCTCTCGACCGAGTGCAGCCTACGGCTTTCTACGATTTGGACGATTTTGGTGTTGAGTTGTGTGGCGACGACGAACATCTGCTGTATAGGTGGCAGAGTGCACTTGCTGAGGCGGTTGTCTATTCGGGCCATACCGACGATATTTGGTCGGCTCGCTCGGCCTATGATTATTGGTGGATAGAGGACAAGGTCGATGGAGTTTTGGACTTGTGTGGCGTGAGTGTCTACCTGCCGTTGAAGAGTGCGCCCGTGACCTCGTCGTACTATTTTAAGACCGATTGGGCCCGAAAGGTGTATAGTTTGGAGTGATTAAAAACTCTACAATAACTCTACAAAGCGCATTTTTACGGATTTTGATAAATGGATATAACCACCTATAAAATAGGTGGTTATGTTGTTTTTATGGGTTTTGTGCTCTCCTCTACAAATAGGATTTGTGGCTCTACATTCATCTTTTTTACTATCTTTGTATGAATAGTAAAACTATTGACACCAAAAACTACCATGCTATTTAGAAACCGAAAGGCAGATGTTTTAATCGAAAACATCGACAAATACTTCAACACCATCGACAGCGCTCTGCTTGTGTTCAAGGATGGTGTGCGCAACTATCTCTACTCAAATACCGAGGCTTTTAACGCCAATCTGCAAGCAATGTCGCACCTCGACACCGAGGCTGCAATGTTGCGCCGCACAATCGAAAACGACCTCTATGCCCACACTGTTTTGGTGCGTTCCAGAGGCGACATTATGCGTTTGTTGGAGAAGTTGGGCCATATTGCTACTACGCTCAACGACAGTCTGTTGCAGTTCGAGATAGAGAGCCCATTTGTGCCCTCCGAGCTGAATAACGACTTTATAAAACTCACCGAGTTTTCGACACTCGCGGTGGAAACAGCCATACCCGCTGCAAAGGCCTATTTCAGGGCCCCCGAGGATGTGGCCGAGAAGATTCAGCGCGTCTATTTCTACGAAAAAGAGACCAATAAGTGTGCCCAGGGGCTCAAACGCAAGGTTTTCCACGAGATGATGAATCTCAAATTGAGCGAAAAATTCCACTTGCGCTACTTTGCACTCCACATCGAAAACCTCTCGGATGCGGCAGTCGGAATGGCCGATCAGCTCTCGGTGATGGCAATCAAACGCTCGTTCTAACCCACTCGAACAATGAACATTACACTCGCCATACTCGCCCTCGTAGTGATTCTCTGGTGGCTCTTCACCAGGGAGTTGCCTGTGATGTTTGGGGCTTTGGTATCGGCGGGTGCTGTGAGGCGCAATTGGTTTAACGCCATTGTGGTTGTGGGTGTGGTTGGAACTTTGTTTTTGCCCGCCACGATGGAGCTGTCGGGCGAGTTGGTGGAAAGGTGCAATGGCGTGGCCTACGACTCTGTGGTACTGATAGTTATGGCAGCTTTGACTACGACTCTACTGCTCGACCGCTTTGGTATGATGCCCTCGTTGGCGGTGGCTTTGTTGGCGGCAATAGAGGGGTGGCGAGTGCTCTCTGGTGGTGCCGAGTCGATGGACTTGGGACTGCTTGTGGGGTGGTGCGTGGCTCCATTTGTGGCGGCTGCGATTGCGGTCCTGCTCTTTGGTGTCTACAAAGTTACCCTCGGCCGTTCGCACATACATATTATTAAGCTCGCGGGCTATCTGCGCTATGTGATTATCGTGGGTGTGGTGCTGGCAGCTGTGGCTGTTGGTGTGAACAATGGCGCTATGGTGGGCGGATTTGCCCAGATGGTTGTGGGCGAAGGCACTGTGTCGCAGATTGTTACATCGGTAGTTATGTTGGCCATATTTGCAGCTGCGGGGGCGGTGATGCGCAGCCGTATAGATGCAAAGGTGGAGAAATATATCGACTTCTCGACACAAGCGGTTGGGGCTGTGAGCTTTGCGGCTACAATTACAATGTTGCTCTTTTCGACCGAGGCTGTCGGGTTGGTAGGCCTTAGGCCTGCTCCTATCGGCATTGGCTCTACTATTATGGGTGCAATGTTGGGCATTTGCCTTGTGCAGCGCAGACTTGTGTGGGAGGGTAGTGCTATTGGCCGTGCGCTGGTGGGTGTGGTGGCAACACCTCTGCTTGCTGTGGCGTGCTACTACCTGTTGGCTGCGGTGTTCGATGCCGAGGCTATGGCCAACGACGAGTGGAATGCAACCATTGTGGTTACTATACTACTATTGGTGATACTTGTGGCGTTTGCCCGCTATGTGCGCCGTCAGGAGAGTGTGAAGCAGGCGACCAAAAAACTGCTCCTCAGTCAGCAACAACAGCTCTTCGAGAATCAGAAAGCGCTGAACGATATGGAGCTGAAAACCATCTTGGCCGAGAACCAGAGCCTGCACGGAACGCTCGAACTGAAACGCAAAGAGATTGTAAATGTGGCACTTGGCATTAGCGAGCAGAAGGAGTTTTTGGAGATGCTCTCGGAGAAGGTAAGGGTGGCAGCCAAGAGTTCGAGCACCGAAGAGAAAGACCGCATTATTGCCGAGTTGCAGAACGATTTGAGCCAACGTATGGGCTCGTCGAACGAGATAGATGAGTTTTATGCCCAGGCCGAGCAGTTGCACAAAGATTTCAGCGTGAAGCTGACCGAGGAGTTCCCCAACCTGACCACCTCGGAGCGTAGGTTGGCCACGCTGCTGCGATTGGGCTTCTCGTCGAAATATATCGCTACGCTGATGAACATTTCGCCCAAGAGCGTGGAGATTAGCCGCTACCGATTGCGCCAAAAGTTGGGACTGCAAAAGGGCGACAACTTGATAAATTTCATAAAATCAATTTAATACATTAACTCAAATTTTTAACCCAAAACTCAAAACAAATGAAAAAGTTTTTACTTATTGCAGCTGTGGCAATCGCTTCGATTTGCGGTGCACAAGCACAAGAGACCGAGGTTAACCAGTATGGTCAGAAGGTAACTTCGTTGCCTATCAACGCCAGCGTACAGGACGGTATCTTGGTTTTCCAGAACAAAGATGCAGGCTACAAGATGTGGTTCGACATTCGTGTTCAGGGCGATGCAGCCGTTTACTTCGGCTACGACAAAAAACTCACCACCATTGGTAACGGTATGAGCTTCCGCCGTACTCGTTTTGCCGTAAAAACCCAGATTAACAAAGATTGGTATGGCGAGTTCGATACCGACTGGACCAGCGGTATGCCCGAGATTAAAGATGCTATTCTCCAATACGATGGTATTGAGAACTTGCAGATTAAGATGGGTAACTTCAAGGAGAACTTCTCGATTCAGCGTAACTCGACCAGCCGCTACCTGCTCTTCATGGAGCGTGCAATGGTTACCTACTTGGCTCCTTCGCGCCACATGGGTATCAACTTCCGCTACAACACTCCCGCTTTGTGGTTGAGCGCAGGTGTGTTTGGTCCCGAGCTGAAAGGTGCCGAGGAGCAGACCGCTATGGAGGATGGTAACAAAGACTACGGTCTGAGCGAGGGCCTGAGCTACACCGGTAAAGTGGTATGGCGCCCCTTGCACAAGATGGACAACGCTTCGTTGCACCTCGGTGCTGCTGTTTCGTACCGCGAGCCCAAAGTGACCTCGACCGATGGTTACAACGCAATCCGTTACAGCACTCGTAACTCGACCAGCATCAACCGTAAGAAATTCCTCGATACCGACGCAATCCAGGGCTTGGATCACGAGCTGCTGTGGACCGTTGAGTTGGCAGGTCACTATGAGTCGTTGCGCTACGAGGCTGCCTACATCTCGCGTCAGGCATTCGTAGACTTGGAGAAGAACGAGAAGGGTGCCGACCTTCGTGCTGCCAGCGGTTGGTATGTACAGGCCGGTTATATGCTCTTTGGTGGCAAGCAGAAATACGATGCAGGTGGTGCTAAATACACCCGTTGCACCCGTGGTAAAGATTGGGGCGACTTGGAGTTGGCTGCTCGTATCGACCAGCTCAACCTGAACCTTAATAAATATTATATGGGTGGTTCGGCTATTCAGTACGCACTTGGTATCAACTACTACCCAATCGAGAACGTGAAGTTTATGATCAACTACCAGTTTGCCGACAACGACGTATTTGCAAACGGTAAAGGCGAGCAGGATGGTACCGACAAGACCAACAAGAATCCCTATTCGACCGGTTACAATGCAGATGGTGAGGTTACTCCCTTCCCCGCAAATGTTGATAAATCGAAAGGTGCAAATGGCGTTGACTTCCATATGATTTCGTGCCGCTTCCAGGTTGCATTCTAATCCGAGAAACTCAAACAAACACATAAAAACCAATAAACACTTTTTATTAACTAATTAAAACACAAAAAACTATGAAAAAATTCTTTGTATTTGCAGCTATGGCTGCTTTGGCACTTACTTCGTGTGGCGATGACAACTTTGGCGTAGAGGGTGGCGATGACTACAATGTAGGCGTAAAAGGTATCGTTCTGAATGAGCTTTCGGGTGCCGACAAATTCATCGAGCTCTACAACACTACCGACGCTGAGGTTTCTCTCAGGGAGGTTTATCTCGTTAAGTACGACAGTAGCAAAGAGGGTGGCAAGAGCACCACTTGGACCGGCGCTAAGGATATGGTTATCCCCGCTAAAGGTTATGTAGTTCTGGAGAGCTCGGACTTGGCTGACGAGGCTGAGGGTGGCGATCCCAACTATGCTTACGAGAGCGAGAACCACATCTTCAAAGGTGGTCTGTCGGGCAAAAAGAACGTATATATCGAGCTCTACAATGCTAAAGACGAGAAACTGAGCGAGTTCAAACGTGGTGAGGAGGGCGCTGGCTGGAACCAGGTAAGCGGCTTCGAGAACAACAAGAAAAACACCTTCTCGCGTGTACCCGACGGTACCGGCGCATGGGCATACGCTGCTCCTACCAAAGGCGCTGCTAACGGCGAGGCAACCGGCGAGATCGAGCAGACTCCTAACATGTAATTTTTGGGCTGAAATTTGTAGAACATAACAATTCGGATAGGGCTCTGCCCCAATAGTGTGGAGCAGAGCCCGACCGAAGTGTCAAATTAAACCGAAAAATACAACTATGTCGAAAGAGAAAATGGAGATTGGAGCAATCTCGAAACCCCGTTTTGAGTTCCGCTCCTTCGGTCAGAATTTCGAGGCTGCACACGCACGCATGGCTCGTCTGTCGGTGCCCGTGCCCGAGAAAGTATGGCGTCGTACCAGCGATGAGATCTACATCATCAGCCGCGCTAACGACATCAACAATACCAAAATCCGCGACGGCAAGATGGACATCAAAACCTATGTTCAGACCGTAGACGGCTTGGAGCAGTGGAATCCCCTGATGAAGGGCGAGTTCCCCATCTCGAAAGAGGTGTTGGAGAACGAGGTATTCCCCGCATTTATGGTTGAGATGCCCGCTCTGGACAAAGAGACCTACACCTTCGAGGAGTTCCTCGCAATGGTAGAGGCTAACAAAGACCTCGCCGCTGTAAGGGTACACAAAGAGAGGTTTGGTTATATGGTAAACGACACCATCTGCGAGGTTGGTAACGTGCTTATCAACGGCGCAAAGGTTGTTACCATCAACTCGGAGTCGACCGAGATCGAGGATATCAAAAAGACCATCGCCGAGTGTGGCTTGGAGGGCGTTGAGAACATCAACTACTTGCAGGCTATCAAACGTGTGATTGGTATGACCAAGAAACCCCTTGCAAACGAGTAGGACTATGGCACAGGAGATTGAAAGGAAATTTTTGGTGGCAGGCGAGTTTAAGTCGCTGGCCAAAAAGGCAACCCGCATCACTCAGGGTTACCTTTCGTCGGTGCCCGAGCGCACTGTTCGCGTGAGGATCAAAGGCGAGAAGGGCTTCATTACCATTAAAGGTATCGGATCGGCAAGTGGCGCAAGCCGCTACGAGTGGGAGAAAGAGATTACCGTAGCCGAGGTGGAGGAGCTCCTGAAAATTTGCGAGCCCGGTGTTATCGACAAAACCCGCTACCTCGTAGAGGCCGGTGAGCACACCTACGAAGTAGACGAGTTCTACGGCGACAACGAGGGCCTGACCGTAGCAGAGGTAGAGCTTTCGTCGGAGGAGGAAGCCTTCGTTAAACCCGAGTGGTTGGGCGAAGAGGTTACCGGCGACGTGAAGTACTACAACTCGATGCTGATGAAAAACCCCTACAAAAACTGGAAATAGACCAGTGAGGCCCCTCTCGAAAATCGAAGGGACTGAAAATAATTCTATTGCACGAAAAACTGCACCCGATGCTCTGCCATACCCCAACGGATCGGTATGGCAGAGTGGTGGTGCCACTTGGCGAGAAGATAATCTAAAAACTATATATCATTATGGCTGAAACTACTAATTTGAATCCCGAAGAGGAGCAGGTGTTCGATCCGCTGGATATGAACAACTACAAGGTCGAGAAACTCCCCAAGATGGAGAAAAGCGGCTTTGAGAAGTGGATGGCACGTCTGGGTGGCCCGCTGGCCATTCTGGTCTTTGTGTTGCTCTATTGGCTGGTCGATATCCCATTCTTGGACAACATTACGGCCGACACACTCACGGGCGACAAGGCTATCAAAAGGCTCAATGACATTGGTCTGGCCGACTTTATCCGTAGCAACTACGCTATGTTGGCCATCTTTGCTGCGGCCATTGTGTTGTGGGTGAGCGAGGCTATTCCCAACTACCTCACATCGCTGCTGCTCATCTTGGGCGTGGTGCTCACCAATGTTATGCCCCAGAAGGAGGCATTTGCACAGCTCGGCCACCCCGTTATGTGGCTCAACATCTTGTCGTTTGTGTTGGCAAGTATGCTGGTTAAAACCCGCGTGGCCAAGAGGTTTGCTCTGTGGTTTGTGCTCAGGTTTGGCAAGAGCGCAAGCGGCATATTTTTCAGCTTCATAATCATCAACCTTGTGCTGTCGATGTTCATTTCGGCCACAACGGTTAAGGCCACTATTTTGTTGCCAATCTTTATGGTTGTGGCAGCAATCTATGGCGCAAGCAACGGCGATAGGAACAACTTTGGCCGAAATCTGGTATTGCAGAACCTCTTTGCGGTAAATATCGGTGCAAGCGGCTTTATGACCGGCTCGGGTGCCAACCTGCTGGCAGTGTCGATTATCGCAGGTGCTGTGGGTGGTTATAGCATCTCCTACACCGATTGGCTTTCGGCTGCATTGCCTTTGGCTCTGCTGTTGCTCTTCTTGGGCTGGTTTATCGGTGCAAAGGTGATCTTCCCCTTGAAGAAGGAGGAGAGGACTCCTCAGATCGAGGGTGGTATGGAGCGTCTGCGCACCGAGTTGAAAGCTCTGGGCAAAGTGTCGTTCGAGGAGATTAAGGCTGTGGCAATCTTTGTGGGCGTGTTGCTCTTGTGGGTTACCAAAAATTGGCACGGCATCGACGAGACCACCGTTGCATTCATTGGCGCAGTGGTGGCCCTTATGCCCGGCATTGGTATTGTTAAGTGGAACGATGTGGATATCCCCTGGCACCTGATGCTCTTCTCGGCCGGTGCTTATGTGTTGGGTTCGGGCCTGAACGCCACCGACTTGCACGTTACGCTGGTGGACACCGCATTCAATAGCCTCGGCATTACGGGCAACACCCCTTATTGGGTGCTCTACCTGGTGCTTACGGGTCTGATGTTGTTCAGCGCGCTGCTATTTTCGAGCAAGAATATGCGTACAATGATCTTTGTGCCCATCGCTATCGCTACGGCCCAGAAGTTTGGCTACCCAATTATGAGCCTTGCTTTCCCCGTAGCTCTGCTGATCGAGCACGTCTATGTTCTGCCCTTCAACAGTAAGCCCGCAGCGCTGCTCTATACCACCAACCATTATAGTTGGAGCGATACCTTCAAGTTCGGTATCACAATGATGCTGATTGCTTGGGTGTTGATTATGGTTTGGGGCGAGACCGTACTCCACTGGCTCGGCTTCACCCCCGGATTGTTCTAAAATCATTATTTGTGTAATACCGCATTGCAGGGTGGGGAAGGCCCACCTTGCAGTGTGCTTGTGATTTGATTTCGAGGCGAGATGATTACTATTCAGGCTAAAAAACACGACAACTTTTCGGTTGAGTTCAAATTTGGGTTCGTTGGCAATAGCGATGTCAGCGAGCAGGAGTTTGCGGTCAACACTTGGATATTTGTGCCCAATAGCCTCGATATTACCCCACAGACCTACGGCAAAGACCAATTCTACCGCGACATTAAGTCGAACGTAAGGCTCATTACGCCCGTCTATCTGATGCGTGAGTTGTCGGACCCCAAGTCGCTCCCCTTTGTGAGCCTTAGAACGGCTTTCGAAAAGTTGGCCAGCCAGCGTAATAGCGAGGCTGCCGACAATTACGAGACGCAGATAAAGATGTTTACGGCCATCGTGAAGAGCTCGCTGCGTAACCACTCGGTGCACATCAAAACCACCGCCTCAGTGGGCGAAATTGCACCCCTGAGCGACGATTTTGCAACCCAGGCCCGCAAGATTATTGAGGAGTACCGCAGGCTCTATCAGCTGATAAATGTGCCCACCGTAACGCCCGAACTGCGCAACCACTACTTCTTTGGCGACGAGATGATTAGCCACATTGTGGATGTGCAGACGCTCCGTATACTGAAACGTATCGATGAGGTGGAAGGCGTCGATTTAACCGAGGTGAGAGCCAAACTTGTGGCCCTTATGCGCGACGAGCAGCAGTATAAGACCACGATGGGCTATCAGACGCTCAATAGCGGCGAGCCCGAGAGCAACCGACAACTCGTGTTCCGCTACGGATTGCTCAAAAAGTATGTCGAGAGCGACCTCTATATCCACCTGAACAAAAAACGCGACGGATTTGCCATCGAGCAGGTCTATTATAGCGTGGCGGCAGGCTTGGCGATGATTTTTGCTACGGCTGTGGCTTGGTTCGCTCAGCTCAAATATGGCAACATCACAGGCCCGCTGTTTGTGGTGCTGGTGGTGAGCTATATGCTCAAAGACCGCATCAAAGACCTTATGCGCTACTATTTTGCCCATCAACTCGGCAACAAATACTTCGACAACAAGGCCCAAATCAAAATCCAGAATAGGGCCGTGGGAGTGATTAAAGAGGGAGTGGACTTTATCAGCGAGCGCAAAACACCACGCGAGGTGCTCGACCTGCGTTGTCGCTCGTCGCTGATGGAGGTGGAAAACAAGGTCTTCGAGGAGAAAATCCTGCTCTACCGCAAGCGCATTGTTATAGACAATGTGGCGATGAAGGCCGACAACCTCTATCCGCTGAATGGCATTAACGAGATTTTGCGCTTCCATACCAACCGCTTTACGCAGAAGATGGACAACCCCGTTGTGCCCGTCGATACGCTCGATGGCGATGGCCGTGTGGTGCCCCTAAGTGTGCAGAAGATATATTATATCAATATGGTGATGCAGCTATCATACGGAGGTAGGAACGACTATCGCCGCTTCCGTATAGTGATGGCACGCGATGGCATTATCGCTGTGGAACAGATGTAGTCTGGCTCGCGCAGGTGAGGTGGAACAAAAAAGGTCAAATGGCAGCGAGTTTGCTATTTGACCTTTCTCTTTTTGGGCTTGGGCATTGGCTTGTGGATGTAGAGCAGAGTTAGCACTGCTCGCACAAGTGGCGAATCTTCGATGTCCAGAATTACCCATCCTTTGGCTCCGGGATAAGGCTTACCGCTGTCGGCTGTGGCCAATAGTTCGGCCACACAAGGTAGGCGCTTTACGAAGACCGTGTTGTTGCACACAAACAGTAGTGGCTTTTCGTCGGCATAAATGCAGTATTCGCCAAACATAGGCCTGTACCACAAATCGAGCCCACATCCCGAAATGGTTAGTTGCTCGACCACATATTCGATATAGTCTGCCGACGTTGCCACGTTATGTCTTATTGATTGATACTGAATTATTTGCCGATGCAAAAGCGGGAGAAAATCTGGCCCAAAATCTCGGAGTTTGTAACCTCGCCCGTGATGGCGCCAATGTGTTCGAGCACCTCGCGGATGTCCTGAGCCACCAGGTCGGTCGAAAGCCCTGCACAAAGGCCCTCTTTGGCTCTCAGAAGTGCCTCTTTGGCTCTCAGTAGAGCCTCGTAGTGGCGACTATTCGACACTACCGCACTGCCGCTCATAATCTCGCTCGTATCGACACACTCGCCAAGTCTTTGGGTGAGTTTTTCAATTCCGATACCCTCCTTGGCCGAGATGGCAATCCATCCGTCGGGCACCTCACTCTCGGCATGCAAATCTATCTTGTTAAGCAGGCGGATGACCTTCTGATCCTCGCTCAGTGCTACAATATCTTCGCCCACGCTCTCGAACATCTCAACGACAATCTGCGCACCGGCCAAAGCCTTGTGGGTACGCTCGATACCCATATTTTCGAGCCTGTCGCCCGTGTCGTGAACGCCCGCAGTGTCGATAAAGCGGAACACCACACCACCAATGGTCACACACTCCTCGATGGTGTCGCGCGTGGTGCCGGCAATGTCGCTCACCATAGCTCTCTCGTCGCCCACAAGGCGGTTGAGCAGCGTACTTTTGCCCACATTTGGCTCGCCCACAATGGCTACGGCAATGCCTTTTTTGACGGCATTACCAACGGCAAACGAGCCCGCCAAGTGGTCGATTTCGCTCTCAATGCGTTGGAGTAGGGTGGTAAGCTGGCCACGATTGGCAAATTCCACGTCCTCCTCGCCAAAGTCGAGCTCCAATTCGAGCAGCGAGGCCAGATTGAGCAGTTCGCTCCTCAGTCGGCTCAGCGCCTCCGAATAACAACCCCTCATCTGAGTATCGGCCATGGTGAGTGCCGCTTTGGAGTCGGCTGCAATCACGTCGGCAACAGCTTCGGCCTGCGAGAGGTCCATCTTACCACCGAGGAAAGCACGCATGGTGAACTCGCCCGCAGTGGCGTTGCGTGCACCATTTTCGATTGCGAGCCTAATAATCTCACCGGTGATGTATGCCGAGCCGTGGCAGGCAATCTCCACCATATCGCCACCTGTGTAGCTGTGAGGTGCGCGGAAGATGGTCACCAATACATCGTCTATGCGCCTTTGGTGGTCGAAGATGTTGCCGTGCATAAGAGTATAGCCCTTGGCTTCCGAGGCCAATGTGCCCCTGTCGGAGCGGAATATGCGGTCGCACACAGCAAAGGCCTTTGGGCCTTCGATGCGGACAATAGCGATGGCTCCTCCTGTGGGGGTTGCAGCGGCTACTATGGTGTCGTTGTGGAGCATAGCGGGGCAGGGTTATTTGAAGAATACCTCCAACTTTTGGCCCACGCGGAGCTTGGAGGGATTCTTTATGTTATTCCACTTAATAAGCTGTTTTACAGTCACGTTGTATTTCTTGGCGATAATCGACAAGTTTTCGCCCGACTTGACAACGTGAGTCTTGGAGTCGATGACAAAAGTGGGAATCTCGCCATTTTTAACAGGGCTCATATACTCGGCCAGATAGATAGTATCTTTGCCCATGATGGCGCTCTGATTGTCGATGAATTTACCCACCTCGGTAATGGGCAACACGAGCGAGTAGGCGCGACCCCTGACAGCCGGCACGATGTCTTGCTTGAACTGAGGATTCAGCGCGCGCAGTACGTCTATGGGGGTACCAATGGTCGACGATATTTGCTCCAAGTGCATTATGCGGTCGATACGCAGAGTATCTACGGCCAGCGGTACGGGAGGCTCGATGGGCTTGATGTTGTGCTGCTGGTGGTAGTGGTAGGCGTAGGTGGTGGCTATGAATGCGGGCACATAGCTGCGGGTTTCGCGGGGCAGGTATGGGTAGATATCCCAGAAAGTTTTGCCACCATCGGCCCTGCGGAGAGCTTTGTTTACATTGCCGGGGCCGCAGTTGTAGGCCGCCAGAGCCAAGAGCCAATCGCCATAGGAGTTGTAGAGGTGTTTGAGGAATTTGCAAGCCGCCTTGGTCGAGAGAATAGGGTCGAAGCGTTGGTCGATAAACGAACTGACCTCCAAGCCGTAGCCCTTGCTGGTGCCATACATAAACTGCCACAAGCCTGCCGCACCTGCCTTCGAGCGAGCCTTGGGAATGAGGGCCGACTCAATTACGGGCAACATTCTCAGTTCGAGGGGTAAACCCTGAGCGTCGAGTTCGGCCTCGAAGAGAGGGAAGTAGTATAACGAGCGGCCAAGAGCGTTGCTGATGACCTGTTTGTTTCGAGTGGTGTAGGAGATTATAAACTGCCTTACAACATTGTTGTACGACATAGGAATTGCCGAGCCTATGGCCATAAGCCTATTGACGTAGACCGAGTCGGGAATGTCGCTCGGGGCCATATCGACGCTATCGACCACTGGGGGCTCGCCAATGACCACCTCTCGGGCCATAAACGAGTGTTTCTCGGCCCAAGCGCAGAGCATCGAATCCATTGCTATCGAAAGGCTGTCGGTGGGGCGCTTTGTGGCTCGTGCATCGGCGAGGATGAGTGCGGCCGAGTCGGCCACCATCAGAGCGTCGCTACCATCGCTTACCACAACCGAGTCGGGAGCTATAATGCCAACCTCTTCCTTGCCCACACTTGCCTGTTTGACATCCCCATCAGCCTTCTCGTCGTCATCGCCATAGAGTTGCTGTTCGGTGGGAGGGGGAGTGGTGGTTTTGCCCTTTTTGAGGGCTTCGAGTAGGTCGTTTTCGTTTTGGGTTTGCGCCACAGCACCGCACACTACGGCCACAAGCGCAAACATTGTAATGATTGCTCTTTTCATTTAGAAAGTCATCGAGATATTCAGGCCAATGTTGTTGTTAATACCCTTAGGGCCTGCGGTTTGAGTGATTTGGGGCTTAATCTCCATCGTGAGGTTGTCGCTGATGTCGTAGGCCTGCATATGGGCGTCGATGTGAGCGTCGGCCATCTGCACCAGATATACGGCTACGGTGCCGATGATGGCCAAATCTCGGTTACGACGGTAGGCATTCTTAATCGAACGTAGCGACTCCTCCGAGGTGTTGGGGAATTCGCCCACGGTGTCGGGATCGTCGTCGGTTGCCAAGTCGTAGGCCGTCTTAAATCGGTCGTAACCCCTCTGGTTCCAATCTATGACGTAGACCATCGAGGCCATACCTGCTACCACAATGGGCACTTTCCAATAACTACCATTGTAGACCTGACCGGCACCAGGGCATACGAGCGACAGAGTGGTGGCCTTTTGGATGTGTGTAACCTTGTCGGAGTGGTAGTTCACTACGCCATCGACCAAGAATCCCATATAGGAGGCCACCGCAGCACCTATGAGCAGAGTGCTGTAACTCTTGTGGTTGAGCATTTTGGTCTGCACGGGGGTACGATCCTCCTGAGTGGTATTGGGGTTGGCCTTCATTATGTCATACTCGGCCTTGTATTTCTTGTAGATCTTGTGTTGCTGCAAACCGCCCCACAAGGGTAGTCCCACGGCTGCATATTCGAGCGGAATTTTCCAATAGTTCTCCTCGTAGAGTTGTGCAAAACCGGGCAGTACGACGCTGGCCGCAGTTACGGCCGTAAACGAGAGCGAATCGCGGAACAACCAATTGTAACGCTCTTTGGGCAACGAGTCGGCAGCCAACGAGTCGAGTGCAGTGTTGGTGGAGTCGCTAAGTCGTGGCAACAGCAGGTTGCGACGTGTGGTGAGCGAGTCGATGCGCCACTGCATAGTGGCTACGGCGGTAGTGTCGTCCTGTGGAGCCATCTCACGGGCCACCACAAGCGAGTCGATAAGTCGGCTAAGCTGGGCCGCTTCGAGCGAGTCTTGCTCGGGAGTACGAATCTCCAACTCCACACGACCGCCACGCTTGATGTCAAATCCGCGCGTAAAGTCGGCAATGGCCACAACCTCTTTCTTCTTGCGACCTTTTTTCTCCTTTTTGACGCTCTCTTTCTTGGCCTTTTCGACAATCTTCTCGGTGCTGTCGGTGCCCACAACCGAGTCGGCTACCACCAAATCGGTAGTAATGCTGTCGGGAACAATGGCGCTCTCGGCTACGACCAACGAGTCGGCCACAACCTCATTCACAGCCACCGCCAGCGAGTCGGGCTCTTGGGCCCAAAGGCCATAGGGGAGTCCTGCGACTGCCATAGCAAACGCCACGAAGGAGAGTATTTTGCCTTGCAATAATCTCATTTGCGGGCAGGGTTATTTGGTGATTTTTTCGAGTTTTTCGGCCAGCGCAGCAATCTCCTCGTCGTTGGCAAAGCCCACAACGATTTTGCCACTACCATCGGCCGAGCGTTTAATCTTGATGTCTTCGCTGAGCAGGCGCGAGAGCTGTTCTACCACTTTGGTATAAATCTCGGGGAACTCCTCGCCACCCTCGGCCTCTGCTTTGGTGGACTTGGTGTCATTCAGCTTTTTGATGAGCTGCTCGGTAGCACGCACCGAAAGCTCTTTTTTGATAACCTTCTTCACAATCGAAGGCTGAATGTCTAACTCCACACCGGCAATGGCCTTGGCGTGGCCCATGGTGATAAGGTTGGCTTTTAGGGCAGCCTGAACTTCGGGGGCAAGCTGCATCAGACGCAGGTAGTTGGCAATGGTCGAGCGCTTTTTGCCCACCCTCTGAGCTACGGTCTCCTGAGTTACGCCACACTCGTCGATGAGCCTTTGCAGGCTGATGGCAATCTCCATAGCATTGAGGTCCTGACGCTGGATGTTCTCCACCAGAGCCATCTCGTGCAACTCTTTGTCGTCGGCCTCACGCACATAGGCGGGGATGCTCTTGCGACCAGCCAAGCGCGAAGCTCTCCAACGCCTCTCGCCGCTGATGATGATATATTTGCCGCCCACCTCTTTGCGAACGGTGATGGGTTGAATAAGTCCCAGAGTGGCAATCGAGTCGGCCAACTCCTCCAAAGCGTCGTCGTCGAAGATGGTACGAGGCTGTTTGGGGTTGGGGGTTATGAGTTCGATGTCGATCTCCTCCATGCGGCTCACTGCGGGGAGCTCGTCGACATAGTTTTCGGCTTCGAGAATTGCGCTCAATCCACGGCCGAGGCCTGTTGTTTTCTTCATTGTTGTATGTTTCGTGTTTTGATTATCTGATTAACGTCTTGGGTGGTGCAATTATTTCTTGCGGTTGCGACGCAGGAACTCTTTGGCCAGCTCGATGTAGCATTTGCTACCGCTCGACGATGCGTCGTGCAGAATTACGGGCACACCGTGGCTGGGAGCCTCGTCGAGCCTTACGCTACGCACAATGATTGTGTCGTAGGTGAGGTGTTTGAAGTGCTCCTTGACCTCCATGGTAACCTGATTGGCCAAGCGAGAGCGTGAATACATGGTCATCAAAAATCCCTCGATTTCCAATGCGGGGTTGAGTTTGCTCTTGACCATTTTGATAGTGTTGAGCAGTTTGCCCAGACCTTCCAGTGCAAAGTAGCCGCACTGAACGGGTATCAGCACCGAGTCCGAAGCCACCAGAGCGTTGGCAGTGGTGTAGCCCAGGCTGGGGGAGCAGTCGATAAAGATGTAGTCGTATTGTTCGCGCAGGGGATCCAGCACGTTTTTCAGGCGGAAGTGGCCGTCGTGGAGCGTTGCCAACTCGGCATCGGCACCTACAAGGTTGATGCTCGAAGGGAGTATGCTCAGTTTTTTCACCTCCTCCGACTTCTGGATAACCTCCTCGGCATTGCGGCTGCCCACGATACACTCGTAGATGCCCTCGTTCTGAATGTCGAAGCCGAGGCCTGAGGTGGCATTGGCCTGTGGATCGGCATCCACAAGCAGAATTTTCTTGCCCATAATAGCAAGATTGGCGGCAAGGTTGATTGCCGTTGTTGTTTTACCCACGCCACCTTTTTGGTTGGCAAGTGCTACTATCTTACCCATAACAATAGTTTCTTTTTTATTTAATCGAACAAAAATAGAGATTTTCTTTGAAACTTTCGCACACTTTCTCGAAAAATCCGTATATTTGAGGTTGTGAAAAGTGTTTATCACGGCACCGAAGCAAGCAAATTTACTAATTACTAACCAGATATTCAATAATCATTATGGAGAGTTTGAAAGGCAAAAATTTTCTAAAATTGCTCGATTTTACCCCCGACCAGATTCGCGAATTCCTCGCTCTGGCAGCTCAACTTAAAGCCGACAAGAAGGCAGGTTGTGAAAAACAGCACCTTGTAGGCAAAAACATCGTTCTTCTCTTTGAGAAGGATTCTACTCGCACCCGTTGCTCGTTCGAGGTGGCAGCCCACGATCAGGGTGCTCATGTTACCTACCTGGGCCCCAGCGGATCGCAGATGGGCAAAAAAGAGAGTATCGAGGATACCGCTCGCGTGTTGGGCCGTATGTTCGACGGTATCGAGTACCGTGGCTACGAGCAGGAGATTGTAGAGAAATTGGCCGAGTATTCGGGCGTGCCCACTTGGAATGGTCTTACCAACGAGTATCACCCCAC
>JAZLDU010000027.1:0-105271 GCA_045614885.1 Tidjanibacter sp. | reverse complement strand
AAGGCGTTTGTTTTATGTTGCCCTGACAAGAACAAAGAACCGTGTATTCATAGTAACACCAGACAGTCGCCCATCGGAGTTCATCAAAGAACTTTTGAGTGAACCGCACAATTACCCCAATGTGACTCTGCACGGAGACCTAAAAGTGGACCTCAACGCACCAAGAAAGGCAAAGGATTGTTGTCCCATCTGCGGTTACCCAATGCAGTTCAAATACAATAAGAACTATGGGTTGAAACTCTGGGTCTGCACTAACGACCAAGAGATTTGTGGGTTTATGACCAATGACAAGCGTGGCGGTGACTTATCCATTCACAAGTGCGATTGGTGCAAAGATGGATACCTCGTTGTTAAGAAAGCAAGAGAGGAGTTCTTCTTGGGATGCACTAACTACAAACCAGACCGAACGGGATGTGGTAGGATGTTGAGCGCAGGACAATATGAATTCTGGCGTAATGATACATTTGGTAACGAAGACCCATCCGAGGACAAACCGTCTTATTTCACTCCCAAGAGTCGGCCCACATCACCGAAGATGCAAAAGGCAAGAGCGGTGAATGGTGTTGGTTCCACCGTCAACACCACTTCATACAAAGAGACCGTCATCGAGAATGAGGTGTTCAGGGTTGTTGTGGATTCGGAGGGCAATACCCTGACAGATATGACCCTGCTTGAACAGTTGCGAGCTATGCGCCATAGAGTGGCGGTGGAGAGAGAACTTCCCGCATACTACCTATTACATAATAACATCCTGGTGCTTATTGCGACGGACAAGCCAACAACCCGCGAGGAGTTAATGAGTATTAACGGATTCGGAACTCGCAAATGGGAAGTTTGGGGAGATAGCATCCTTGCAGTAGTGTCAAACTACTTGAAGTAGGGTTGTTTCAAACAACTCTTTGAATAATCCGAACACAGAAACGGCAGTCACTTTCAGCGGTGACTGCCATTTTTTTGAATACACCCGAAGGTTGAATACACTAACTATACTGTTGGACTATCTCGTTAACCTTGGAGGATATGGTTTTGATTGCCTCGTCGTTGCTTTTCCCATACAGTGCTTTGTAGAGGTCGACCGCTTGCCAGAATAGACCATCTTCGTTTGGGAGTATGCCCAAGCGCATATCAGCAAGGTCTAACACATAGTTGTTGAGGCATAAGCTATAATACTCACTTTGGTCATACTCTCCGCCTTTGACCGTACGGCGGCGTGGGCGGGCAGTGGAATTTGCAGTTCCTCTACCAGAACCAGGGCTGACGGGAACTGTATTATTACTATTAGTCTTGGAGTATTGTGGGTTTCCTTCTTTCTTGCCCTCTGTTAGAGGAACTCTTCTTTCTTCCCTTTCTTCCAATCGCTCACTATCGTTCTCGATTTCTTTACTTAAAACCCTATTTGAAGAATTAGAAAAAGAAGAATGAATAATATCTTCAACGGGGGTGTCCTCATTTACATCTACCTCTTCATTTTCATTTATATTTTCCTCTACATCTACATTAGGGGGTTGTTTCTGGGGTTGATTTAGGGGTTGTTTTTTGCGGGCGTTCTGATTACCCTTCGGCGCACCGCCCAACTTACCATATTCTGCACCCTTCTTACCATTCTCAACCGAGGTTTCATATCTACGCCTTGCAGCATCAAGATTGGGTCGAGCCATTGCAAGGATGATATTTACCATTGGACTTGTGCTCTCCTCTTCTACTCCTTCAAGAGCATAGTCCCTTATTTTCATAACGCACTCTCTAAACTCTGAATCGTTGAGGTGCTTCATTGCCGACAGAAAACTGTCGTACATGACAAAACTCTTCTTTTTGTCCTCATTTGTCAACATTATATATATTTATTATTGCGATTATTCTTAAACCACGCCGACACCATCGGCGCAGTTAGGTATATTACCTACCAAAATATAAAGGGATAGGCACACGAAGTCAAGACTTTTTTGTAAGAAAAGTTGCTTTTTCGGGGTAGTTTTCTTTCAACCACTCGATGAACTCCACAATCTTCAAGTAGTCCTCTATGAAAGTTCGATAGTCTGGCAGGTTGAGGCACAGGAAGGGCAGTCCAAAAGACTACCCTTTTTCTGTGCGGGGAGTGAGTGTTCGAGCACCCCTCCAAACCTCCCCTTTCGTAGGGGAGGCTTACTAATTTGTGAAAGGCCTTCACTTTTGTGGAGGCTTTTTCTGTTGTGTGGGGTTTAGACGATTGTTGTGGTTGTGGGTTTTGTGTGCGGGGCGCGAGGTGTTACCCACCCCCTAAATCCCGGCTCGGCGAGGAGGCCGAGCACAATTACGACCACCCCTCCGCCCTACGGGCACCTCCCCTTTCGTAGGGGAGTATATGTCGCTTCGCTCCGTTTTCTGTGCGGGGAGTAATGACAATTTTTTTATTTTTGCTAAAATTTGCTATCTTTACACCGACAAGTCGGGATTTGTGTGTAATAAAAAAGCATGTATGCATCTTAATAATAACTATGGTATTATGAAACGCCTACTATATCTCGTATCAATAATTTTCGTTGTGGCTGGTTGCGAGAAAATAGATCCATTTGTAGAAACCGACGAAGGAAATAATGTGTTGGGATGTTACATTAATGGAGTACAAGTGTCGTATGTGATAAACGTAGGAATGCCCTGGCCTTATGATCACAGCGTACATACAAAATGGATCAACTCTGATTCTCTTGAAGTTAGTGCTACGCTGGATAACTCTTATGTCGATAAAATTATGATTAAGATTGCTGTTGCAGACATCAACACACAGCAAGATATTATAGACCCTGACATTAAACTAAGATACCTTTATAGGAAAACTCCCAATCCTCCCAGTCACAACACAAGTGGAGGTGCTAGTATGGAATACCGTTATACGAATTTTGTGAGAGGAAACTTGACTATCAGAACATGGAATCAGATAGCCGGAATCCTTTCGGGGAACTTCGATTTTGAGTGCGACGCACCACTGTTTGATGGTACTACTAAGCGCTTATCAGTGACAAAGGGTAATTTTGATGTATATGTTGAGAATAATGAGTATGAATAGAGCTAAGAGCATAATTTTATTGATTTTAGCATTTCTTTCTGTTAGTTGTTCGGAACTTCTGGACATAGTTATAGCTAATCATTTGGGAAAAGAATCTAGTCCTGCCTCTGTGTCAATGGAATATGACGGGATTTATATGGAAGCAGAACCCAAAGAGTATATTCTCTCTAAATTCTATTTAAGGAAGCATTCTTTCAGTTACTATCTCTGGGCGCATTTTGAAGAAGGAGCGCTGGGCGTCGGGATGCTTATCAGTGCTGGTGAAGAGTTTGAGTTGGATAGGTGGTACAGCCTGCCGACAGCAGCAACAGAAAACATTTGGGAGTCCTTTGCTGAGGTGGACTTTGATTATTCCCGAGATAAACCAGAAAAAGAAGATAAGAAGGCTGTTTCGGGAAGGGTTAAATTCACAAAGTTTGAGCAGACTGGCGAGCTAAATTATAGCGGTGAGGGTTATTGTACTGTCGAGGGCGAATTTGAGATTACACTAGAAGGCGATCAGCCCTCAGAGAATGCCGGAGAAGGCGATCAGCCCTCAGAGAATGCCGGCCCGCCCACCAGCCCGCCCCATTGGTCGCAGCAGACTATTGGGCCACAACACATAGAAATCAAAAATGGGGTGTTCTATGTGTCAAAATCAAAATATTGGGACTCTCGGGCTATGGAAGATTAAACGAGTAAAAATCCACTTCCAATCTAGCACAAAGAAAACGGAAGTAGCACAAACTGCTTCCGTTTTTGTTTTGTATGGTGGTGGTAGTGAGTTGATGCCACTCCGCGCGATTGGTGGTAATAGCTTGTAAACTCTACTTTTCGCCCTTCCAGGGGATGTATTCATATATATAGAAGATGTGTTTTCCGCTCTTGTCTACAAAATATGGGGAAAACGAGCCTCCAACCGGATAACTTTCTTCTTTCAGGCAGAGCACATTAGCTGTTAACTTAACAACCTCTTCACCGTAATAGCCACCTCCTACCTTCCACATAAAGTAGTTGTGTGAATAGAGCCATATACCCAATGTCGAATCGCTAAAAAGCCTCCTTAGTGTGTGGTTGGCTTTTATTGAGTATCCCTTTGTGCCGGAGCGATCTCTTGTGACATCTTTGGTATCTGTTAGCACACCATCGAAATATGTCTCTTGGGTGATTTTGGTGAGGACCCAATCGTTGTATAATAGCGACTCGTTGAATTGGTTTGTCTTCGACATATCAATCCAATGCTCCATAGCTTTGAAGTTTTCGCCGAGTTCAGGATCAGGGGTGGGGCGCAATGTGGGGTCAAAAAGTTCTTCGCAGCCGACAGCCAGCAGGGCAATTGCAAGTAGATAAAATAACCGTTTCATAGCGTTAGTATTTTAGTGTGAAACATAGTCTACAACCTGTCTGCCACAAAGTTATAAAAATAGTTTGTGTTTTACAAGTCTACACTTTTCCACGCCCCGCACAGAAAAAGCCTTCACTTTTGTGGAGGCTTTTTTTGTTGTGTGGGGTTTATGCGATTGTTGTGGTTGTGGGTTTTGTGTGCGGGGCGTGAGGTGTTACCCACCCCCTAAATCCCTGCTCGTCGGGGACGACGAGCCAATTTCGACCACCCCTCCGGCCCGCTGGGCCTCCTCCCCTTTCGTAGGGGAATAGCACAAAGGGGGGGCTTCAAAGGTCCTCGGGTTCGAGTTTCTTGCTTATAGAAAAAAGAGCAAGCCAAGAGGAAGAACCTCTTAGCTTGCCCTTTGAGCCAAAACCGGGACTCGAACTCGGAGCGCTCGCGCGCCCCGAGTGGGGTTATATTTACAATCCTCCCAAACCCTCCTTTGAAAAGGAGGGCTTCAAAGGTCCCGAGTTCGATACCATAATTTACAAAAAAACAAAGAGTGGCAAAAACCACCCTTTGCTTTTTGAGCCAAAACCGGGACTCGAACCCGGGACCTTTTCATTACGAGGGAAATGCTCTACCACCTGAGCTATTTTGGCTTGCCACAACCCCTTTGGGGGCCTTACGCTGCGCAAAGTTAAACATTATTCCCAATTCGTGCCCGTTTCTCGACAAAAATTTGTACTTTCGCACTAAGAAATAACTACTACACCTATGATTACCTTCATAATCTGTCTGCTGGCACTCATTGCCGCCTACTTCCTCTACGGCCGCTACCTCGACCGCATCGCAGGCATCCGCAACACCCCCGAAGTCCCCTCCAAAACCCACTTCGACGGGGTGGACTACATCCCACTACCACGCTGGAAAACCTTCCTCATACAGCTCCTGAACATCGCCGGTCTGGGCCCCATCTTCGGAGCCCTGCTTGGTGCCGCCTATGGCCCTGTGGCCTTTGTGTGGATCACCCTCGGTGGCATCTTCTTCGGCGCAATGCACGACTACCTCGGTGGTGTAATATCGCTCCGCAATGGCGGTCTGTCTCTACCCGAAATCGTGGGCAAATACTTGGGCAGCGGTACCAAGACTTTTATGCGCTGGTGGTCGGTGCTGCTGATGATTCTTGTGGGTGCGGTGTTTATGTCGCAGCCCGCCGAGCTGATTGCCGAGCGCATACCCTCCGAGGCGCTCGATGCTGTGGCCTTCACCAGTCCTGCGGGCCACTCGTTCAGCTGGTTGCTGCTCATCATCTTGGGAGCCATTCTGGTCTACTATGTGGTGGCCACGCTGCTGCCTATCGATAAGATTATCGGCAAGATATACCCCATCTTTGGCTTTTTGCTGATATTTATGGCCCTCGGAATTTTGTGGGCGCTGTTTACCGAGTATGGCAGCCAAATTCCAGAGTTCAAGGGGTTTGTGAACATGAAGGCCGGGGCCGAGAAATTTCCGCTTGTGCCGATGCTCTTTACCACCATTGCCTGTGGTGCCATTAGTGGCTTCCACGCCACCCAGTCGCCCCTGATGGCTCGCTGTATGCGCAACGAAAACGAGAGCCGCATGGTCTTCTACGGAGCGATGATTGCCGAGAGCGTTATTGCTCTCATTTGGGCTGCTATCGGTATGGCCTTCTGGGGTGGTGTCGAGGGGCTGAATGGAGCCATTGCCGAGTTTGGTGGTAAGGCCTCGATCTTGGTCGATAAGATTGCCACGGCCACTCTGGGCGACTTTTTGGCCTACTTTGTGATTTTTGGAGTGGTGGCTTGTGCCATCACCTCGGGCGACACCGCTTTCCGCAGCGCAAGGCTCATTGTGGCCGATATGGCGGGTGTGGAACAGAAGAGCCTCTCGAAACGTATGCTAATCTGCTTGCCTGTCTTTGTGCTGGGCTTGGCGATTATCTTCCTGCTCCCCTTTGGCACAATTTGGAGCTACTTTGCGTGGATGAATCAGGCCCTTGCGGTCTTTACCCTTTGGACCATAACGGTATGGCTCCACAAGAGGAAGAAACCCATTTGGATTTCGCTCCTTCCTGCGCTTGTTATGACCTATGTGTGTGCAAGTTACATCTTCGTATCGCCCCTGATGTTCGGTATGGCCAACCGCGTGGCGGCCTACCTGCTTGGCGGAGCACTCACGCTACTGATTTCGGTATTTATGATGACAAAAGTATTTGGATATGGCAAAAAATCTGCTTAAACCCACTGCCCACCAGACCTTCCGCATCGACCACGTCGAGCAGATGAAGGGCACCGACACCAACTTTGCCGAGGCTTTGGCCCTTTCGCGCAAGGCCGAGGGGCGCGGACACTACGAAGAGGCGTGCGAAGTGCGCTTTGCGGCGGTGCAACAACTTGTGGCGCTGCTGCCCGACGACGAGCCCATAGAGCTGGATTGGGAGGATGGCTACACCTGCGAGGCTATGGAGTTGCTCTACCTTTCGGCCGTCGATTTCTTCCTTGTGGGCGATTGGGAGATGGCTGCTGCCCAGCTCGAAACGCTCCTCGATGTAGATAGCGAAGACCACCTGGAAGCCTCGCGCCTGCTGGCCTACACCTATGTTGCTATGGAGGAGTACGACTCGTTCGACGAGGTGATTAACGATATTAGCGACAAGACTCCCGACAGGGCTATCTTGCTGTTGTGGAGCGAGTTTAGGCGTAATGGTGTGCTCCCTGCGGGTGAGCTTCAACGCTTGCGTCGCAACTTTGCCCCCTACTTGAAGGAGTTTACGGCCGAGAGCCACAATGTGAACGATTGGTACTTGGGGCAGATTAGCTCCGAGAAACCCTCGAAGGAGGCGCTGGCCCGTGAACTTTGGCTCCAAACCGAGCACCTGTGGGCGCAGAATGAAGATTTCATCGAGGCGCTGCGCAAGGCCTAATTGCCGTTATATTTAGAAACACAAAAGAGCCACCTTCACACGAAGGCGGCTCTTTTTGTGTTGTGCCCGTAATCGGTCTATTTGTTGAATGAGTTGCAGACCTCTTGGTTGAGGGTCCTCACTCGGTCGGCATCCAACTTAACAACCTCGCGGTCGTAGGTGAGCATACCATTCAACTCCATCTCGATATCGGTAATCTGGGTGTACACCGCAGCGGTAAAGCCTTTGGCAATCAGCCCTTTGAGGATGTTGATATACTCCTCGTAGATGTCGGTGGCGCTCTTCAAATCCTCGGCCTTCGAGGGGATGTTGAGGCGATCGTCGGTCTTCCAACGGTGATCTTCGATGATGTAGCCAATGCCACCATACTCGCCCAACACGGTTGCGCGCTTGTGGTCGAACAGATACATCTGAGGCTCGGGGTAGTTGTGCAGGTCGAGCATGTCGCCACCCTCGGGGAAGTGGTTGCCACCGCTCGACTGGTCTACCAATCGCGAGGGATCGTAGTTTTTGGTCCAGGCGGCAATCTCTTTGGTTTTGAACTGTCCCCAACCCTCGTTGAAGGTTACCCAGGTGCAAATCGAGGGGTAGGAGTAGAGGCAGTCGATAATCTCTTTCCACTCCCTGCGGAAGTTCTCTTCGCTCTCGGCCGAGCGCTCATACTCATCGCCCTTGTAGTACTCGCGCCACAAGAAATCTTTGGTCTTGTCGCCCGAGGGCATATCCTGCCAAACGATTACGCCCAAGCGGTCGCAGTGGGTGTACCAACGTGCGGGCTCGACCTTGATGTGTTTGCGAATCATATTGAAGCCCAACTCTTTGGTCTTGATGATGTCGTAGGCCAGGGCCTCGTCGCAGGGTGCGGTGTAGAGTCCGTCGGGCCAATAACCTTGGTCGAGAGTGCCGAATTGGAAGTAATCTTTGTTATTGAGCTGAATGCGGATGATGTGGTCGTCGCCCATCTTGGTCGAGATTTTGCGCATTGCAGCATAGCTCTTCACTTGGTCTACCACCTTGCCGGCCTTGGTGAGTGTTACCTCCATGTCGTAGAGGTGGGGGTTCTCGGGCGACCAGAGTTTGGCATTGGGCACGTTGAGGACAAGTTCGGCCTCGCCCAAGCCTTTGGCCGAAGCCACAAGGGTAGCGCCGTCATACAATCGGGCCTCTACAACGCAGTCATTCGAGGCCTCCAACTCGGCTTTTACGCTGAGCTGGCCACGGTCGATGTCGGGGGTGTTCTTAACAGCCACAATGTGGTCGGCAGCCACAGGCTCCATCCACACTGTCTGCCAGATGCCGCTGACGGTGGTGTACCACAAGAGCCAGGGGCGCTCCGACTGCTTGCCACGAGGTTGCCAACCCTCGCTGCTGGGGTCTTCGACCTTTACGGTGAGGGTGTTGTTGCCCTTGCGGAGCAGTGCGGGGGTTATGTCGAACGAGAAGGGGGTGTAGCCGCCCTTGTGCATACCGACTTTGATGTCGTTTACCCACACTTCGGCCTTCCAGTCCACAGCGCCAAAGTTGAGCATCACCTGTTTGCCCTTCCACGAGGCGGGCACGGTGAAGGTGCGCTCATACCAGAGTGCGTTTTTGGGGCCGAGGGGCTTCATCACACCCGAAAGGCTCGACTCCACAGCAAAGGGTACCAAAATCTGGCCGTCGAACTCGGCAGGTTTGGCCTCTCCTGCGGGGCGAATGGCATAGCTCCACAATCCGTTGAGGTTGTCCCACTCGGCTCGCTCCATAATGGGGCGTGGATACTCGGGCCACACGTTTTCGGGGTCGAGGTTTTCGCCCCAGTGGGTTTTGAGGTTGTCGCCTGCGGGAGCCCATTGGGCCGAGGCAGCAACGACGCTAAACAAGGCGGCAACTGCCACCAGCAAAAGTCGCTTCATAGTGTTTATAAGGTTGTAGTGTTAATGCCTTGGGTGGGGCGATTAGCGGCCCTTGACGATGTCGCCAATCTCCTCCATAATACCCCTTGCCAAGCGCTCGGCCGAATCCTCGTCGCGACTCTCGGAGTAGATGCGGATGATAGGCTCGGTGTTGCTCTTGCGCAGGTGTACCCACTCGGTGGGGAAGTCGATCTTCACACCGTCGATGTCGGTTACGTCGTAGTCGGTGTAGCGGTTTTGCATTGCGTAGAGCACCTTATCCACGTCGATATCGGGGGTGAGTTGAATCTTGTTTTTCGAGATGTGGAATTGGGGGTAGGAGGCTTTCAGCTCGCTAACCTTGCAACCCTTGTGGACCAGCAACGAGAGGAACAGAGCCACGCCCACCAGAGCGTCGCGACCGTAGTGCAACTCGGGGTAGATAACACCGCCGTTGCCCTCGCCACCGATCACTGCGCCTACCTCTTTCATCTTGGCCACCACGTTCACCTCGCCCACAGCCGAGGCCGAGTATTTGCCTCCGTAGCTCTCGGTTACCTCACGCAGAGCGCGGGTAGAGGAGAGGTTCGACACGGTATTGCCACCACCATTGCGGCTGAGGATGTAGTCGGCACAAGCCACCAGGGTATACTCCTCGCCAAACATCTCGCCATCTTCGCACACAAGTGCCAAGCGGTCTACATCGGGGTCTACAACCACGCCCAAATCGGCCTTCTCGCGCCTTACGACCTCGCAGATCTCGGTCAGGTTTGCGGGGATAGGCTCGGGGTTGTGAGCAAAGTTGCCCGTAGGTTCACAGTTAATCTTGATTACCTCGGCACCCATCTGCTCCAACAGTGCGGGGATGACGGTACCGCCCACCGAGTTTACGGCATCTACCACCACTTTGAAACCTTTGGCCTTAACGGCTTCGAGGTCTACGGCGGGCAGAGCAAGTACACTGTCGATGTGGGCCTGGTCGAACGAGAGGCGCTCGACAACGTGGCCTATGTGGTCAATCTCGGGGTAGTTCCAATCGGTCTGGTCGGCATAGGCGAGCACTTTTTTGCCCTCCTCGTCGTTGAGGAATTCGCCCAAGGGGCCGAGCAGTTTCAGAGCGTTCCACTGTTTGGGGTTGTGGCTGGCGGTGATGATGATACCACCATCGGCCTCTTTGGCGGTTACGGCCAGCTCGGTGCCGGGGGTGGTGCAGAGCCCGAGGGCTACAACATCAACGCCACAGCCCAGCAGGGTGCCGATAACCACGTCCTCGACCATTTCGCCCGACAGACGAGCGTCGCGACCAACCACAACTTTCAGTTTCTTGTCGGGGGTCTGCTCGCCCAGGAAACGAACGTAGGCGGTGACGAATTTTACAATGTCCAGAGGGGTGAGGTTGTCGCCGATAGCACCACCTATGGTGCCACGAATACCGGAGATGGATTTGATGAGTGTCATACAGATATATTTTTATATTATTGGTTACTTTCGGGCAAATATACTATTTTTTTTGTACATTTGCTTACCGAAACACAAACCAATCGTAATATTATGAAGCGCAACTTTACACTTTTGACCCTTTTGGCCCTCGTCTTGGCGTTTGTAGGATGCGGTGGCCAGACCAAAAACAAAGCCCAGGATGGCGAAAATTATGTGGTAATCCTCTCGATGGATGCTTTCCGCCACGACTTGGCCGATTTCTACAACACCCCCACACTCGACTCGATTGCAAAGGTGGGTGTTTTAGCCGAGATTATGCCTTGCTTCCCCAGCAACACCTTCCCCAATCACTATGCTATGGCCACAGGTCTTCACCCCGACCACCACGGCATCGTTAATAATAGCTTCTACGCCAAGGATTTGGGCAAGCGTTACTCTATTGGCGACGCCGAGGCCCGCGTAAATGCCGACTTTTATAAGGGCGAGCCCATCTGGAACACCGTAGAGCGTCAGGGCCAGGTGGCTCACGTTTATACTTGGGTGGGTGTTGAGGCCCCCATCAACGACCACTTCCCCACCGAGTATGTTCTCTACGACGTGAACCGTTCGCGTAGGGAGCTGGCCGACTTGGTGCTGGGCGCACTCTGCAACCCCAATGTGGAGGAGATTCCCAACCTCACCATGTGGTACTTCGACGAGCCCGACGCTGTGGAGCACCGTTATAGCCCCACCAGCGACGAGACCAAAGCTGTGGTGGAGGATATCGACAACACCTTGGCCTACTTTATGCGCGAGGTGCGCAAGTCGCCCGTTTACAACAAGATTAACTTCATCTTTACGGCCGACCACGGTATGACCGAGCTCGATCCCGAGAAGTTTGTGAACATCTACCAGTGGATTCCCGACAAAATTAAAGATTGCTACAATTCGAGCCCCGTAACCCTCGAACCCAAGGAGGGCATGCTCGACGAGGTATACACCACTCTGAAAGCTCACGAGGCCGAGGGACACTACCAGGTGTGGAAACGCGAGGAGATGCCCGAGGAGTTCCACTATGGCACCTTCGAGAGCCGCATCTATCCCATCGTGCTGCTGCCCGAGACCGGCTGGAAGGTGGTTTACAACGAAGATCCCGAGAGGGGCCGCCCCAAACCAAAGGCTTCGAGCCACGGCTACAACCCCTTCGACCGCGATATGCACATGGCCTTCTATGCCTTTGGCCCCGCATTCAAGAAGAACTACAAACACGACAAAGTGTTCTACAACCTTAACGACCACCTGATTATTGCCAAAATCCTCGGCATCGAGCCCGCTCAGCCCAACGACTGCAATTGGGACGATGTGAAGGGTATGTTCAGGTAGTGTCTGTTCAGATATCCCGATATTTCGACCTAAATGACTGCACAACAGTTGGATATAAGCCTCATAATCGCCTGCTACAATGGTGGTGGGCGAATTGGGGCTACGCTCTGCTCGCTTCTCGGCCAAACGCTTTCGGCCGAGAGGTGGGAGGCTGTTGTGGTCGATAACAACTCGTCAGACAACACGGCCGAGGTGGTCGAGGGCTTCATTGCGGCCCACCCCGAGGTGAGGGTGCGCCTTGTGAGCGAGAGCAAACAGGGGCTTTCACACGCCCGCAACTGCGGCATCGACAACTCCTCGGGAGCCATTGTGGCAATCATAGATGACGACGAACTTGCAGCCCCAACGCTACTGGCCGACTATGTGGCCTTCTTTGAGAGCCACCCACGGGTTGTGGCGGCCGGTGGACGTATTGTGGCCAATTATCCTACGGGCAAACCGACGTGGATGACCGCCTTTACCGAACGCCCCATTGCCGGTATTCTCGACCTCGGTGAGGAGGTTATTCCCTTCCCTGCGGGCAAGTATTTTGGCGGTGGCAATATGGCACTAAGGCGCACAACCATAGAGCGATATGGCAAATTTAACCCCGAGCTTGGCCGCCGAGGAACGACTCTGCTTGGTGGCGAAGAGAAGGAGCTCTATGGCCGACTTGTGGCGGCTGGCGAGGTGGTCTACTACCTCCCCACGGCCTACATCGAACACATCATCCCTGCGGCCAAACTGACAAAGGAGTATTTCGAGGCTGTCTGTCACCGCATAGGCCAAAGTGAGCGTATCCGCACCCTCGAATTGGGGCGCAAGACCTATCACCGCAGATGGCTCGACGAGGTGGTCAAGTGGTGTGCAACGCTGGTGTTGTGCCTGCTTCACACCCTTTCGCTCCGCCCCTCAAAGGCTCGCTACCTCTGGATTATGAGGAGGCAGATTTCAAGGGGGCTTGCGGGCAAATAATCTACGCATATAAAACCACAACAATATGAGTGTCAATGTAATTCGTGATGGAAAAGTGAGGGTACAACTTTCGTCCGCAACGGCCGACTTGGTGGAGCGTTATGCCGAGTTGAGTCCCGAGGGTGTGGTCGTCAAATACCAAATCATCAACGAGGAGATTGTGGCTGCACTCCACACTGCCATCGAGAGGTTTAAGGGCGAGATGCTCTTGGGCGAGAGGGAGAGTGAGTATTGGCAGGCCCAAAGCCCTTGTGTGGGTTGTGCCGAGGCCAAGAAGTGCACCATCACCTGCCGACTGAAACACAACTTCGAGAAGGATGTCTATGGCGGACTGCTGTGTGGCACCAAGCCCGCAATTTATATCTACGACACAACCGACGCTCCCGAAGTGATGAGTGCCGAGGAGTATGCCGAGTGGCGCGAAAAGCCGCTCGATGGCAGAAATAAAACCGAGGTCTTTTTTAAGGTACGTTTTGTGGATGGTGGGGTGCTCGAAATTGGGCGAAATGTGGGCTGGCGCAGCGGCGCAGTTTGGCACACAAAATTCCACCCTCTGGTGATCGACCACCGCGAGGTGAGTCTGCGCCCTTGGAGTATGGCCCTCTACCGCACATTCCTCAATCGCCCCGAAGGTATTACCCTCTGCTCGCTCTATGGTGATAACAAACGCGACCTGCTAAGACACTATGAACGAGCCTCTTGCTCACCAACCAAGACCGCTAAGTTGAAAGAACTGCTACGCGAGGGCGATGGTGTTCAGCACCTTGTCAACAACAAAATATCGGAGCTGAACAACGAGCTCAGAGCGCAGGGTGTGGCGGAGATTTTTATGGTACGTTCCGAGCACTATAAGGCCAATAACAAGCCCTACGGAATACGCTACCTGCGAGAGCAACAAAAATAACCCTAAAATAAGGTACATTTATAACACAAAAAAGGCACGCTTTCCAACCCAAGCGTGCCTTTTGTGTAGTATATCATCCGGCCTATCGGCGGCCCTTTGAACTGCGTTTGCGGATTTTGGCTCCGTCGTAGAATTTTGTGCTCTTGGCGGGCTCTTCGGCGGGTGTGGCTTTCAGTGGCCAGAGCACTCCCTTCTTGTCATACGAGCCAAGAAGCTCAAAGTCGAGCTGTTTGAGCCTCAGGTCGGCATTCTTTACCTTGATAAGCACCCTGTCACCAAGGGTGAACTTGCGACCACTACGCGAGCCAACCACCGCATACTCCTCCTCGTCGAAGGCGTAGAACTCGTCGGACATATCGCGCAGAGCAACCATGCCCTCGATGTGGGTATCCTCCAACTCGACATAAACGCCCCACTCGGTAACGCCACTAATTGAGCCCGTAAACTCTTGGCCCACACGCTCTTTCATAAACTCCACCATCTTGTATTTGATGGATGCGCGCTCGGCCTCCGAGGCCCTGACCTCCATATCGCTCGAATGTTCGCACAGCTCGTTTACGGCATCGACATCGACCGAGCTTCCACCTTCGAGGTAGTGGGCCAGCAGTCGGTGTACCATCATATCGGGGTAGCGGCGGATGGGCGATGTGAAGTGGGAGTAGTAGGGGAATGCCAAGCCGTAGTGGCCAATGTTGTCGGTGCTGTAATATGCCTTCTGCATTGTGCGCACGGCCAAAATCGACACCACATTCTCCTCGCTACGCCCTTTGATCTGCCCCATAAGGTCGTTCATCTGGCGTGCTACGGCCTTGCCCTTGCGTGCGTCGAAGTAGTAGCCAAAGCGGAGGATAAAGTTGGCAAAGCGGGCCAACTTGTCGGCATCGGGCTTGTCGTGGACACGATATACAAAGGTTTTGGCCTTGCCGTCGCGCCCCTTTTTCTGCCCCACGAACGAGGCTACGGTGCGGTTGGCCAGCAACATAAACTCCTCGATGAGTTGGTTGGCCTCTTTCTGCACCTTGAAGTAAACACCCAGGGGTTTTCCCTCGTCGTCGAGCAGGAATTTGGGCTCCTCGCGCTCGAAGCGGATAGAGCCTTCGGCAAAGCGTGCAGCCCTCATCTTTTGGGCCAACTCGTTGAGTTTCAGAATCTCGCTCTTGAAGTCACCCTCGCCACCCTCGATAATCTGCTGAGCCTCTTCGTAGGTGAAGCGACGGTCGGAACGTATGACTGTGCGACCGAGCCATTGGCGGGTGATGTTGCACTCGTTGTCCATCTCGAAGACGGCCGAGAAGCACAACTTCTCCTCGTTGGGCCTGAGCGAGCAAAGTTCGTTCGAGAGCCTTTCGGGCAACATCGGTATTGTGCGGTCTACCAGATAGACACTTGTGGCTCTCTCGCGAGCCTCCTGCTCCACAATCGAGCCCTCGGTAACGTAGTGGGTTACGTCGGCAATGTGTACGCCCACCTCGTAGCGCCCCTCGCCCAGCTGTCGGAACGAGATTGCGTCGTCGAAATCTTTGGCGTCGGCGGGGTCGATGGTGAAGGTGGTCACATCGCGGAAGTCGCGACGCGAGGCGTAATCCTTGGCCGTAATCTTGTCGGAGATCTGGTTGGCCGCCTCGCTTACCTCGGTGGGGAAGTTGTAGGGGAGGTTGTATTCGGCAAGTATGGCGTGCATCTCGGCGGTGTTGTCGCCTGCGGTGCCGAGAATGTCGACCACTCGGCCCTCGGGACACTTCGACTCGGGCTCCCAGCCGATGATGCGTACCACCACTTTGTCATTATCTTTCAGTTTGTCAACACCTTTGGCAAGGAAAATATCTACCGGCATGGTTTTGCTGTCGGTGCGCACGAAGGCGTGCGAACGGGTCTTTTCGATGGTGCCGACATAGAGGCGCTCCGAGCGAGCAACCACTTCGACCACTTCGCCCTCGGGACCTCCGTCGGAGCGGCGGCGTGTGATGACCACCTTCACGGTGTCGCCATCGAGTGCTTGGTGGGTGTTGCGTCGGTCTACGAAGACGTCCTTGTCGAGCCCCTCGACCACAACGTAGGCACTACCCGAGGCGAGCATCTGCACGGTGCCAATCATCGAGGGCAGGGCGCTGGTGGCCAGACGGAATGTGGAGGCCGAGGTTGGCACAACCACCCCTTCGGCTACCATTTGTTGAACAATCTCTTTGGTTTGGTAACGACCTTCGCGGTCGGCTCCACCGCTTTGTGCGGCGAGAGTTTTGAGTGCAAACTTGCGGCTTGGGAAGGCACGGAAGAGTTGCATGATGATAGCCGCTCGGTTGCGGCTGCGGTTTTTGGTGGCACCCTGTGCGCCACGCTTGTTGTCTTTCTTCGACATAATTTCATCCTTCTAATTCGCCCCAAAGGTACAAATTTTTATTGTGGCGAGTGTTTTTTGTCCCGATTTGGGGCCATAATTAACAAAAAGGTAACAATTTTTGTCGAAATTGTTTGCAGAAATAAAAAAATGCGTATATTTGCAGTCCGAAAGCGGTAGTTAAAACCCCAGAAGCCGCGTTCGAAATAGTTCGGGGTGTAGCTCAGCCCGGTTAGAGTACACGTCTGGGGGGCGTGGTGTCGCTAGTTCGAATCTAGTCACCCCGACAAAGTTGAAACAAAGCCTTTGGTCTTTTGACCGAAGGCTTTGTTGTTTTTGGGGGTGTGCCAAACTTGTGTGGCAAAACCACCAAAAACAACAAAGGGACTCGCCTTGCGAGTGGGCTTTGTTTTCAGCTTTGTAATCTTGCAAAGGGGCCCACTAGAAAGGCGTAAGCGAGCAGACCAAAAGTCTGCGAGTAGCCAATCTAGTCGTGATTATTGGCTCTGTTTTTCACTCAACCTATCACCCTAAACTACATAAAACAAACTTTCTTTTCAATCTTGATTTTGTGGAAAGTTTGGCAGAAATTTGCGCCCATTATTTTCGACACAATACCCCAAATGAGTGTTGCATTTTGCGAAACAATCATTAACTTTGTGGTGTCGGGTCGGTTATTGTCACCGACAAACATAAGTTAGTGAAAGTGTTTCGCTAATCCTTGTTTCGAAATCTGGTAAATTTCAAAATGCATCAAGGATAACGATAACGCTCATCACTTGTTTCGGTATGTCATTGTCGGCACATTCTGTGCTTACCCCATACTGGACAAGTGTGGGGTATTGTTTATTTGATGCATGGGTTTACCAGAACCTCGAAACAGATAAACGAACAACTCCACACTTTCTTTGTTATACTACTAATCCATCACAATCGGAGTTGGGGTGATACTATTATTTTTATGCCTATGGAAACATTTGTCGTTGGAGATGTAGTTAGACTAAAATCAGGGGGACCACCAATGGTTGTTAGTGAAGTGTTTTGTACCACACATCCAGACACAGAAGAAAGCGTTGTTATTATTTCTTGTCGTTGGTTTGATGCCGAGCATAAGCCACAACTAATTGAACTTGATTCAAGAGAAATAATAAAAGATTGTTAATGTTTAATAAAATGTTAGTATGATAAAAAAGCTATTAAGATATCTCTTTACAAAAATTAAGAATTATTTAAAAGAAAGTGAGAGTGCTATTGATGTGAAGAAAACAAATACTTCTCCTAAACGACACATGATTGATCCGGAAACAGATGATAGAGATGCTTTGTTCTGTACCATACAGTATAAACTTGGTGATGAGTGGGAGGGTTTTGTTGATGCGAGTGTGTATAGAGAACCGACATACTTAGAGGCTGCTGCAATTGTAGAACAACACATCGATATCAATTTGAGAAAACTGTACCCTGGCGAATTGAGGGTTACAGAAATAATATGTTCAAATCCTAAGAATTGGCTAATAAATGATGATGAGGAGTAAACCGAAAATCCTTTAAAGAGTAGGTATAAATCTAAAAACAGTCTTATTATGGCAAGAGTTAAAGTATGTATGGATTACGATTATCCAGGTTCACACGGTACCGCATGGTTTCATGCAGACGAAGATGAGATAGAGTTATTAAGGCGAAGTCGAGAAGCACGCATCGCTCTGATTGAAAAATGGAAACCAGAGTTAAAAGGGAGATTGCGTGGTGCTAATTTTCAGAAATATGAAAAACTATAATGTTCAATAGGACAACGCTCAACTAGTAAATTCCACCCCACCAGCCACTCGGTCGGTGGGGTGTTTTGTTTGTAAGTACCCACCCTCTCTGTCCTCGGTTGGCGGTCGGTGGCCATCTGTCTAAACTTCGGGCCCCCGTGTTGCAATCTGCCAAATTTCTATATCTTTGTGGAAAATAATCGCTCGATATGAACTTTACAGGTATAATTGTGGGTCTTGCGACCTTTCTGGTAATCGGAATTTTTCATCCCATTGTCATAAAAGCCGAGTACTATCTCGGCACAAAGTGTTGGTGGATGTTTCTCGTGGCAGGAGTAGTGTTTGGCGCTCTGTCGGTCGTGGTAGCCAACCTCATAGTATCCACAATTCTGGGCGTTATGGCCTTCTCGTCGTTTTGGAGCATCTTGGAGGTTATCCACCAAAAAAGGCGCGTAGACAAAGGGTGGTTTCCCGAAGGCCCGGGCCACAACAAGTGATAAGACAACGTGTGCCCGGAAGGTTGGCGCACCCAACAAAAACATACAGACAAAATTTGTTCCTCGCAACACAAACGCATAAGACTATGAAACGAGTAATGATGATGGCGGTGGCTCTGTGTGTCACCCTCTCGATGTGGGCCCAGGCGCCCAAAGTTATCGCCCACCGAGGCTACTGGCGAGCCGAAGGAAGTGTGCAAAATTCGGTCAGCTCGCTCACCCACGCAGCACAGCTCGGTTGTTATGGTGCCGAGTTTGACGTGTGGTACACCGCCGACAATGGGTTGGTGCTCTTCCACGACGCAACCTTCAACGGCAAGGAGTGTGAGAAACTCAACGCTGCCGACATCGTAGGCCAGCCCCTCAAAAATGGCGAGCCCCTGCCCACACTCGACGAGTATCTGACCGAGGCGCTCAAACACCCCGACATCCGTCTGATATTGGAGTACAAGACCTACCGCAACAGCAAGGAGCGTCAATGGGAGGGTGCCGAGGCTATTGTGCGCAAGGTGGCCGAGTATGGCTTGCAGGAGCGTACCGACTACATCGCCTTCTCGCTCGAAGCGTGTCGCGCCATGGCCCACTACGCCCCCGAGGCCAAGGTCTACTACCTCAATGGCGAACTCTCGCCCGCCAAACTCAAAGAGGAGGGCTTTGCTGGTGCCGACTACAATAAAGCCATACTGCTCAGCCTCAATAAAGGTTTCACCGAGGAGGCTCACGAGTTGGGCTTGGAGGTAAATGTGTGGACGGTGAATAAGGAGTCGGAGATGGCCAAGGCTGCCGAGCTGGGCATCGACTTCCTCACCACCGACTACCCCGAGGTGGCCCTGGGGCTCTACAACCAGAAGTAGGCTGTGGGGGATTGAAATGTAAGGGCTTTAAGGTCGTTAAAGACTTTAAGGCCCTTAATGATTTTATAGGAGATATAAGAGTTATGGGAGTTATGAGAGTTATGAGAGTTATGAGAGTTATAAAAACTCCCTAAACTCCCTAAACAACTGCTCCCCTAATTAGGGGAGCAGGCGCACCGCGCCTGAGGGGTCTGTCAATTTTCAACTTTCCATTTTCAATTCGTTGTTCGACACACTCCCTCCCCCTTCGGGTACTCCCCCTAACTTAGGGGGAGAGTATTTTGCCTGATTTCCCCCTCTAAGTTAGAGGGGGTGGCCGTTGGCCGGGGGCGTGTGTTAATTTTCAACTTTCCATTTTCCATTTTCAATTCAATTTGTCGGTCGACGGTTGACGGTTGACGGTCGACAACTAAAAAAGGAGAGCACACACAGCTCTCCTTTTTTAGTTTACTCTGGTATCTACGGTGTTTTCGGCAGCTCGGGCCTCCATCTCTATCTGCATATCGACCATCGCCACGGCCGCTTGTGCCAGCGACACCCCATCGGGGTAGGAGAGGGTGGTAACTACGGGCATATTCCAGTCTAACACAATGTCGGTGAGCCCCTCCAAGGCGGCTGCCACCACCAGCGGATTGTCGTTCTTGGGCAGAAATACCAACACCGCATCGACGCTTGTCAGCTCGGCAAAGCACTTGGCTGCCAAGACCGTTTCGGCCGTTCCGGGGACTATGCGACGTTCAATTTCGCCCTCCACGTCGGCAAGCATGCGCAATGTCTGCTCGGCCACCATCACCTGCGACGAGGTGGTGTCGGCAATCACAAAGCCAAATTTGAGTTGTCCCATAGTGTGTGTTGTTTGTGTGTTACACCACAAAGATATAATAATGTGTCGGGATTTTGTTCACCCGAGGCAGAAAAAAAGATGCCACACTCGTTGTGGAGTGTGGCATCTGTGGCGTTTTTTGGGTGCCTCAATTATTTCAGACGGCCGATGTAGAGGTCAATGTCGCGAGCCTCCAACGAGGTGTTGTACTTCTCTGCGATGGTGGTGAAAGCCTTCAAAGCGGCAGCGTTGTTGCCAAGGGCCTCCTCTACAAGACCGAGTTTTTTGAGGTAGGTGGGAACGGTCATGTTGTTCTCGCTTGCCTCGATAGCTTTGTTGTAGAGTTTAGCAGCACCTTTCAGGTCGCCGTTGTCTACCAAGATGTCGGCCTGCAAACCGAGGTTCTGTGCGTTGATAATCTCGGCGGTAGCACCTTTGGCTGCGTCATATTTTTTGAGGTATTTGAGAGCGTTCTCTTTGTCGCCCATTTTGAGGTAGCTGATACCTGCGTAGTGAGCTGCGAGCGAGCCCTGAGGGGTCGAACCGTAGTTGTCGATGATCTCCAAGAAACCTGCGTGGTTCTCGTCGCCGTTGAGAGCAACCTCCCAGTTCGACGAGTTGAACTCCTGAACAGCTGCGAACATCTCGGCCGAAGCCTTCTCTGCGCGGGGCTGAGCGATGAGGTATTTGTTTGCGAAGTAGCCGCCGATGATAACCACGATTGCTACGCAAATCCAAGTGATAAGTTTCTGGTTTTTCTGGAAGAACTCTTCGGTTTTGCTCACAGCCTCAACCACTACTTCGTCGTGGGTAGGCTCCTGAATTTTGTTGTTTGCCATAGTATTGTTTTGTTTTTTATTATTGTTTCTTTGTTGCTTCGGTTTGGGTTCCGAACCACAAAAGTAAATCTTTTTTGTAAAAAAAAGAGAAAGCGCTGTCAAATTTTTCACATTTCGGCCAAAATAGCTACCTTTGGCTTGTAAAATGAGCAGAAAACTATGCGCCTACAAAAAATCTCACTCCTGAATTTCAAGAATATCGCCTCGTGTGATTTGACACCCTGCGAGGGTATCAACTGCATTGTGGGCGGAAATGGTGCCGGCAAGACCAACGTGGTCGATGCCATCCACTACCTCTCGATGGGCAAGAGTTCGCTCTCGATGACCGACGGGCAGAGTGTGCGCCACGGCGAGGAGTTTTTTGTGCTTTCGGGCGACTATGTGGCCGATGGCGGAATGGATGCAACCGTTTCGTGCGGATTCAAGAAGGGCCACGCCAAGACGCTGAAATTCTGTGGCAAGGAGTACGAGCGTCTTTCCGACCATATAGGCATCATTCCGCTGGTGATGGTGTCGCCTGCCGATGGTGCGCTGGTGAGCGACTCGGCCGACGAGCGCCGACGCTGGCTCAACGCCTTTGTGTCGCAGCTCGACCACCCCTACCTCGACAATGTTATTCGCTACAACCGCTTGCTGGCCGAGCGAAATACGCTGCTCAAACAGGGCGAGTTTTTGGTGCCCGAACTGCTCGATGTTATGGACGACCAGCTCGACACCGTGGGGCGCAAGATTGCTGCCACCCGTAGCGAGGTGCTCGACCGCCTTGCGCCACTTGTGGAGCGCTACTATGCCCACATTTCGGCCGACCACGAGCCTGTGGAGTTGCGCTACCGCACCGAGTTGCACAAGGGCGACTACCTCGACTTGTTGCGCGAGTGTCGCCAGAAGGATATATGTATGGGTTTCACCACCATAGGTGTTCACCGCGACGATGTGGTGATGACCATCGGGGGCTATCCGCTCCGCAAATTTGGCTCGCAGGGACAACAAAAATCGTTCTTGCTGGCGCTCAAATTGGCTCAGTACACACTCTTGCAGGAGCGCTTGGGCGAGCGACCTCTGCTGCTGCTCGACGACTTGTTCGACAAGCTCGACGAGCAGAGATTGGCGCGACTTATCGAGCTGACCTCGGGCGCTGAGTTTGGCCAGATTTTCATTACCGACTGCAACCGCGAACGCATCATTTCGGTCTTGTGCCGTAGTGGTCTGGAATTCAAACTCTTCGAGGTCGAGGAGGGCGAGGTGAGCGAACAACAAGTGCCCACGGGGGAGTAGAGTATGCGTAGGTGTTATCCGATACGAATAGGCGAGCTGTGGCAGAGCTATGTGAACGACCATCCCGACTTGGCGCGTAGGATGAAGGAGGCGTCGGTGGGCGATGTGTGGCGCCAGGTTGTGGGCGAGCGGATTGCTGATGCTACTCAGACCAACTTTGTACGAGGGGTTTTCTATGTGCGTGTTGCGTCGAGTGTGTTGCGCCACGAGTTGTTTCTCAACCGCGAAAACCTGCGCTACGAGATGAATCAACACCTTGGCGAAGAGATGATAGGAACTATTGTTGTGAAATAAACAAAAAAAGAGTTATATTTGCACTGAATAGAGCTCGTTTAGAGAGATAAAATAGTTTAATAACCCCCAAAAAATGAAGAAATTATGAGTACAGAAATTGTAAGGGGGGGGTACAAAACCCCTGAAATTGAGGTAGTTAAAGTGGAAATTGAGGATGGTATTGCCGCGAGCATTGGTGGCTCTGCACCAGATTCGGATGATAGCGAATTTGGCTAATAGATAAATTTATGAGATAGAAAAAAGAGTTCGGAATTGCTCCGAACTCTTTTTTGTTTGGTCAAACTTCAAATAATTTTCCATTTTCCATTTTCAATTTTCAATTCTTCGTGTTTATCCTCCGAGGGCTTTGTAGAGGGTTACGAAGGCTGTGAGCTGCTCGGTCAGTAGGGCGATGTAGTCGAGCTGCGAGGAGTAGAGGTTGCGCTCGGCATCTATCACGTTGAGGTAGCTCACAAGGCCGTCGGCATAGAGCGCCGAGGTTATCTGTTGCAACTTGCGGTTAGCCTCCAAGAGGTCGAGGTAGCGGGCCGCCTGAGTGTTGTAGGTGTCGATGGCCACCAGAGCACTCTCCACATCGGCCAAGGCCTGCAACATAGTCCCTCGGTAGTTCTCCATAGCTTGTCGCCACTGCTCTACGGCAATCTCCTCGCCCGCTTTTAGCCCCCCGAAGTTGAAGATTGGCTGAGTAAGCCCCACGACCGCCTGCCAATAGAAGGGGTTGTGGGCCGTGAGCCCTTTGAGCGAGTAGGCCAGCACTCCACCCTCGCCCGTGAGTGCAAACGAGGGCAGTCGCTTGGCGTGGGCCACGCGGGTTTGGGCCGCAGCAGCCTCGGCCCGATAGAAGGCCTCCATAACGTCGGGCCGTCGCTCCAACATCGACGAGGGAAGCCCAAAGGCCACATAGAGGGGCAACGGGGTGGCCGTAAGGTGGCCGCAGTAGAGCCCGTCGAGCCCCGCATCTTGGGAGTGCTGGCACTCCTGAGTGTGTGTGGGAGGGGTGAGCAGGTGGGGCTCTTCGCCAATGAGCGTTGCGAGCACCATATTGGTCTGAATCATTGCCCTGCGATAGGAGGGTATGTCGGCAGCGGCTGTGGCGGTGAGCGAGCGGGCCTGTTGCAGGTCGGCACCCGAGGCAAAGCCGTAGTAGAAGAGCGAGTCGGTGCGTTGCTGGGCTTGCAGACGTAGCTCGTAGCTGCGCTCGGAGATTTGCAGGCTGCGGGCATACTGCAACCATTGGAAGTAGGTCTCGGCCACCTGTGCTTCGAGGGCAAGGATGGCTCCACGGTAGCCCCACTCGGTGGCCAGCAGCGATGCACGGGCGGCATCGGTTGTGCCGCTGATACCACCGAAGAGGTCTACCTCCCAACTAACCTGGGGCAAAAGGGAGTATTGTTGCGAGATGCTTTTCTTTCCACCCGCCCCCTCTGAGTAGGTGGCCTGAGCACCCACGCCTACGCTCAACGAGGGCAGGAGTGATGATTTTATGGAGGTGAGCTCGGAGCGTGCCTGCACCACCTTCGAGGCTGCCACGACGATATCGGGATTGTTTTCTACGGCCCTTTCGACGAGTCGGTTGAGGGTGGTGTCGCCAAAAAACTCCCACCATCCAAAGGCCTCCACCAGCAGCGTGTCACCACTCTGGGAGAAGAGATACTCCGTAGGGGTGGCTGTGGGGGTAATCTGCGGAGGTTTTACGGTACAACCCACGGTCGAGAGCAGGGCGGCCACCATCGCCACCGAGGTATTAAAGTGTTGTATGTATCTTTTCATTGTCGAGTTGTTTTTGGAGGTACAGTCGTTCGCGCTTGTGCTCAAAGCGGGCGGCGTGGCCCACAAGATAGTAGAGCGACGGGTAGACAAATATGCCCAGCAGGGTAGCCACAATCATTCCGCCCACCAGCGAGAGGCCCATAATGTTGCGGGCTACCGAGTAGGCTCCGCTGGCAAAGAGCAACGGTAGCAGTCCGATGATAAATGCAAAGGCCGTCATCAGAATTGGCCTCAGGCGCAACTTGGCAGCACCTATGGCGGCCTCCGAGAGCGACACTCCGTCGTCGAAGAAGAGTCGGTTGGCATACTCCACCACCAGAATTGCGTTTTTGGCCGACAGACCGATGAGCATCACCAGCGACACCTTCATAAAGATATTGTCGATGAAGATGGGGTTGCCCAGGTGGGCGAGCCACACAAAGAGCAGACTTCCCATCAGCGCAAGGGGAACGCCGAGCAGAATGCTCAGTGGCAGTGCCCAACTGTTGTAGAGGGCTGCCAGGGCCAAAAAGACAAATATCAGGGCCAACAAATAGGTGGAGGTACTCGACCCGGCGGTAGCCTCTTGGTATGATACTCCGCTCCACTCCAAGGCCACATCGCTTGGCAGGGCGGTGGCGGCCAACTCTTCGAGGGCCTTCATTGCCTGGTCGGAGGAGGCTCCGGTGCGTGGGGTGGCGTTTACGGCAATGGCGTTGTAGAGGTTGTATTGGGTGATGTACTCCACGCCCACCGTATCTCTGAGCGATACAAACGACGAGATGGGAATGCTCTGGCCACGAGCGTTGACGATCTGGTAACTCGCCAGGTCGGACTCCGAGCGTCGGAATTCGGGTGCTACCTGAATGTGTGTCTGGTAGAGCTGCCCGAAGCGGTTGAAGTTGCCCACATAGTCGCCTCCGAGGAAGGTCGAAACCAGCGTGCGCAACTGCTGAGGTTCGACACCTTGTTGCAGGGCCAACTGTTCGTTTATCTCTATCCTTCGCTGGGGCACCTGCGCATCAAATTGGGTTGATACAGAGGCTATTTCGGGCAGCCCTCGGGCCTTGTCCATAAACTGTTCGGTCTGCTCAGCAAGGTAGCGAATGTCGCCACTGCCGCGATTTTGCAACACAAAAGTTACGCCCGACGACACTCCCAAGCCCGGAATCGACGGTGGCTCGAAGGCATAGAAAACTCCATCGGCCACCGAGGCATAGAGCGAGGCGTTTATGCGGTCGGCAATCTGTTGGGCCGAGAGTGAACGCTTGCTATATGGTTCGAGCGACACGAATATCACACCCGCCGAGGTGGAGGCTACGCCCGTAAGCAGGTCGAAACCCGCCGTGGAGGCTTGGTACTGCACCCCTTCGATTTTGCCTATCTCGGCCTTGGCAAGGCGTATGGCTTCGGCGGTGCGACTTACCGATGCAGCATTGGGCATCTCGACCGACACCATCACATAGCCCTGATCCTCGGGGGTGAGAAATCCGTTGGGCAAGGCCCTAAACATTAAGAGTGTTGCTACGCCCGTGATGAGTATCAGCACCAGCGAGCGGGCCGAGTGGCGCACAGCCACAGAGGTTGCTTTCAGATAGCGCTCGTTGGCCCTGCCAAAGACTCGGTTGAACCACCCCAGAGGGCCTCGCACGGGGCGCTCCTTGTAGCGGAGTAGCAGCGAGCAGAGGGCGGGCGATAGGGTGAGTGCATTGAAGGCCGAGATGACCACCGACACCGAGATACCTATGGCAAACTGCTGAAACATTCGCCCCGTAATGCCCTCGATCATTGCTGCGGGCACAAATACCGCCAGCAGAACTACGGTGGTGGCAATGATGGGCGAGGCGACATGGCGCATAGCGTCGAGGGTGGCTTCGCGTGGCGTGAGTCCTCGCTCGATGCCCACCTGAGCAGCCTCCACCACCACGATTGCGTCGTCGACCACCAGGCCGATGGCCAACACAAGTCCCAAGAGCGAGATGATGTTTACGGAGAAGCCCAACAGCGGAAAGAGCATAAAGGCTCCCACAATCGACACAGGCACGGCCACAAGCGGAATGAGCGTGGCGCGCAGGTCTTGCAAAAAGATGAAAATCACTATGATAACCAACAGCAGAGTGAAGGCCATTGTGAGAAAAATCTCCGAGATACCATCCTCAATAGAGGCCGTTGCATCGACAATTGTGGCGGTGGATACTCCCTCGGGGAAACGCTCCGAGAGCGACTCCATCTTGGCCTTTACGCTGTGGCCCACCTCTACGGCATTACTTCCGGGTGTCTGGTAGATTGCCACCAGCGTTGCGGGATTGTCGCCAAACGACGAGGTGGCTCCGTAGGTCTGACACCCCAACTCCACACGGGCCACATCGCCCAGGCGGAGCGTCTGACCACCGGCTAAAACTCTCAGAGGTATCTGCTCATACTCCGAGGGGTCCGAAAGGGCAGCAGGAGTGGTTACGGTGTAGGTGAAGTCTACGGGCGAGGCAAGGGGCTCGGCTCCGAGTTTGCCCGCAGCAAAAACCTCGGCCTGCGAGGTTATGGCCTCGGCAATATCCTCTACCGAGATGTTGTAGAAGGCCATACGCTCGGGATTAACCCACACGCGCATAGAGTATTTGCCGGCTCCGAGAATCTGCACTTTGCCCACGCCATCTATTTTGAGCAGCTCGTTTTGGAGGTAGACGTAGGCGTAGTTCGAGAGGAAGTTGTTGTCGTAGCGACCGTCGGAGTAGAGCGCATAGACCAACAAAAAGCCCGTCTGGGACTTCTGGGTGGTTACGCCCTGCTGAGCCACCTCGGCAGGGAGTTGGGCGGTGGCCGACGAGGTGCGATTCTGCACAAAAATCTCGTCGAAGTCGGGGTTGGTGCCGATGTCGAAGAGTACTTGGAGCGACATCGAGCCGTCGCCTGCCGAGGTGGTCTGCATATAGAGCATATCGCTCACACCCATAATACTCTCGGCCAGCGGAGTGGCCACCGCATCGTTTACGGTCTGGGCGTCGGCACCCGTATAGGTGGCGCTAACCTCCACAACGGGAGGAGTGATGTCGGGGTACTGCTCGATGGGTAGCGAGCGCAGCGACAGTAGGCCGAGCATCACAAACACAATGCTCAGCACGATGGCAAAGATGGGGCGGTTGATGAAAAACTTTTCCATAGTGTGGCAGTGGGGTGTTTAGCTGTTCGACTCGAAGGTTACTTTCTGGCCGCTGCGCAACTTCTGGGTGCCTCCGACCACCACTCTCTCGCCCCCTCGCAGGCCACTCTCGACAATCCACATATCGCCAAACGTGTCGCCCAGCGAGATGGTTTGGTAGCTGACCGAGTTGTCGGTGTCGATAACCCACACGCCCGCAGTGTCGAGCAGCTGCACAACCGCCTTTTGGGGCACAAGCACCACTCCCTCGGGAGCACCCACCTCGGCCACCACCTCTACGGGCTGACCAATTTTCAGGGCCCTCGAAGGGTTGGGGAACGAGGCTACAATAATGATAGTACCCGTCTGTGAGCCGGCATCCCTCTGGGTGTAGGAATATGCACCTTCGTAGGGGTAGAGGGTGCCGTCGGAGAGGTAGAGGCGAATGTTTTGCAACAGCTCTCGGTTGTCATACGAGGGGCCTTCGAGCGAGGTTGTTCCGCGCGCTTCGAGGTAGCGCCCAAAGGGTATTTGGAGGTGTACGGCTATCTGCTCGGTGTTAGAAATGGTTGCCAAAACAGCATAGTTCGACGAGGGGCCCACAAAGTCGCCCACGGTTGCTCCGGTGTCGTCGATAATACCCGAAATGGGCGAGGTTATGGTGGTGTAGCTTAGCTGTAAGAGCGACTCGTCGAGAGCGCTCTGGGCCGATTTGACCGCAGCCTGGGCCGAGGAGTAGGTGGCTCGGTATTGGTCGAGCGAGCTCTGCGAAATAGCATCTATCTTGGCCAGCGGAACGGCTCGTTGATAGTTGTTTTTGGCCTCGGCAAGCTGGGTTTGGGCCGAAGCAAGGGCCGCACGATTGGCCTCTACCTGCAAACGAATGGGGGCCGAATCGATAGTAAAGAGCCTTTGGCCCTGCTCGACAGGCATCCCCTTGCGGAAGGTCTTGGTGAGCAGATAGCCACTCACACGGGGCTGTATGGTGGCGTCGTAGTTGGAGTAAACAAGGCTCTGGAAGCGCATGGTTCGACGTATGGGCTCGGCAACCACCGTGGCTGCCTCTACTCTTAGCGTCGGGGTGGCGGCAGAATCACGAGCCGACTTTTTGGGCCCACAGCTGACTGCCGAGAGGGCCACAACAATAATAAAAACAATCTTTCTCATGGAATTTGTGCTTTTCTTTTGATGTTTACCTCCTCGGAGAGCAAAATATACGCCAAAAATCACTACCTTTGCAAAATAGATTATATTACCCACACTATGACCGCCAAGAAACCAATCATCTTTATCAGCAACGACGACGGCTATCAGGCTCTCGGCTTCCGACGCATTGTCGAGTGCGCTGCCAAGTATGGGCGAGTGATTGCCGTAGCCCCCGAGGTTACTCAGTCGGGCAAGGCACACGCAATAACTATGTACGAACCACTCCATCTCGACCTCCGTCGCGACGAGGAGAATATCTCGGTGTACTCTTGTAGTGGTACTCCCGTGGACTGTGTTAAGATTGCTTACGATTGGCTGCTGCCCGAGTTGGGAATCAAGCCCGACCTGAATATCAGTGGCATCAACCACGGCTCCAACGCTGCTATCAACGTGCTCTATTCGGGCACTATGGGTGCGGCTATCGAGGCGAGCTTCTATGGCGCTCCTTCGGTGGGCCTCTCGCTCGACGACCACAGGGCCGATGCCGATTTCGACGCCACCATAGAGTTTGCCGACAAGCTGATTCCCGCACTGCTGGGCGCAAAGGTCGAAACACCTCTCTGTCTGAATATCAACGTGCCCATTGCTCGCCCCGAGGAGATTCAGGGCCACCGCATCTGTCGTCAGACAAGGGGCTTTTGGCGCGAGGAGTTCTTCTGCCGTCAGGACCCAAGGGGGCGCAACTACTTCTGGCTTACGGGCGGTTTCTGCAACCACGAGCCCGAGGCCGAGGATAGCGACGAGTGGGCACTCAAAAACAAATATATCGCTGTGGTACCCATCAAGGTAGACCTCACCGACCACAGCCGCATCGCCGAACTCAAAGAGCTCTTGTAGCCGAGCGAGCTTCCCCTCCACCCACAACCAAAGGAGCAAAACCAAACACACTATTCATATCAAAACACTAAACATTATGCTTAAAAAACTTATTACCCTTTTTGCATTTGCGTTTGTTGCCCTTGGCGCAACCAATGCACAGGAGGCTGATGGTCTTTATCTGAACAACCGTGCGCCCCTGCTGACCAAGCCCTACATGGAGCTGCCCATTGGTGCAGTACAGCCCGAGGGTTGGCTCAAAGAGCAGTTGCACATCATGGCCGACGGTATGACCGGCAACCTCGACACTCTCTATCCCCAGGTTATGGGCCCCCGCAACGGTTGGCTCGGTGGCGATGGCGACGTGTGGGAGCGTGGTCCCTACTGGATCGATGGTCTGCTTCCTCTGGCTCACATTCTGGGCGACCAGGCTCTTATCGACAAAGTTCAGCCCTGGATTGAGTGGGCTCTGGCCAGCCAGAAAGAGAATGGCTACTTCGGTCCCGACACCGACCTCCCCTATGAGTATGGCTTGCAGCGCGACAACTCGCACGACTGGTGGCCCAAAATGGTGGTGCTCAAAGTGCTCAAACAGCACTACGATGCTACCGGCGACGAGCGTGTGATTCCCTTTATGCTCAAATACTTCAAGTATCAGTTGGAGGAGCTTCCCAAGACTCCCCTGGGTCACTGGACCTATTGGGGTGCTCAGCGTGGTGGCGACAACCTCTACGTTGTATATTGGCTGTATAGCCTCACCGGCGAGAGCTGGCTGCTCGAACTCGGCGACCTGATTGCAAAACAGACTGCCGACTGGACCCGTTCGTTCACCGAGCGTCGTATGCTCAACGGCCTCTTCCACGTTCACTGCGTGAACTTGGCTCAGGGTTGGAAAGAGCCCGTGATCCACTACCAGCGCACCAAAGATCCCAAACAGCTCAAAGCTATGGATATCGCCTACGAGGATCTGATGCGTGTTCACGGCTGGCCCAACGGCCTCTATGGTGGCGACGAGCTGATGCACACCGGTAACCCCACTCAGGGTTCGGAGTTGTGTACCGCAGTTGAGATGATGTGGTCGCTCGAAAAGATGATCGAGATTACTGGCCGCACCGATTGGGCCGACTGGCTCGAGAGGGTTGCTTTCAACGCACTTCCCACCCAGGTTACCGACAACTACGATGCTCGTCAGTACTACCAGCAGCTCAACCAGGTGGAGGTTTCGCGCAAAAACCGCAACTTCCGCGTCTGCTACAACGGTACCGACCAGCTGTTTGGTCTGCTGACCGGTTATCCCTGCTGTACCTCGAACTTGCACCAGGGTTGGCCCAAATTTACCCGCAACCTCTGGTTTGCAACCGAGGATCGTGGTTTGGCAGCTCTCTACTACTCGCCTTCGAGCGTAACCGCCAAGGTTGCTAATGGCACCACCGTTAAGTTCGTAGAGGAGACCAACTATCCTTTCAGCGGCAACATCAAATTCAACTTCTCGATTGCCGAGAAGAAGGTTAAAAAAGTGGCATTCCCCTTCCACCTCCGCGTTCCCGGTTGGTGTAAAGAGGCCACCATCACCGTTAATGGTCAGCCTTGGAAGAAAGCTCCCGCAGGCGAGATCGTGAAGATCTACCGCGAGTGGACTTCGGGCGATGTTGTGGAGATCGAGATGCCTATGGAGGTTGAGATCAGCCGCTGGTGGGAGGCTTCGGCAACTGTTGAGCGTGGTCCTCTGGTATACGCACTGCGTATCGGCGAGGATTGGCGCACCGTACAGGACGACCGCAAGTTTGGCTCGCGCTATGGCGACTACTACTACGAGGTTTACCCCACTACCCCCTGGAACTACTGCCTCTTGGAGAAGAATATCGTTAAAGAGGGTGTTGCCAACGGCTTTACCGTTGTAGAGCGCGAGGTTAGCGGCTATCCTTGGAACTTGGAGAATGCTCCTCTGGAAATCCACACCACCGGTGTTCGTATGGAGGAGTGGACCATGTATGAGGGTTCGGCTGGTCCTCTGCCTTTCAGTACTCAGTACCAGGCCACTGTTGGTGAGGTTGAGGAGATCGTATTGGTACCCTACGGCTGTACCACCCTGCGTATCACCGAGTTCCCCATCACCAATCAGAAATAAAAGCATTGGCTCGGAGTGGACGTAGTGTCTGCTCCCGGAGATAATCCCAAAGGCTCGCCCACGATAGGGCGGGCCTTTGTTTTTTGGGGCTAATCAGTAGGGTGGGCTAATAATTCATAATAATTAGGTATTTCGGTAGTCGGAAAAAATTTATAATTTTGCCGACGGATACCCCCTAAAATCCACAACTAAAACAAACAGCGAGAGTATACTATGGCAGATAAATCGAAACTCACCCAATACCACGCTTCGGACCAGATGCGTAGGCTCATAGACGACAATGGCTCGATTCTCTTTGTGATGAGCCGCTTTGGTATTCCGTTGGGCTTTGGCGACAAGACCGTGGGCGAAATCTGCTCACAGAGGGGCATCGACACCAACACGTTCCTCTCGGTGGCCAACTTTATCAGTGGCAACGACTACGACATAAGCCACCTGTCGCTCACCTCGCTGATGGAGTATCTGAAAAGAGCCCACACTTGGTTTCTGGACTTCAACGTGCCCGATATTCGCCGCAAACTCATCGAGGCCATAGATTGCTCGGGCAAAGATGAGGTGGCGCTGCTGATTCTGAAATTCTACGACGAGTATGTGGCCGAGGTGAGGGCCCACATGGAGTATGAAAACTCTACCGTTTTTGCCTATGTCGAGGGGTTGCAGCAGGGCCTGCTGAACAAGGAGTACAACATTGCCACCTTCGCCTCCAAACACAACCACTTGGACCAGAAGTTGGCCGACTTGAAGAACGTAATTGTGCGCTACTACCCCCAGGGCGACGACGGGTATCTGCTCCACTCGGTGCTGTTCCACATTATCAACTGCGAGAACGACTTGGCCCAACACTGCTCGGTGGAGGATAGGCTCTTTGTTCCTGCCGTGGAGGCTTTGGAGAGCAGGGTTAGGGCGAGTGGTCAGGGGCGCTACACCGAGGGCGAGGGGTTGCAGGATAGCACCTCGCCCGACCAACTGAGCCAGCGCGAGAGGGAGATTATTGGTTGTATTGCCAAGGGTATGACCAGCAAGGAGATTGCCGACAAGTTGTGCCTTTCGGTGCATACGGTTACCACCCACCGCCGCAACCTCACCACCAAACTGCAAATCCACACCCAAGCGGGCCTAACCATCTATGCCATTGTGCATAAACTCGTAAGTCTCTCGGAGATTAAGATGCAGTAGTGGGGGGACTAAATGAATAAAAAAGGGTTCGACCAAATGTTGGTTGAACCCTTCTTTTTTATTGGATGTTACACGGTTTTCTATCGGCGCAACTTTATGGCAAACTTGTCGAGCAGCCACCAGGCAAGCCACGAGAGCAGCGCACCAAGTGTCCAACCAAAGAGCACCTGTGAGGCGAAGTGGGCCCCCAGATAGATGCGCGAGTAGCCAATGGCCGCCACATAAAACGGCATAATCCACCAATACCACTTAATGCCCCTCATGGCGTGGCCGATGATCAAAAATATGGCCATAGTTGTAGCTGCGTGGGCCGACACGGTACCAAACCTGCCGTAGCGAATAATCTTCTCGTCGATAGGATCCCACACCCAATGCATACCCGCTTGCAGAGCCTCCACACGGCTGGGGCGTGGCATCTGGAAGGTGTTCTTGAAGAAGTTGCAGATCTGGTCGGCTGCACCTACGCTCGCCACCACCGCCAGCAGAATAACGAGAGCATAGCGCCAACCATAGCGGCGGCCAATGTGCCAGAGCAGGAAGATGTAGAGCGGTGCCCACACAATCTTTTCGGACATAAACCACATGAAGCGGTCCATAATCACTCCTCCGTCGAAGTTTAGGAGGTCGAAAATCTGCAAATCAAGAGGTAGGGGTTGCATGGTGTTTTGTAGGGGGTAGAGGTGTTTGGGTTGAATGTGTTAGTCGTTGTTGCGTGCGAAGCCGAGGTAGTAGATGAGGGTGGCAATGGCACTGAGGGCGGCCACCAGATAGGTGCGAGCAGCCCAACGGAGCGACTCTTGTGCACCGCGCTCCTCGCCCGGCATCAGCGTACCGCTCTCCGAAAGCCACGCCAGCGCCCTCTGCGAGGCGTTGTACTCGACGGGCAGAGTTACCACCGAGAAGAGTGCCGAGGCTGCCACCATGGCGATACCCAGCCAAAAGACTGCGGGGAACGAGTTGAGCAACACAATGCCAATGAGGATTATCCACGTGGAGAGCGCCGAGCTGAACTGCACAAAGGGCACAAGGGCCGAGCGCAGACGCAAGGGGGCGTAGCCACAAGCGTGCTGTACGGCGTGGCCACACTCGTGGGCTGCTACGGCAGCCGCAGCCACCGAGTTGGAGTTGTAGACACTCTCGCTGAGGTTTACGGTGCGGGTTGCGGGGTTGTAGTGGTCGGTCAGGTGGCCTCGGGTAGACACCACCTGCACGTCATAGATGCCGTTGTCGCGCAACATCTTCTCGGCCACCTCGCGGCCTGTGCGACCGCAGGCAAAGCGCACTTTGGAGTATTTGTTGAAGACCGATTGGAGGCGGGCCTGAACTATCAATCCCACCACGCCAATCACGATAAAAAGCAGATAACCAATGTTCATCTCTCTGTTGTGTTAAATCCGAATTCCTAAAAAACCTAACTTTTTCTACGCTACAAACGTAGCTTTGAAGGGTTTTATTGCTCCCTTACCGAGTAGAACGAGTCGGCCTGAGCGGTGGGGGTGAGCACGATTTCGTTGATGTGAACGTGGTCGGGCTGAGTAGTGGCCCAGAGGATTGCCTCGGCAATATCGTCGCCGGTGAGGGGTTTGAGGCCCTTGTAGACACCGTCTGCACGATTCTTGTCGCCGTGGAAGCGGACAATCGAAAACTCCGTCTCGACCATACCGGGGCGAATCTCGGTTACGCGGATGCCGTGGCGCAGAAAGTCGATACGCATACCCTGGCTCAGGGCGTGTACGGCGTGTTTGGTGGCGCAGTAGACGTTGCCGTTCTCGTAGACCTGTGTGCCGGCCGTCGAGCCGAGGTTTACGATGTGGCCACGCTTACCACTCTCTATCATACGGTTAGCCACTGCACGGCTGATGTAGAGAAGGCCTTTGACGTTGGTATCTATCATAGCGTTCCAGTCGGTCGAGCTGCCCTCGTTGAGGTGTTCGAGGCCGGCTGCAAGGCCCGCATTATTGACCAAAATATCTATGTCGGCAAACTTCTCGGGCAGTGCTTCGAGTGCAGCGTTGCACATAGCCTCGTCGCGCACGTCGAACGAAGCCACACACACCTCGGCACCATACTGCTCTTTAAGTTCGGCTTTGAGCTGTTGGAGTCGCTCGGTGCGTCGGCCGGTGATGATTACTGCAAAACCCTCGGCTGCAAAAGCCCTTGCTGTGGCCTCGCCAATGCCCGAGGTGGCGCCTGTGATAAGTACTGTTTTCTTCATAAGTGTATCGTTATTAGATTTAATGGTGTAAAAGTATCAAAATTTTTGTACATTTGAGCCAATTTAGCAGAGTTTTTCGATGTCAAGGAGAGCAACCGAGATATTTTTGGCCCGCAGACTCAGTCGGCGCAAAGGCGAACGCAGGGGCGGAATGCTGGTGATTGCAACCATCAGCGTTGCCGTTAGTATGGCCGTTATGCTGGTGTCGATGTCGGTAATCGGGGGCTTCAAAGGTGCTCTCGAAGAGATTCTTACGGGCTTTGCAGCCCACGTCAGGGTGGAGGTGTTGCAGGCTGCCTCGGTGGCCGATGCTACCCCCTTGGAACTCTCGCCCGAGTTTGAGCAGAAGGTGGCCCAGATAGACCACTTTGGCTCCATTGCGCGCGTGGCCGAGAAGAGCGGCATCATCAAGAGCGCTACGGCAATGCAGGGAACGCTCATCAAGGGTGTTGATGTGGGCTACGACTCGCTCTTCTATCGCAGTTGTTTGGTCGAGGGCCGACTGCCACGCATTGGTGGCGAGAGTCGCACGAAGGATATTTTGGTGTCGGAGGCTCTGGCCAATATGCTCGAAGTGGGGCTCGACGACAAGGTCGAGATGGTCTTCACTTCGCCCGAGGCACCAATTCGCCGCGATGCCTACAAAATCGTCGGAATCTACAATAGCGGTATGACCACCATGGATCGCTCGCTCGCCTTGACCGACATCCGCAATATCCAAAGGCTCAACGGTTGGAGCGAAAACCAAGTAACTTGCTACGAGATTATGGCCGACGATGTGGCCGCGCTCGACGAGTTTGCGGGCAGTGTGCGTGTGGAGGCCCTCTATGGCGGTGGCGAAACTCTTTGGCGCACCACCGACCTGCGCAGTTCGTACCCTCAGTACTTCGATTGGCTCGCCACCCACGACATCAACGGCGTGGTTATCATCGTTATAATGATTGTGGTGGCACTGCTCAATATGATTACTGCACTGCTCATCATCATCTTCGAGCGAATTCAGATGATCGGTACGCTCAAAGCTCTCGGTATGCGCAACGGAGCAATCCAGAGGGTGTTTTTGTGGCGCTCGCTGAGTGTTATTGTGCGAGGCTTGGCGTGGGGCAATGCCATAGGGCTCGGACTTATGGCGGTGCAGCACCTGACGGGGATATTCAAACTCGATGCCGAAGCCTACATCCTCTCCTCCGTACCCGTGTCGTTTGAGTTGTGGTGGTGGCTGGGGCTCAACCTGCTTGTGCCTTTGGTGCTGGTGGTGCTGCTCTCGGTACCCGTGGCGGTAATCTCGCGCATCAAGCCCGACCAAACACTTAAATATCAGTAGAAAATCATTCTCTCCACGATGGCCGAAAAAGAGGTGCAACATACCGAGTCGAAGCGCCAAACACGCAATATGTTCAACCGCATCGCCCCCTCCTACGACCGCATAAACACCATTCTGTCGTTTGGGGCCGATAGACGCTGGCGCAGACGCTTTGTGGCTCTGGCAGCCGAGCGTGGGGCTAACAGAGTGCTCGACATGGCCACCGGTACGGGTGAGGTGGCAGTGGCGTTGGCGCAGAAGCAGGCGGATTGCCACATTGTGGGTGCCGACATTTCGTGTGAGATGCTCGCAGGGGCAAAAGAGAAGATTGAGAGGGAGCATTTGGAGGGCCGAATTGAGCTCGTCGAGGCCGATGTGGAGCAGTTGCCATTTGAGGAGGGCGAGTTCGACCTTGCAACAGTGGTCTTTGGGGTGCGAAATTTCCCCGATCAGGCACGGGCGTTGGCTGAGCTGAAACGCACACTGCGAGTGGGCGGAGAGCTGTTGGTGATGGAGTTTTCGGAGCCCAAGGGGGTGTTGTTTGCACCCATCTACCGACTCTACCAGCGCTATTGGATGCCTTGGTTGGGAGGATTGCTCTCGGGCGACCGCAACGCCTACACCTATCTGCCCGCCTCGATTCGTAAATACTGCCAGGCGGTAGATTTCGAGCAGGAGTTGCGCAAGGCGGGGTTCGTGTTGAACAAAACAATAAGACTTACACAAGGCGTGGCTACAATATATTGCGCCACAAAGCGTTAGATAATTAAACCGAGAGGATTACGATATGAGAAAAATTGCAAAGATATTGGCCACCGCTCTGGCGCTGGTGGCAATGATGGGCCTTAGCGGTTGTAATATCATCTCGCTGAGTGACTTCAAGTTCGAGGGGGCCAAAGTGGTGGACTTCGACCTCAGCAAAGGTGCTCGTGTGGAGATGACCATTACCAACAAGTCGGCCTTCAAGGTAACCATCGTGGGTGGCGAGTTGGGTGCCCACTACAAGGGTGCCCCCATTGGCGATATTTATATGAAAAACTCGGTGGTGTTGCCCCGCAAGTCGACCACTACTGTAACCCTCGATGTGGGGCTCAAATTTGCCAGCCCTATGGCCGCCCTCACAGCCCTCGGAGCACTGACCAAGTCGCCCGGCGATATTACCGTCACGGGCTATGGCGAGGGTAAGGTTTGGTTTGTTACCAAGCGTTTCGAGCGTCGCGATGTGCCACTTTCGAAATTTATAGATATCTTTGGCGAGCCAAGTCAATACTTATAGTGAGAAACCCATACACCCGTTGGAGATTATGAAAAAACTGATTTTTACACTTTTGGCAACCACGATAGCTACCGTTGTGGGTGCTCAGAATATAGCCAACTTCAAGGCCCAGCTGTCTCAGCCCGACAGCCTCACCTCGGCACGAGTTGTGGCCACCGAGGAGTGGGGCTCGGCCGCCGATGCCATTATGAAGTTCGACGCCCAAACCTCGCCTCAGGAGAGTTTTCAGGGCTACCGCATACGCATCTACTCGGGCAACTCGCAGTCGGCACGCGCCGAGGCCGAGGCCGCTCGTCAGCTCTTTGTGGAGAACTACAATGTGCCCGCCTATTTTGCCTACGAGAACCCCTACTTTTTGGTGTCGTGTGGCAACTGCCTCACTCAGGAGGAGGCCATAATGTTGCTCTCGAAGGTGAAGATCCACTTCCCCAAGGCCTTTGTTGTTATGGCCGAGATTCCCGCCTCGGCAGTAACGACTACCTATGTGCGCCCCGTGGTGGAGAGCACCGAGGAGGAGGGCGAAAAGAGTGCCGAAGGAGAGGCTGTTGTGGCCGAGCAGCAGACCACCACTACCGAAACACTTTAAGCACATATCCCCATACAAAAAGCGTTGGCAACCTCTTGGTTGCCAACGCTTTTTTATTTGTTGAAAACTAAATCGTTACGCCTTGCGGGTGATGCGGCGGAAGCGAAGTCCGAGCACGCCCCAAAATGCCTCGCCAAAGATGCTGCCACTCATCTTCGAGGTGCCTGCGGTGCGGTCGCGGAAGATGATCGACACCTCCTTAACCTTGAATCCCAAACGCCAAGCCGAGTACTTCATCTCTATCTGGAAGCCGTAGCCCTTCATCTTCACGCGGTCGAGGTCGATGGTACGCAATACCTCGGCTCGGTAGCCCACAAAGCCCGCAGTTGCATCCCTCACGGGCATACGGGTAACGATGTTTACATAGCGCGAGGCAAAGTAGGAGAGCAACAGTCGGCCAAGTGGCCAATCGACCACATTCACACCCTTGACATAGCGCGAGCCTACCACCACATCGGCACCCTCGTCGAGGGCAGCGGTGAGTCGCAACAGGTCGTCGGGATTGTGCGAAAAGTCGCAATCCATCTCAAAGATGTAATCGAAGCCGTGCTCCAAGGCCCAGCGAAATCCGGCCAGATAGGCGGTGCCGAGGCCGAGTTTGCCACTGCGCTCAATCATAAAGAGGCGGTCGGGGTGGGTGCTCATCAGGGTACGGACAATGTCGGCTGTGCCGTCGGGCGAGCCGTCGTCGACAATGAGCAACGAGAACTCTCCGGGGAGCGAAAAGACCTTCGCCACCATAGCCTCGATGTTCTCACGCTCGTTGTAGGTTGGTATGATTATTAGTTTCTGCACTGCTATTGGTTTGAATTATTACCACAACGAATTGTAGAAATCTTCCATAGTTGCGTATTTGTTATTAAATATTGTGATCAACTCTTCTATTCTAGCTTCAATTTTATCAATTAAGCTTTCTTCGCCAAGAAAAGCTTCGGCGGTGTTTTGTATAGTGTTCATTAGTTGGTCGTGATAAGTCGGATCTTCGGAGATGTAATCCCAAAGTTCTTTACCTATTAAGGTTTTGTTTTTCCAATCAGGGAGATAAGTTTCTAATATGCTAGTGGATACCGTTTTGGCATCTTTTTTGCCATAAGTTATTCCGATGAAGGCTTTGTGGTCATTCTGTTCTACGAGACCAATCTCGTCTGCGTAATGTTTTACTTGAGCAGCATCCATATCATTAGGGCCACTTTTTACTTCTATGTAATTTCTAACATCTCCTAGTTTGTCTATTACCAAATCCCATTTGGTTTTATTACCTTCGGCATACAACTTGCCATCATACACATTTTTATTTGAGTATAATAACAAGTTTTGCACGAGGAACCCCATAGATGTGACTATACTTCTTGATATTGCGGCGTAAGCATAGTATTTTATAAATTCTTTGGGGGTATTCAATTTTAATGCTCTACATAATATAGGGTTGGCATTCAGCCCCTCAATATCCATTGAATTAAGCATGTTTATTTGCTTGCGGATAAAATCTTGGGTCAGTAAGATTATAAAATTTTTCTCTATTGATAACGAGCAGTCAATTGTATTTTGTAGAACTTGTATGGCATTAACTTCTTTTTCCGTAAGAGGTTTAAAACAAGCAATACCCTCCTCAGTTTTGAAATCATTGAAAGTTTTAATTGTCGCAGACTTGAATGCAGCAAGGGTTGAATATCTAGACCCAATAACATTGAACTTTTCTCGACTTTGTACAGAGGGCGTTCCATTGTAATTAAGCATAGCACCTTTGTAGATGAATTCGTTGATGGTGGCAGCCATAGATCAAAATAAAGATTATTGTTGTAAATATCTAGTTTTAAAATCCGACAAAAACTCTTTGTCTGTGGTGTTTTTATATCGTGAATAAGGAATGAGGTTGTTGTTGTCCGACTCGGGGTCAATGAGTCCTTCTTCAAATTTAATAATTTGTGAACCAGCCATTTGACCGAGCCCTACTGGTACGGCATTTCCGATTTGTTTGTAAATTTCTTCAATTTTTCCAGAGAAAATCCAAGTGTCGGGAAATTGTTGAATTCTGGCGTATTCTTTTATGCTTAAAGGCCTATTTTTGTTAGGGTGACATAACAACGTGGCAGGCATTGTAGGGCTTGTTACTAATGTGGGAGAAGGTTTCTGATATGTTAATCGCCTTAAAAAGCCAGTTTTACCACCTGGCAACTCGTAGGCTTTCCCCATAGCTTCTTTTGCAATTTCAGGAGGCAAAGAAGTCCAATTTTGCCCTTCTGTTAGCATTTGTAAGTATTTAACACTTTTTTCTCTCAGAGGTATGTAGTCATTTACATTAGCATCTTCTAAATCTCTAATCACATCTCCGAGGGTAATCCAGGGTAATGTTGTGTTGCAATTTTCGCTATGCGTTGGTTGTGGCAAAGGGATGCGTTCATTTCCTTTGTGTCCAAATATAATCATGCGTTCTCTTGTTTGAGGAACGCCATAGTTTGCAGCATTGAACAATGCAAAACTTATGGTATAACCAATTTTTTTAAACTCTTCGGATAGGAAATATAGAACACTACCATCTTTGTCGATGATGGGTGCATATGATTCAAAACCAATAGGAACTGCATTGAGTTTGGCTGAAAGTAGTCCACGAACATTTTCTAAAATGAAATATCTTGGACGGATTTCAGAAACAACTCGGAGGTATTGGATAATTACATTTCCTCTAAAATCTGCCAAACCCCTCTGCCTTCCTGCCGAACTGAAAGCTTGGCATGGGGGGCCTCCCACAACCAAGTCAACATCGTCTCGATTTATTTTGGCCGTATTTAAAATCTCTTCACTACTAACGTTGTTTATATCTTTTTCTATGACAGGAATGTTTGTGTTTTTTCGAATGGTTTCTGCTGCCCACTTATTCATTTCGCAGCAAACCCTAATTTTAAAGCCTGCCTGTTCTATTCCTAGATCCAATCCCATGGCTCCAGAAAAGAGAGATATAGCATTATAATATTTCTTTTTTACCATAAAATGGCTTTGTTTTTATGCAATTAAATAAAAAACCAAAAGCAGTTTCGTTTTGTCTTAAAAAACTTTGGCTACCATAGCTTCAATGTTCTCACACTCGTTATTGGTTGGTCTGGTTGTAGTTTCAGTACTTGTGTTGATTTGATTTGCACAAAAATAGTTATTTTTGCAGAAAATAATCACTAATCGTGCCCGAAACATTAAATTTAACACTTTCGCCCAAGCAGGCCGCCTCCGAAGAGGGGTGGCTCGCAATTGCAGTGCGCCGCTTGGGCATACGTCGCGACCAAGTGGCTTTGGCTCGCGTGATTAAACGCTCCGTAGATGCCCGACAGCAGACTCCCAAGGTGTTGCTCACCGTAGAAATCTTCGTCGACGGAGAGGAAAAACCCGAAGAGATCCACTTCGACTACCCCGATGTGAGTGGCAAGACCGAGGTGGTGGTTGTGGGCGGAGGCCCTGCGGGTTTGTTTGCTGCACTCAGGCTTATCGAGCTGGGTTTTAGGCCCATAGTCTTGGAGCGAGGGCGCGATGTGGTGCGTCGTCGCAGAGATATTGCACAGATCCACCGAGGGGTGGCCATCGACCACGAGTCGAACTACGCCTTTGGCGAGGGCGGTGCGGGCACGTTCAGCGACGGCAAACTCTTTACCCGCTCCAAAAAGCGTGGCGACTACAACCGTGCGCTGCAAACGCTGGTCTTCCACGGAGCCAACCCCGAAATTCTCTACGAGGCTCACCCACACATAGGCACCGACTGCCTGCCCAAGATTATCGAGCGCATACGTCAGACCATTCTTGATTCGGGTGGCGACATCCGTTTCGAGTCGTGTGTTACGGACATAAAACTGCACGAGGGACGCATCTGTGGCGTATGGGTGGGCGACACTCTTGTTGAGGGTGCTGCTGTGGTGTTGGCCACGGGCCACTCGGCCGACGACATCTACGAGATGCTCTATCGCCGAGGTGTGAGGCTCGAAGCCAAAGCGTGGGCTATGGGCGTGAGGGTGGAGCACCCTCAGGAGTTGATAGACCGTATTCAGTACCACTCGTCCGATATGAGGGAGTGGCTGCCTGCGGCCTCCTACTCGCTTGTGAGTCAGGTGGGTGGTCGAGGAGTCTACTCGTTCTGTATGTGTCCAGGCGGTGTGATTGTACCCGCAATGACCAACTTTGGAGAGTGTGTGGTAAACGGTATGAGTGCTTCGGCTCGCTCGTCGAGGTGGGCCAATGCCGGCATTGTTACCGAGGTTAGGCCCGAGGATTTCCCACATCTGCACGAGGAGTGGGGTGTGCTGGCGGGCTTGAAGTATCGCCAAGAGGTCGAAAGACACGCCGCTGCGCTTGTGGGTGGCGGAGGTGTGGCCCCAGCTCAGAGGTTGGCCGACTTTGTGACGGGCAGGCCCTCGTTCGACTTGCCACGCACGTCGTATCTGCCCAAAGCAACGGTGTCGAAGGGCGACGAGTGGTTGCCCGACTTTATAGCCCAATCGCTCAGGGGCGGATTTAAGAGTTTCGGCTTCAAGATGAAGGGCTTTGTGACCAATCAGGCGCAGATTATAGGTGTGGAGTCGCGAACCTCTACCCCCGTGCGCATCCCCCGCGACAAGGATTCGCTCGAACACCCCGAGGTGGCAGGGCTCTACCCCACAGGCGAGGGCGCGGGCTATGCCGGAGGTATCATCTCGGCTGCGCTCGACGGTACAAGGGTGGCCGAAATGGTGGCCCAAAAGATAAAATAAACCCTCCGAGGGGTATAATAATTGTAAATTCGGAGCGATATTGCTATATTTGTATTGCTTAACCACAACCAACTGATTTGAGATGAAACGCATAGCAGCCCTTACAATGGTTCGTAACGACGAGTTCTACCTGCGCAAGTGGGTGGAGTATTATGGTCGTGAACTTGGCAGGGAGAATCTTTACATATTTTTCGACGGCACAGACCAGCGGGTGCCCGACTTTTGCGAGGGGTGTTTTACCCATCTGCGAGAGCGCAATCCCCAGCATGTTGTTAAGGCCGAGAAAGACCGCCTCGGCTACCTCTCCGAGCGAGCCGCAGTGCTTATGAACGAAGAGGGATATGACCTTGTTATCGGCACCGATGCCGACGAGTTCTTGGTTGTGGACCCTGCTCTGGGTGTTTCGCTGGCGGACTATCTCGGAGGGCTGAAAATCCGCACAAGTGTATCGGCCCTCGGTATAGATGTGGGCCAGCACCTCGACAGCGAGGGTGTCATCGACGGCAGCCGCCCATTCTTGGAGCAGCGCCACTATGCCTACATCTGCTCGCGCTACACCAAGCCCTCGGTCATCGCACGTCCTGTGCGCTGGGGCTCGGGCTTCCACCGTGTCAAGAGGCACGATTTTCGTATAGACAAAAACCTCTTCCTCTTCCATTTCGGCAGCATCGACTTGAAGATGATAGAGGACAGAATGGGCAATAAGGACCTTGTTTCGACCGGTAGGCTCAAACATATCCAAAAGCGTGCCCGCACCATATTTCTGATTACCGGAGCCAAGGCCCGCGAGTGGAAGCCTACGGTGCGTCTGCTGCGCGCCATTCACCAGTGGGTGCGCCCCATTTGGGCACTCAACAAGCCTTGGAACACCATCCGCAAATATGTGGTACGCATCCCCGAGAGATTTTCCAAAATCGTCTAACCCACTATGAGCCAGCGCGAAGATATAGATGTTGTAGTCTGCTGGGTAGATGGCGACGACCCCGCACACCGAGCCAAACGTATGGCTTGGGGTGGAGGTGGTGCTGTGGCGCAGAACAACGATGTGGGTGGCGAGATGCGCTATCGTGCTACGGGCGAGATTTTCTACTGCGTAGGCTCTGTGTTGCGCTTTGCCCCCTGGGTGAGGAAGATTTGGATAATCACCGACAACCAAAATCCCTGCCTCGACGAGTTTGTAGGGCGCAACTTCCCCGATCGCACCACCCAAATAGAGATTGTAGATCACCGCACAATCTTCGAGGGCTACGAGGAGAATTTGCCCACCTTCAACTCCATAAGTATCGAGACGATGATGTGGCGCATACCCGGGTTGGCCGAGAGGTTTGTGTACCTGAACGACGATATGTTTTTGGCCTCACCAATCGAGCTTTCGTATTGGTTCGAGGGCGAGAGCACCATACTTCACGCCAAGCGTGTAAGCACCCTTGCGGGCCGACTGCTGCGCTGGATTAAGCCCAAGAAAAACGGACACAAGACCTTCGGCTACAAAGACGCAATGGTCAATGCCGCACAGAGGCTTGGGGCCAACCACTTTTGGTACTTCCCCCACACACCACAAGCGCTGCGAAGGAGTTTTTATGAGCGCTTCTTTGGCGAGCACCCCGAGATGTTGAGCCAAAACTGCTCTCACCGTTTTCGCCACGAGAGCCAATTTTCGTTCGTGTCGCTATTCTTCATCAAGGGTGGCTTGGAGGGCCTTGTGAAGGCTCGCAGTGCAAAGGGTAGCTACATATTTCTAAAACCCTTTGCCGACAAGGTGGGGTATATGGAGCGCAAATTGCGCGAGGCCGATGGCAACCCCCACTTGCTCTTTGGATGTATAAATTCGCTGGGCGAAACCACCCGCGAGGAGCAAGAGATGTTCCACCGCTGGATTTGCAAACGACTGAGTATTGAATTGTAAACAAGATAGTTAGATGCAACCCGAACTTATAAACAAATACTTCACCCTCACCCCCGAACAGCAACAACGCTTCGATGCGCTGGGCGAGCTGTATCGCGAGTGGAACAGCAAAATCAACGTCGTCTCGCGCAAGGATATCGAGGAACTATACCTCCACCACGTTTTGCACTCGCTGGCCATTGCCAAGGTGTGTGGCTTCGAGGCAGGGGCAAAGATTGTGGATATTGGCTGTGGTGGCGGTTTTCCCACCATTCCGCTGGCCATAATGTTCCCCGAGGTGGAGTTTACGGCTGTGGACTCCATTGGCAAGAAGATTACCGTGGTGAGGGAGGTTGCTGCGGCGCTGGGCCTGACCAATGTTACCCCCGTGAATGCCCGCATCGAGGCCGTAAAGGGGGAGTTCGACTAGGTTGTGAGCCGTGCTGTTACGGATATGAAGACCTTGAAGGGGTGGGCACTACCCAAGTTGAGGGTGGGGCAGCGAGGCACCAAGCCCAATGGTATGTTGGTGTTGAAGGGTGGCGACCTGGCCGAGGAGATTGGCGAGGCACGCCTCAGGTGCGACATCTACGAGATTGGCGACCTCTTCGAAGAGGAGTTCTTCGACACCAAGAAGGTTATCTACGCCAAAAGATAGGAGTTCTCACCCAGAGAGCTCCTATCTCTTTTTATGTCTAATGTCTAATGTCGAAACGACCTAAGTTTATAAGGCCCTTAGGCTTTAATGGGAGAACTGAGAGCAAAGGGAGTTCTGCTGGGAAAATAACTTTCAACTTTCAACTCACCAAACAAACGGTATTATTCTCCAACGAACCTTCCTGCAATACTCCTCGTAGCCGGCCAGCTCTTGGCGGAGCAGGCGCTCCTCGTCGAGGGTGCGGACTACGATGATGGGCACATAGCCCACAAAGACCAACAGCGACCACCAAGAGCCCAAAACCAATGGCATGGACAAAAACATTACCACCGTGGCCATATACATCGGGTGGCGCACAATGCCATAAAGCCCGCTGCTCACCACCTGCTGATTGTCGCTCACCTCGATAGTGCGCGAGAGCCACTCGTTCTCTCTCATCACCTCGGCATATAATATATAGGAGAGCAGAAAAAGCACACAGGCTGCCACTACCACCGCGTCGGGAACAGAGCTCCACCCCCAGCGGAAGTCGAGCCCTGCAACCACAAATCCCACGATGAAGACCAACCCCGAGAGGCGTACCACAAGGCTTTGTGTCGAACGGCTCTCTTTGGCGCTGAGGCGCTTGGCCAGCAGCGAGGGCGAAAAGAGGGCCAGAACAATGCCCAGCACCAACATAGGTACGAAGAGTATGGCCAACAGTCGCCATCCGCCACTCCACGCCAGAGTGCCTGCGGGCAGAAAGAGTAACGCCCCCACGAGCGCAAGTCCCACTACTATTTTTACTAATCCGCCCACCATCAGGGCGCCTTTGTTTTGGGGTTTCATTGTTCCGATTTTGTTGTTAAAGGGTTTGTAAGGGCAAATTTACAAAAAAGTTGCCTATCTTGTGTTACATTTTGCCCCCTCGGGCGTCTTATATGTGAACGAGCAACAGAGAGTGCTCGAACAACAACCAGAACAGACCAACACCTCACACCGCATAATGAAAGAGAGAGAATTCAACCAAACGATAATACCACTTGGCGACAAGATGTATCGCTTTGCGCTCTCGATTGTGGGGTGTGGCCCCGAGGCACAAGATGTGGTGCAGGATGTGATGGAGCGCCTATGGCGGGGCAGGGCCGACCTACAACCCACCAACCTCGAAGCCTTTGTGATGCGCTCGGTGCGTAATGCGGCGCTCGACCGGGCCGAGGGAGCAAGGCGCAGGGCCGAACGGTTGGAAGATGTGGCCTACCTGTCGAGCCGAGCCACCGCCCCGCGTGACGAATTCGATGTGGGCGAGCTTGTGGAGCGGTTTGTGGCCGAGCTGCCCGAACGACAGCAGACCATCCTCCACCTGAGGGATGTCGAGGGCTATGATTTCGACACCATAGCCGAGGTGGTGGGAATGGAGCCACCCACGGTGAGGGTAAATCTCTCCCGAGCCCGCCGAGAGATAAAAGAGAAAATGGAGAGAGTGATGAACTTTGGCCTATAATAGTACAATACTTATGAAAAACAGCAAGTTAAACATAGAAGAGTTGGTCGAAAAGTGGCTCGATGGCGCGACCACGCTCGACGAGGAGCGCACGCTGGCCGACTACTTCGAGGCTGGCAACGTGGCCGACAATCTCAGGTGGGCCGAGGCACTGTTTGCCCGCAATGCCCAGGTTCGCACCACCACTCCTGCCACACCTATTGTTCCAACAAAGACCACCTCTGGGCGTCGCACTCTGCGCCTGGCACTTGTGGCAACCGTGTCGGCAGCCGCTGCAATGGCTCTGGTACTCGTGGGTACACTTGGCTCCCAACAGCAGGCTTGTGCCTACATAAACGGCCAGATGGTTTGCGACGCTGCGGTGGCAATGGAGTATGCAGCACCCGTGTTTGAGCGGGTGGGCCAATCGCTGCAACCGCTCCACAAGACGCGCGAAAACCTCTCGAAGGTCAAAACCTCGACCGACAGAGCAACTGCAATTATTGAAAAGTATAACGTAGATAAACTGTTACAACTATGAAGAAGATTTTTGTGATTTTGGTAGCGATGCTCTCTGCTGTGGGAGCGGTCGATGCCCAAACGAAGAAGATGACCGTCGAGCAGCTATATGCCAAATATGATGGTGGCGAAAACGTCGTAACGATGAACATCCCTGGCGAGATGTTGGTGACTATGGAGGCCGATGCCGATGTGGCAGCCAATGTGAGCAGCCTGATGATGATTATCAGCGAGTCGGCCCCCAAGAGCTTCAAAGAGGATGTAGATGTGCTTGTTAAATCGGGCAACTACACGTCGCTGATGAATATAAATGCCGAGGGCGAGCGCGTGGGTATGTATATGAGCAAAGACAAAAGTGAGTTTTTGTTGGTCGTGTATAGCTCCGATGGTGAGGCCGTGTTTATGTGTGCCAAGGGCGAGAACTTTACGGCACAGAGTATGATGGCGTTGGCCGAGGGTGTAGGCGATATGTTTTAGAGAGATTCGATACCGATACGTTTTAGTAGTTTAGTTAATAGTTGAGTGCCACCCGCCGAGGGCCGTGCCAACACCCCAACAAAAAAGCTCCCATTGTGTGTGGGGGCTTTGGGCGTTCTGCTCGCCCTGGCAAATAAGAGTAATAAGAGATATAGGACTTATGGGATTTTCTTTAAGGCCGTTAAGGACCTTAAAGCCCCTAAGGCCCCCTAAGTTGTGGGAGGTGTGTTAGGGAGTTTAGGGAATTTAGGGAGTTTAAGGAGTGTAGGGAACTTGGGGAGAACTCCTCCCCTACGAACCGACGCCCGAAGCGGGAGCAGAGGCTGCTTGCAGACTATGCCCCGCAAGTAGGAGGAAAAGCCTCCGAAGGAGGATTAAAGGGGAGATGGCCGAAGGCCAGAGGGGTGCTCGAAAACGAGTTCCTCTAACCCGAACGAAACAACTCACAACTGCAACCACAACTACCCCCAACACCACAAACCCCTAAATGAAAAAAAGGAACCCACGTCTGGATTCCTTTTTTTGTCGTTTGGTAAGAAATAGATTGACTATTTCTCTTTGGCAACGTAGCGTTTCTCTTTGATACGTGCCTTTTTACCAGTGGGGTTGCGGAGGTAGTAGATACGTGCGCGACGTACAACACCAACTTTGTTTACCTCGATCGACTCGATGTGGGGCGAGTAGAGGGGGAAGATACGCTCAACGCCTACACCGTTCGAGATTTTACGGATGGTGAACATTTTGGTTACACCGTGACCTTTGATTTGGATTACCACACCGCGGAAGCTCTGGATACGCTCTTTGTTACCCTCTACGATTTTGTAGCTTACGGTGATGGTGTCGCCGGCTTTGAATGCGGGAACCTCCTTGGGAGCCCACATAGCCTCTTCTGCGATTTTGATTAAGTTGTCCATCTTTTTATAAACCGGTATTTAAAAAGTTAAGGTAGGGAATATTACGGACTCCTGTGTTCTCATAAGAGATTCCGCTACCGAATTGGCTGCAAAGGTACACAATAAATTCAAAATTCAAAATTCAAAATTCAAAATTGTGCCATTTTTGTTCCGTAACGTGGTGGTTTTGTGGTATGTTGTGGTGTCGTGCGGGCTGGATTTTTGAATTTTCCATTCTTCCCCCCCCCTCTAACTAAGGTGGTGTTGCTACTCCTCGTGGCGGAAGAAGAACTCTGAGCGCCACTCGTCGGTCAAGTTCTCATCGGCCATTTCGCCCAGGTAGTATTTTGACAAAGAGAGTACATAGGTGGGTGAATCGACACTCTTATGGATGAGAACATTCGCTACATTGCCCGAATCGTTATATGCATAGGTGATTTCGGTCTTCGAGGTGCCGCCATCGGCAAGCCTCTCAATTTCGGTTGTCTTCACCGATACGGGGTGTGGCAGAACACGTTTGCCATTGCGTTTTGTGGCAACACACTTGCCCTCGCTATCGACATACTCATAGTTGTACTTTGTTGTGAGGCTTAGTGTGCCGTCGCTGAGCATCTGCCACCTCTCAATCAGGTCGCCTCGGTCGTTGTAGACCTCGCGCAACTCTTTGCTGTAATGGGTGTCGTACTCTATCTTGCGAATCAGCACCCCCTGTTCGTTGTATTCGTCGCGCCTTTTTAGGGTTAATGTGTCGCAATTCCCATTGTGTTCATAGAGGCTTGTGAGTAGCCCCTGCGAGTTGTAGACCTCACGCTTGCGGAGCTTCCCGTTGAGGTTGAAGGTGTCGTATTTCCACTTTTCGGCCACTCCACCGTCGGGGTTATAAATGGTGCGTTCGGTGTTGTGCCACTCCTCGCCCCACTTCGACCCCCATACCTGTTTCAAGGCCTGCTTGCCCTTGCTGTGGTAGGTGTAGCGAGTGCCAACGGTGTCGTACTGAATGGGGCTCCACCCAAAATTCCTTTCGTGGCTCTTATGCCACAAATGGCGCTGCTGACGCTCATTTTCTGCCTCGTCAAATATACCGCAACATAGGGAAATACTCCCGAGATGGTTGCGGAGGTGGTTCAAAATGCGGCGCTCTTCGATTACATCGCCGTGGCGGTTGTAGGCGTAGGTGGTGCTGTCGAGCAGGACTCCGTCGCCACGATATGAGGCCTTTGTGAGGGGGTGGCCTTTGTGGTTATAGCGGGTGTTGGAACGATGTTTTAGTACCTCATTTTGGTAAAACTCACAGCTACGCTGGTTGCCGTGGCGGTCGTAGGTGTAGCACCACTTCTCGGGTATGAAGTACTCTGTGGGCTGATACTGCTTTGTTGTTTCGACCAACTGCCCACGCTTGTTGTAGGCGAAGGTTTGCACCAGAAAGAGTGTGTCGTCTTGCATCTTCTCATAACGAATCAACCGCCCCCTCTCGTCGAAAAAGTTCTCCTCGGAGCAGTGAGAGTGCCCGGAGCGGTATCTGGTTGAGACTGTCGTATGACGCTTTGTGTGTAGCATTGCCCCCTGATTGTTGTATTTGGCGGTTGTTGTCCACGTCGTTGTTGTTGCGTATCCGAGCTCTTTGGTGTAGTGATATTCGCAGATGCTGTCGACGTTGGCGAGAGATCTGTTGTTGTCGGGCCAAACGGGGTAGGAGTTGGCGTATGATTTAACGTCTGGGTGGAGTGTGGCCATAGGTGTGGCACAGCCGATAGCGAGCAGAGCCAGCAGCAAGCATATAGCCATGTCGATTTTGTTGTGTGTCATAGCGGTAGGGGCGTTAGTTGACCGCAATATACGAAATATATTTCACAAAATATAATTCTCCACTCCCAATTCTCCATTGACCAAGCTCTGCTTGCAATGCGGTCGCAGGTTTACACACGCCCCCGACCTTCGGCCACCCCCTCTAACTTAGAGGGGGAAATTATCCATTGAATCTAATCCTATGAGTGTAATAATAGTTCTGCTGCGTTTAATGCCCCAAAACTCCCTAATTCTCAATTCTCAATTCTCAATTCTCAATTCTTTTCCGTACCTTTGCGCTTATGGAGAGTATTTATGGCAAAAATATAGCCGAGTTGAAGACCGTGGCGGCCGAGGCAGGATTGCCCGCATTTGCAGCCAAGCAGTTGGCCGACTGGATGTACAAAAAAGGGGCTACCTCGTTCGACCAGATGACCAACATCTCGCTTGCGGGGCGCAAGGCTCTGGCCGAGAAGTTTACGCTCGGGCTGAGCGCACCCATCCACGTCTCGGAGTCGAGCGATGGCACACGCAAGTATATATATGTGGCCGAGGGCGGGCAGCGCATCGAGAGCGCCTACATCCCCGACGGCGACCGAGCAACCCTCTGCATCTCCTCCCAAAAGGGGTGCAAGATGGGGTGCAAATTCTGCTTCACGGGTAGAGGAGGATTTCACGGTCAGCTCACTACCACCGAGATACTCAACCAGATAGCCTCGTTGCCCGAGCGCGACAAGCTGACCAACATCGTGCTGATGGGTATGGGCGAGCCGCTCGACAACACCGACAATGTGCTGCGAGCCTTGGAGGTTATGACCTCCGAGTGGGGCTACGGTTGGAGCCCCACCCGCATTACCCTCTCGACCGTGGGCGTGGTGCCCAACCTGAAACGCTTTCTCGACGAGTCGCAGTGCCACTTGGCCGTGTCGCTCCACAACCCTTTCAGCGACCAGCGCAGGGAGATTATGCCCGTCGAGGCAGCCTATCCCATTCGCGACGTGGTGGCTCTGCTCAAACAGTACGACTTTACCCACCAGCGTCGCGTGAGCTTCGAGTACATCGTGCTGAAAGGGATGAACGACAGCCCCGAGCACATAAAAGAGCTCTGCCGACTGCTCGACGGCTTGAAGTGTCGCATCAACCTCATCCGTTTCCACGCCATTCCCGACTCGCCCTATGTCAGTCCCGATGGCGACAAGATGACGCGCTTCCGCGATACGCTCACCAAGAAGGGCATTATGACCACCATCCGAGCATCGAGGGGCGAGGATATAAAGGCCGCTTGTGGACTCCTCTCGGGCCAGGGCGACCGCACTAAAACCGACAATCAACAATAGTTCAATACGTTTCCGATGGCAGGTAATCTCAAAAAGTTGGCGAGCCAGGTGGCCGTCTATGGTATCAGCAGTGTTGTTGCACGACTGCTGAACTACCTGCTTGTGCCCTACTACACCCGCATTATGGCTCCGGCCGAGTATGGCGTGATTACCGACATTTATGCCCTGATACCCTTTGCGCTGGTGGTGCTGAGTATGGGTATGGAGAGTGGCTACTTCCGCTTTGCGGCCAAGGCCGAGGGGCAGGAGGGTGTGCGAAAGGTCTATGGCTCCACTTGGGGTATAGTGCTGCTTGTGAGTGCGATTTTCTTTGCGCTGGTAGCTCTGTTCAATGCTCCCATCAGCCGAGCTATGGGCTACGAGGGCAAGAATTATATACTCATAACGGCGGCAATTATAGCCTTCGATGTGGCGGCGGTTATCCCCTTCTCGCGACTCAGACAGGAGAATAAGGCGCTGCGCTATGCTCTGTTGAAGTTACTATCTGTAATCGTAAATATCGGCTTCTGCCTGCTTTTCTATAATGCAGATATTGAGTGCCTTAGATTGTATGAGTGCAGCACCGATGCGGGCTATGCGCTGGTGGCAAACCTCATTGCGAGCGTTTTGACTTTCGTTTTGTTACTTGGTAGCAATAAATGGTACTCGCCACGCATCGATCGCAAGGTGTTGCGACCCATTCTGCTGTTCTCGTTCCCGCTATTGGTGAGTGGCATTGCGGGCACGGCCAACGAGTTTATCGACCGCCAGATGATTAAGTATCTGATGCCCGCCGAGAACTCGCTCGCGGCTCTGGGAATCTATGGTGCGGTGCTCAAAATCGGTGTGGTGATGCAACTCTTTACCCAGATGTATAGGCTGGCTGCCGAGCCCTTCTTCTTGGCCGAATTCAAGAAAGACGAGTTTAAAAACACTACGGCCGAGACGATGAAGTACTTTGTAATCGTGAGTGTGGCTATCTTCCTGATGATTACGCTGTTTAGCGATTTGTTTGCGCTCATCGTAGGCCCCGATTTCAGAGAGGGAATGTACATTTTGCCCATCGTTTTGGTGAGCAATGCGCTCTCGGGCGTGGTGCTCAACCTGTCGTTCTGGTATAAGCAGTCGGGAGCCACCAAGTATGCAATCGTTGTAACCCTCACGGGATTGGTGTTTACGGTTGTGTTCAACATTATGTTGGTGCCTACGCTCGGTTATGTGGGTGCGGCTCTGGCTCGCCTTGTTTGCGAGTTTGCAATGGTTGTGGTGAGCTATCGCCTGGGACAGAAGCATTGCCCCATACCTTACGATTTGAAACGTATAGGAGAGTATGTGTTGGTAGGTGCTGCTTTGTATGCTTTTTCGTGGAGCACATCCGACCTTGCGCCAACCATTAAATACATAGAAGCCAGCCTTTTGCTTGTTGGCTTTGTGGTCTATGCCATTCGTCGTGAGCGCATCGACATTGTGGGTATGGCAAGGGGCATTTTAAGAAGAAAATAACTAAAAACACAGATATAACTATGAAAGTGAAAGTAATCAACCGTTCTAAGCACGATTTGCCTCGTTATGAAACCCCTCTGTCGGCAGGTATGGATGTGAGGGCAAACCTCGATGAGCCCATCACCCTCGGCCCCTTGGAGAGGGCTATGGTCCCCACCGGTCTGTTTGTCGAACTGCCCCAGGGCTACGAGATGCAGGTAAGGCCCCGAAGTGGTCTGGCTGCCAAGCGAGGCATTACCGTTCTGAACGCCCCCGGCACTGTGGATGCCGACTATCGCGGCGAGGTGAAGGTGATTCTCGTAAACCTCTCGAACGAGCCTTTTGAGGTGTGCGACGGCGAGAGGATTGCTCAGCTTGTGGTGGCTCGCCACGAGTGTGTGGAGTGGGAGCAGGCCGAGCAGTTGAGCGACACCGAGCGTGGTGCGGGCGGCTTTGGTAGCACGGGCAAGTAGGCGCGGTGCTTTTGCTTTGCAAAACCCTTTGAGGGGCGGTGGTTGGTGGCAACTACCGCCCCTTTTTGTTAATTTTCCGTAGGAAAATCGAAAAAGTGGCTCGACGGCTTTCAATTCTCAACCTTTTGCCCTACCTTTGTAGTTTAGCATAGAACCATCAAATTTGGGCAGATGAAATTTAGCGACGTTGTAGGACACGAAGAACTCAAACGAAGGCTGCGCGACAATATCGACGCGGGCCGAGTGAGCCACGCACAACTCTTTGCCGGCGAGGCGGGCTGGGGTACACTCCCCCTGGCACTCGCCTATGTGCAGTATCTCCACTGCACCAACCGCACGGGGGGCGACTCGTGTGGCAAGTGCACCTCGTGTCTGCAAATGGAGGCCTTGGCACACCCCGACGTTCACTTCGTCTTCCCCATAGCCAACATCTCCAAAAACCCCACCAGCGATTCGCTGCTCGACGAGTGGAGGGCAACTTGCAAGGGCCACGACGCTATCTTTGGCGAGCACGAGTGGTATGATGCCATAGATGCCAACAACGCTCAGGGTATTATCCCCGTGAAGGAGGCCACCGAGATTATCCGCAAACTCTCCTACAAGGCCTTCGAGGGCGAGTGGAAGAGCGTTATCATCTGGTTGCCCGAGAAGATGCGCAGGGAGGCCGCCAATGCGTTGCTGAAAATATTGGAGGAGCCCTGGGATAAAACCCTCTTTTTGCTGGTGAGCGAGAAGCCCGACACGCTGCTCGACACCATCATCTCCCGTACCCAGAGTGTGGGTGTGGGGCGCATCGAGGAGGGTGCACTTGCGGGCTATGCCAGCCGCCATCTGGGGGCGGGCCAGGAACAAGCAGCCGTGGCCGCGCGTCTGGCCGACGGCTCGGTACTCGAACTGCGACGCATCATTAGCGAGGGTGGCTCGGCCGAGGCTACCGACAACTTCGAGCTCTTCACAAGGCTTATGCGTCTGTCGTACAGCAATCGTCACTTGGAGCTCTTTGAGTGGGCCGACCAACTTGTGGCAAGCGGCCGCGAGGGGCAGAAGAGTTTCTTGGAGTACACACTCCGCCTGCTGCGCGAGAGCTATATGCTCACGGCGGGTATGGAAAACATCACCTACCTCTGGGGCGACGAGAAGGCCTTCTGCTCGAAGTTTGCACCCTTTGTGGCCAACCACAATATAGAGGCTCTGGTGGCCGAAACCGAGAGGGCAATCAGGGATATCGCCCAAAACGGCAACCCCCGAATGGTCTTTCCCCACTACGCTCTGGCCATCAGCAAACTGATAGCCCTGAGGGGATAGCGAGAGAATAAACACTAACACTAAAATAACTACGGGAGGGCGTTGTGTAGCCCCTTCCAAACACACTAAAAACTATGGCAAAAGCGATTATTATAACAGGTGGCAACGTGGGCGACGTGAAGGATACTTTGCGACGTGCACAGCAGGAGATTAACAAAGAGTTGGGCGTGATTCTGCGCTGCTCGCACAACTACGAGAGCAAGGCGTGGGGCTTTACCTCCTACGACAACTTCTTCAACCAGGCGATCATCATCGACACCGACTTCTCGCCCGAGGAGTTGCTCGACAAGGTGCTCGAAATAGAGCTCAAACTCGGTCGCAACCGCGAGGAAGAGGCCGCAGTGAAGGCCCGCACAGGCGAGATGTTTGCACCCCGCCCCATCGACATCGATATCCTCTTCTACGACGACGAGGTTATCGACACCCCCCGTCTGAAAGTACCCCACCCACTGATTCAGAGCCGCGATTTTGTGCTGCGCCCTCTCAACGAGATTGCTCCCGACAAAATCCACCCCACTCTGAACAAAACCATCCACACCCTCTTCCTCGAAATGGAGGCCGAGGCAAAAGAGTAAACAGAGAGAATTAACAACAACCAATGGCACAAAAAAGTCTAAAAAGGGTTTTGCAGGCAGCAGTGTTGCTGATGTTCTCGTCGTCGCTACTGTGGCGATGTGCCAACATCTCCTCACCTCAGGGCGGTCCGAAAGATTCGCTCCCACCTATCATTGTGAGCGCAGCACCGATGTTCAACACCACCGAGTTTACGGGCAACACCATCACCATCGGCTTCGACGAGTATGTGGTCATCAAAGACCAGCAAAAAGAGTTCTTCACGTCGCCAATGATGAAGCGCACGCCTAAGCTCACCACCATAGGCAAAACTATCCGCATCACCATCCTCGACACCCTGGCCGAGAACCAGACCTATGCTCTTAACTTCGGTAGCAGCGTGGTGGACAACAACGAGGGTAACGTGCTGAGCGACCTGAGGTATGTCTTCTCCACCGGCCGCGAGATCGACTCGATGGTTATGAGTGGCTATACCGTGAGCGCAAGCAAGGGCGATAGTGTGAGCAAGTCGCTCATATTCTTCTACCCAGCCGAGGTGGACTCGATTCCCGACTACGACTCCATTCTGTTCAAACACAAGCCCGCCGTTGTTGCTCGTGCCGCCAACAACGGTATCTTCGTGGCTCAGAACTTGAAGCCCATCGACTACAAAATCTACGCTATTCAGGACAACAACAACAACTATACCTACGATCCCGAGACCGATATGGTTGGTTTTCTGGACTCGGTGCGCAACCCCCTGAGGGAGCCCGATTTCAGCGTATGGTACGACACCACACGCCACTATCTGACCGCCAATCCGCAGCTCTACTTCAAGATGTTTACCGACGGAAGGTTCAAGCGTCAGTCACTTGCGGAGTCGAAGCGCCCCGAGCAGCACAAAGTAACCCTGCTGTTTGGCGCACCCCAGCCCGAGATTTTGGAGTTTTCGATCGACAGCATTGCCCCCGAGGAGATAATCACCGAGTACGAAACCAAGGGACGCGATACGATAAACTATTGGCTCAATGTGCCATCCGAAAGGTTGGGCGACACCCTGCGTGGCCGAGTGATATACCTCAAACACGACTCGGTGAACAGACTTGTGCCCGATACTGCAAAACTCGAACTCTTCTGGAAATACTTCGAGAGCAAAGAGGAGAAGAAGGCTCGCGAAGAGGAGGAGAAGAAGAAAGAGAAAGCACTGAGGGATAGCGTGGAGTATATCCCCCCCAAAGTGCCAAACCCCTTTAAGGTCGATTTTTCGAGGGGCGAGCTGAACCCCGAGCGACCATTGACCTTCACGTTTGCAATGCCGCTGACCGATGTCGATACCACCGCCATAGAGCTCTACTATGTGGGCGAGGTGGTGGACAATCCGAATCAGTCGGCCCCGATGGATAGAAGTGGTCGTGCAAATGCTCCACAAATGGCGGCCGACTCTACCGCTGTGGCCGAAAAAGAGCCCGAACTGCCCAAGGTGGAGTTTGCCTTCGAGCAGGATACGGCCAATATGAAGATTTGGCACCTGAGGGGCCAGTGGAAGCCCAAGTCGAAATATCGTATGATGATTCCTGCGGGTACGTTCCGCAACGTGGCCTCGCAGCAGAACGATACCATCAAGTTGGATTTCAACACCTTCGACCTCGAAAAGTATGGTTCGGTGTTGGTGAATGTGATGGGCAAAAGGCACGATAGCCGCTATGTGATCTATCTGCGCAACGAGGGTGGCAAGGTGATAGACGAGGTGCGTCACGCACACACGGGCGTTTACCGATTCAACTACGTTCAGCCCGGCAAGGTTAGGGTGAGCGTCTTGGAGGACAACAACGACAACGGCATTTGGGATACCGGCAATCTGATTGAGCGCCGCCAGCCCGAGCGCACAGAGCCCTACGTCGATGAGCGTGGCGAGGAGATTATCGAGGTGAAGGCCAACTGGGAGATTGAGGTGAAGGCCGATATGAACCAACTCTTTGCACCCATCACCTTCGAGAGTGTGAACGAACAGCTGCGCAAGACCGAGGCTGTAAGGCTCAAAAAACTGCTCGAAGATCGTGAGAAACGCCGTCAGGAGGAGCTTAAACGTCAGCAACAGGGCGAAGGCGGAGGCTTGGGTGGCTTCACTTCGAGTATGGGCTCGATGAAGAGTGCCGTGAGCAGCATGGGCGGTATGAGGTAGTGGGCGTGACCTCGGCCCAAAGGCAAGAGAAACAAAACCAAGAGAGAATGATGAGAAGATTTTTAGTTATAGCAATGATGGCAGTGCTGGGGCTGGCGGCTAATGTGGCTGGCCTCGACACTATCGGCAGCGCACAGGCCCAAAAGCAGTACTTTGGCATCAAAGGCGGCTGGGGTGAGGGCGATGTGAGGCTCTATCCCCACTGGACTTCGCCACCCGTTTGGGGCAAGTGGAACGGAGGACTCTATTGGGTTTACTATGGTGGTGGCAAGGATAACCACTACCTCTACGACCACGTTTCGGGCGGTGTGTGCGTCGAGTTGGAGTTTATTCAGAGGGGCTTTCAGTATGCCGCTCTGGACCGCAACACCAAGCGTTACACCTATGGCCGACACATCAACTCCATTATGGTACCGCTGATGTGGCAGCCCCACGTTCTGACCCTCGACGATAAGTTGAGGCTGTTTCTGAATGCGGGTGTAACGGCCTCGTTCAACATCAACTCCAAGGAGTACTACATCGACAACGAGACCGGCGAGGTGGAGACCCACGACTACAAATTTATGACCGTTAGGGACAACCGCTTTGGCTATGGTCTGGTGGTAGGTCTGGGTGGCGGTTGGAGCTTCGATAGGTTTGAGGTGATGATGGAGGGGCGCTACTACTTTGGCTACTCCGACATCATCAAGCGCAAGACTATCTATTCGGGAACGCAGTTTTTGCGCTCGCCGCTGGATAATATCAACCTGAGTATTGGCGTGGGCTACCATTGGAACCACAACGGTTCGTGGGCCAAGAGCCCCGCTCAGCGAGAGGCTGCCCGCAAAGCAAGGCTCGACTTGGAGGCTTTGGCCAACCACGAGGGCCCCTCGACCATCGAGATTTTGGAGTAAGTAACACACAGAGAGAAGAAAAATAGATTGAAATTATGAATATGGAGAACATTGGAGAGTCGACAAGACAGCAGAAAGTAGCACGTCAGATTCAGAAAGATATAAGCGAGTTGTTTCTGAAAGAGTGTGCCGAGTTGGTTAGGGGCGTGATTGTGTCGGTAACGACCGTGAGGGTTAGTCCCGACTTGGAGTATGCCCGCATCTACCTGAGCATCTTCCCCTTCGAGCGCCACCAAGAGATTATGGCTCGCATCGAGGCCGACAGCTGGAAGATCCGCAAGCTGCTCGGTGCCCGTATGCGCAATCAGCTGAGGGTTGTGCCCGAGATTACCTTCTTCCTCGACGACTCGTTGGAGTATATCGAGAATATCGACAACCTGCTCAAAAAGTAGTAGAACGAGAGGTTGTAAACCAGAGTTTTTTCACCCCACAAAGGTCGGACACCTGCAATGAAACTGCCACTACTGTTTGCATCGCGCTATCTGCACTCCAAAAAGTCGCTCTCGGTGATCAACACCACTGCGACGGTGAGTTCGGTGGCTATTGGTGTGGCGGTAGCGGCTATGGTGATACTGATGTCGGTCTACAACGGCTTCGACACGCTGCTCAGGCAGATGTACGACACTGTGGAGCCCGACTTGACTATCACCCCCGCACGAGGCAAGACCTTCAAGGCCGATGCCTACGATTGGGACTCGCTGGGCGAGATAGATGGGGTGGGGGCCTACTCGTTGGTGCTCCGCGAGAGCGTTATGGCCGAGTATAAGGGTAGGCAGATGTATGCCACACTCTGTGGTGTAGACGACAACTATCCCGAGGTGGTGCCGCTGGCCTCCGACGACCAACTATGGTATGGCTCTTGGCAGCTGAAACACGGACAGGTGCGCAAGGCTGTGGTGGGGCGCACTATTGACGAACTCTTTGCCGACGGCTACTCGGTGAAGAATACCGCCTTCCACGAGCGACTGACGCTCCACGCTCTCAGGCGCGAGAACTTCTCGCCACTGCTGCCTATGGGTGCCATTAAGAGCTACAAGGTGCGCCACGCAGGTACGCTTAACGACGATGCTTCGCGCGATTTGACCAACACGGTATTTGTGTCAATAGATGTGGCTCAAGAGCTGCTGACCGCTCCCGAGAGGGCCTCCGAGGTGGTTATCCGCCTTGTCGAGGGGGGCAAGCTCAAACGTGTGCAGAGGGCTCTGGATGAACAGTTGGGCGACGAGTGGGTGGTGCAAAACCGCTACGAGCTGAACGACTCGCTCTATATGGCTATGAGGTATGAGAAGTGGAGTATATTTTTTATCCTGCTGCTGGTGACGCTCATTGCGGCTGTGTCGATTGTGGGCTCGCTGATGATGCTTATCATAGAGAAGAAGGGCGACATCGCAACCCTCTATGCCATCGGTGCCAAGCGCTCGCTTGTGAGGCAGATCTTCTCCACCGAGGGAGTGCTCATCGGTGCGAGGGGAGTTGTGGGCGGTCTGGTGCTCGGACTTGCAGTCTGTGTGGCACAGATGAAGTGGGGGCTTATCCGTATGCCGGGAAGCACCTTCATTATCGACTACTACCCCGTGGAGATAAGGCCGCTCGACATAGGTGGCATTATCCTCTCGGTAGCACTCGTAACGATAGTTATTACTAACCTGACGGTGTCGAGCATGATACCACGAAAAGCAAAGGCAAATGAAACACGCAATTAAGATATTACTATTGGTCGCTGTGGCCCTGCTGGGGGCGAGTTGTGGCAAAACGACAATCATTCCGGACGATGAGCTGACCAACATCACCCAGGAGATGTTCTTGGTAAACGCCTATGCCGCAAAGCAGAAAATCGACACCGACAGCATCGACATTTATAGCCCTATCCTAAAACGATACGGCTATAATCAGGAGGACTTTTTCAACACCCTGGCCAACTTTACCCAGCGCAAAAGTGCCCGTTTTGGCGACATCATCGAGGCGGCCATCTCGTCGCTCGAGTGGCACGCCAACGACTACGAAAAAAAGGTGAGAAACCTCAATTATATCGACTCACTGGCTCAGGCTATGTGCAAAAAAGAGGTCTACTTTGCCGAGCGCGTGAAGGTTACCCGTATGAAGGATACGGCCCGCTTGGAGATAAATATCCCCATTGTAGACAAGGGCGAGTATCATGTGAAATACAAGTATCACATCGACACGCTCGACAAAAACAGCCTGATTCAGAATGTGGTAGTGGTGGTAGATGGCAACGGCAAGCCCACCTACAATACTCGCAACCACATGACACGCTACACTCCCAAGGATTTCTTTATGAAGGTTATGCCCAAGCCCGGTAGCCAAGAGCTGAGGCTGAAACTTGCCGACTACACCCGCAAGGAGGAGCGCCCCTACATAACTATCGACTCGGTGAGCGTGGTTTACTTCCCACCCATAGAGGAGGCCCTGCGCCACATGGACTCGGTGATGAGCTTCAAACCCTCGCTTATCACTTGCGACACCATCGATCTGTTCCGCCACCTGATGGCCAACCCTCCGATGCTCACCAAAGACTCCATCGAGGCCATAAGCCTCAGGGCCGAGGAGGCCGCCAAAAAAGCTGCCGAGCAGAAGAAACAAGTCAATAACAACAGAAAATAACAAAATCCAAATACCACAACTATATGTATACACGAGAGGAGATTTATACCCCCGAGACCACAGCCGAGCTGATGGAACACTACCACGCAATTCTGCGCCTACTAGGCGAGGACCCCGAGCGTGAGGGGCTTATCAAAACCCCCGAGAGGGTGGCCAAATGTATGCAGTTCCTGACCAAGGGCTACAACGAAGACCCCGCAGAGATTTTGCGCTCGGCAATCTTCGAAGAGGACTACAAACAGATGGTTATCGTTAAGGATATCGAGATTTATTCGCTCTGCGAGCACCACATGTTGCCCTTCTATGGCAAGGCCCACGTGGCCTATATTCCCAATGGTCGCATCACGGGCTTGTCGAAGATTCCTCGCTGTGTGGAGAGCTTTGCCCGCCGTTTGCAGGTGCAGGAGAGGCTGACCATCCAGATTAGGGATTGTATTCAGGAGACGCTCAACCCCGTAGGTGTGGCCGTGGTTATTGAGGCTGCCCATATGTGTATGCAGATGCGTGGTGTGCAGAAGCAGAACTCCATCACCACCACTTCGGCGTTCAGCGGCGCCTTTATGAACCAGCAGAAGACTCGCCAAGAGTTCCTCGACCTGATTGGCACCAAGCTGCATTAGTTAGAGCGGATAGATATACCATATATAAAAAAGCCCAACTTCCACTGCGGAGGTTGGGCTTTTTGTGTTGTATATGTCAGCGACTAAATCTGCCCGCTGATGAGGTAGGCCAAGTAGCCGATAAAGCAGGCAAGCATTACCAAGCCCGCACCACGACCGAGCTTGCCCTTTATGCCCAGCAACAAGGTCAGCACCACAGCACCAATCATCACAACGTAGTCCACGAGGGTGATGTTGGGCGCATCGAGCGTAACAACCTGCGACGAGAGGCCCAAGATGAGTGAAATGTTGAACAGGTTGGATCCGATGATATTGCCCAGAGCCAGCTGGGTGTTCTTTTTGAGTGCCGCAGCAATCGAGGCGGCCAACTCGGGCAGCGAGGTGCCACAAGCAATCAGAGTGATGCTGATGAATGCGTCGCTCACGCCCAACTGCTTGGCAATCACGATAGCTTGGTCTACAAAGGTGTCGCAACCGATAATCAGCACCACAGCGCCTACGGCAATCATCGCAACGGCTTTGCCTATCGACATTGGCTGGACCTCGGCCAACTCCTCGGGGGTGTTGCCATCCTGCTTGCCGTTGCGGAGCGAGTCGTACATAAAGAAGGCAAAGTACGCCAACAGTGCGATGCCGTCGAAGCGGTCGATGGTGGGCTGGGTGCCGTTGAAGAAGTTGAAGGCGAGCAGCAACAAGAAGAGCGACAGAACCAAGCACCTGGGAATATCTTTGCGCAGATTTTCGCGAGTGATGGTCACGGGGTAGACGATGGCCGTAAGGCTAAGGATGGCCAGCACGTTGAAGGTGTTGGAGCCCACGACGTTGCCAATCGACACCGAGGCGTTGCCGTCGAAAGCACCTTTGAGGCTCACGATAAGCTCGGGCAGCGAGGTGCCCACGCCCACGATTACGGCACCAATCACAAAGTCGGAAATTTTCAGACGGCGGGCGATGCCAACTGCGCCATCCACAAACCAGTTTGCGCCATAGATGATGGCTACAAAGGCGATAATCAGAAGTACGTATGTCATAATCTAAGTTGAGTTCCTTGAAATTCGGCTGCAAAAATACTCTTTTTTTCGGAAATAACGCTTGGTTGTGGTAGGATAGTGTGTTGCACCGCTTTTGCACCACAAAAAATGGAGCGAGAAACACTTCCCGCTCCATCATATTATAATAAGTGTGGTCGCTTATCGGTAGGCGACGATTGCGCTGCTGCCCTGAACGTAGAAGTCGGTGCCGTTGAACGTGCGGGGAGAGTCGAGCTGCATCTTGCCGTCCTCGCAGACAATGTTCCAGCCGCCACCTGCGGGGAATTTCATATCAACACCCGAGAGCGAGCCGTTGTAGATAACCAACACCTCTTTCCACTCGTCGCCACAGGCAGCACCGTTGATGGTGTACATAACAGTACCCTCGGGCGAGTCGATGAATTTCAGATTCTCGGCCACCTGCTCGGTAGTTGCCATACGGAACGAGGGGTGGCTGCGACGCATGCGGATAAGCTCTTTGTAGTAGGTAAACACGTCGTTGTATTTGGCCTTGTTGCTCCAATCGATTTGGTTGTACTCGTCGGGTAGGTTGTAGGTGTTGCGGATATTCTGCTTGGTGCGGTAGAGCTCCTCGCCACAGAAGATGAAGGGTACGCCCTGAGCAGTTACCACAATGGTCTGAGCCAACAGGTCGATGCGTTTCTGCTGCTCGGCCGAGAGGTTGCTGCTGGTCTGGTGGATCTTGTCGCGCAAGCACTCGTCGTCGTGGCACGAAACGTAGTTTACAACCTCGGTGGGGTGGTTGGCATAGGGAGCATTGGAGTAGTTCACAGCTACATAGTCAATCTGGGGGTGCTCGGTTGCGCCCACAACGCCAAACTTGATGCTCTCCTTCTGGCGGTTGCCCACAATGCCCGATGCAAAGCCACCGGTGCCGGCACTCATCCACTCACCCCTCAGGCCGTCGCGAATGTCGTCGCTGAATACGGCAATGCCGGGGAATTTCTTGCCATTGGCCTTGTTGGCCTGCTGCTCTACGGGCAGAGGAGTGCTGCTTGCCATCCAGCCCTCTCCATAGATGATAATGCCGGGGTTGATTTTGTCCAACTCGGCCCTGATGAGGTTCATGGTCTCGATGTCGTGGATAGCCATCAGGTCGAAACGGAAGCCGTCGATGTGGTACTCGGTGGCCCAATACTTAACCGATTCGGCGATGTAGTGGCGCACCATAGCCCTGTCCGAAGCGGTCTCGTTGCCACAGCCCGAAGCGTTCGAGTAGTCGCCCTCTTCGTTCTGGCGGTAGTAGTAGCCGGGAACGGTGAGCGAGAAGTTTGAGCCGTCGTTGGTGTAGGTGTGGTTGTATACCACGTCCATCACAACGCCAATGCCGGCATCGTGCAACGCTTTAACCATCTGCTTCATCTCGCGGATGCGCACGGTGGGCTCAAAGGGGTTGGTCGAGTAGCCACCCTCGGGGGCGTCGTAGTTCTTTGGGTCGTAGCCCCAGTTGTATTTGTTCTGCTCCAAGTGGGCCTCGTCGATCGAGCCGTAGTCGTAGGAGGGCAACAGGTGAACGTGGGTGATACCCAACTCTTTAAGGTGGTCGATACCGCTGGCCAGGCCCTCGGGAGTTTTGGTTCCAACCTCGGTCAGCGCCAAGAATTTACCCTTGTTGGTAATGCCGCTGTTGTCGGCAATCGAGAAGTCGCGGTGGTGCATCTCGTAGAGTACGATGTCGGTGAAGTTCTCCACCTTGGGGCTCTTGTCGTCGGCCCAGCCTTCGGGGTTGGTCTCGGCCATATCCACAATGGCGGCACGCAGACCATTTACGCCCACAGCCTTGTTCCACACACCGGGGGTTTCGGCGAGGGTTTTGCCCGCGAGGGTGGTGACTTGGAAGGTGTAGAATTGGCCTTTGCGGTCGCCCGAGAGGGTTGCGCTCCAAGTGCCCTGAACACCTTTGGTCATCTCTATTTTCTCAATGGCCTTGCCACCGGTGCCGTTCTCGTAGATCGACAAAACCACACCCTGAGCATCGGGAGCCCACAGTTTGATTACAGACTGAGCGGGGGTGTAGGTCAATCCGAGGTCGCCCTTGGTATACTCTGGATAAGTGTCGTAGTCGCCGACCACAATGGGTTTAGTGTTGCAAGCCATAATTGTAAGTCCACCCAACAGGGCGGCAAGTTTTGTTAGTTTTTTCATATATCTAATTTTGTGTGTTCGGTCTTTGTGGAAAGACTCTTGCGTTATACGCAAGGTAGTGATTTTTGCCGAATGTTCGCACCTCTTTCGGACGAGAGTCCAAAAAATGGCGACCAAATGACACGCGAGATTGACGAGTGTCGAGGGCTACTCGCCGCCGTTGAGCCACTCCAAAAAGTCGTTGGAGCGTGCGCGCGACACAAACAAATCATCGCGGCTGGACGATTTGAGCTGCACTTTGAGCCTCGAACCGAAGTGTTTGCTCACCACCTGAATTGCATTCAGAGCCACGATTTGCGAGCGCCCGATGCGGAAGAATTTCGAGCCGTCGATTTTGCCCTCAATCGTGTCCAACGAGTCGTCGATGATGTAGTCGCGCCCCTCCGAGGTGGTCAGATAGGTAGTCTTGTTGTCGGCATAGAAGAGGGTGATATTGTCGGCGCTGATGGGGATGATTTTGTCGCCCACCTTGACCAGAAAGCGGTCTTTGTAGTGGGGCTTCTGAGGCTGCGAAAAGAGCTCGGCCAACTTGGCGTAGTTGATAGGCTCGATGGCGGGCTGAGTGAGCGAACGGCAGTGGTCTACGGCAGCTCGCAGGGCCCCCTGTTCGATGGGTTTGAGCAGGTAGTCCACCGAGTGAATCTTGAAGGCGTCGAGTGCGTAATTGTCGTAGGCTGTGGTAACTACCACTTGGCCCTTGACCGTTGTGGCCTTAAATATGTCGAATCCGAGTCCGTCGCTCAACTGCACATCCATAAAGATAAGGTCGGCACCCTCGGGGTGGGCGGCAAACCATTCTACGGCTTCGTTCACCGAGCCGAGCATACCCACAATTTCGAGGTCGCCGGCAATGCTCAGCAGAGCACGTTGTAGGTTCAAACGCGAAGGGATTTCGTCTTCGATTATCAGGACTTTCATAACAGAGGAAGTTTTACGGTGAAGTTTTTCTTGTCGTCACACACCTCTATCTCTCGGCGGGCTGTGATTTTGTACCTCTCGCGGAGGTTTTTAAGCCCAAAACCGCTCGACTCCGAGGGGTGATTTTTTAGGTTTATGTTGTTGCTGACCACGACGTGTCCGTCTTGGTCGTAAATCTCTATTTTCAGCGGATTGTTGGGCCCTACGGCGTTGTGTTTGAAGGCGTTTTCGACCAGCACCTGCAAAGCGCAGGGGACTATTCGCTTGGAGAGGCTCTCCTTCGAGAGCGACAGATTTACCTCAAAACCGTCCAAAAAACGCTCACGCATGATGTCGATATATAGGCCCACAAAATCGACCTCTTTTTGCAGCTCGATGGTGGCATACTCCTCTTGTTTGAGCAGGTATCGGTAGATGTTTGCCAGCTTTTTGATGTAGTTGCTCGCCCTTTCGGTCTCCTTCTCCTGCACCAGATAGTCCAAGATACTGAGGCTGTTGAAGAGGAAGTGTGGGTTGAGTTGTCGTTTCAGCTGGGCATACTGATATTGGCTCCTTTCGCTCTTGGCAATGGCCTTCGATACCATTGTGCGCGAGGAGCGAAACCAACTCCACACATAGAAGGCCAGCACCAACACAATGCTCAAAAGCAGCGAGGTGAATAGCAACGAGTACCATTGGGGCGAAAAGAGCGCACACTCGGTGTGGTGGGTGGTTATGGTGGTCGAAAGCAGCGAGGTGAGTATAGCGATGAGAGTCCACGCCGCTACTTTCAGCAGAGAGCTCTGTTCGAGTCGGCGCACCTTGGTCGAGAGGTAGAGCAAAAGTAGGGCGGTGGTGAGGGTTACGGGAAGATTTAGAGCGTCGAAGAGTATAAGCCCCAGGGCGTCAAATACCTCATAACCACCACTATCCACAAAGTGTTGATAGAGATTTACCAGTCCGATACGGAGCAGCAGGATGGTGATTATGACCAGCAGCAGTCGCCTGAACTCTTTTGACATATCTCGCTCGTGATGGTTGTGGGGTGGTTATCTCTTTTTGGCCACGATGACCGTGAGCCAGCCCAACAATTCGGTTACAACAAAGGTGGTTATGGCGTTGGCATACTTAACCAAAAATGGTACGCCCGAGGCTGTGAGCCACTCGCCTCCGATGGTGCCGAGATAGAAGCCCGCAAAGCAGCACAGTGCGGCAATGGCAGCCGACACCTCCAACGGCATACCGAAGATGTGGGTTGTGAGCACAATCATCGATATAGTTAGCAGCGAGAGGATTATCTGATCATCGTATCCAACAAGGTCGAAGAGCACGACAGATATGGTATGGGCAATGGCAAACAGGTGGATTGCCCACGAACTTTTTCTCAGTCTTACGTCCATAGTTTTAGTAGTATTGGTGCGCTAAATTACATCTTTTTATCCGAAATTCAAAAGAGTTCGGGTAGATTTTGTGCAAATCCGTCGCCTCAAATTGTTAGTTCGTCATATATTTATAGGTGGTTTCAGAGAAAAATGTTATATTGCGGAGTTAAAACTACGCAATTTGACAAACAATAATAACATAATCTAATTTTACTATGACAAATCAAAAGAGAAACCTCACCTTCTGGCAGTTGTGGAATCTTAGCTTCGGATTCTTCGGCGTGCAGATTGCCTATGCACTCCAAAGCGCCAACATCAGCCGTATCTTCGCAACCCTTGGTGCCGATCCCCACACCCTGAGCTTCTTCTGGGTGCTGCCTCCTCTGATGGGTATGATCGTTCAGCCCATCGTTGGCTCGCTGAGCGACAAAACCTGGTGCCGTTTGGGCCGTCGCAAACCCTATCTCTACATCGGCTCGATTGTCGCCGTTATCGTTATGGCTCTGCTGCCCAACTCGGGTAGCTTCAACCTTACCGTCAAGGCTGCTCTGGCCTTTGGTGCAGTGATGCTGATGTTGCTCGACACCTCGATCAATATGGCTATGCAGCCATTCAAAATGATGGTGGGCGATATGGTAAACGAAGAGCAGAAGACCAAGGCTTTCTCGATTCAGAGCCTCCTCTGCAACGCCGGCTCGCTGGTGGGCTACCTCTTCCCCTACGTCTTCACCTGGATTGGTGTGAGCAACGTAGCTCCCGAGGGTATGATTCCCGCTTCGGTAACCTGGTCGTTCTATGTGGGTGCAATCATCCTGATCCTCTGCGTGGCCTTCACCGGTGCTAAGGTTAAGGAGATGAACCCCGAGGAGTATGCCGCTTTCCACGGTATCAAAAAAGAGGAGAACGAGGAGAAGAAAGAGAGCACCAACCTGCTCCACCTGTTGGTGAAGGCTCCCAAAGCTTTCTGGCAGATTGGTCTTGTACAATTCTTCTGCTGGTTTGCGTTCCTTTATATGTGGAACAATACCACCGGTGCTATTGCCGAGAATGTTTGGGGCACCGTTGATGCCAAATCGGCTGCATTCCAGGCTGCCGGCGACTGGACAGGTGTGCTGTTTGCCGTTCAGTCGATCGGTTCGATTTTGTGGGCCATTGTTCTGCCCCGCTTCCGCAACAACAAGGTGGGCTACTCGGTGAGCCTTCTGCTTGGTGCTGCCGGCTTTATCTCTACTTGGTTTATCCACGACCAGTATATGCTCTTCGTGTCGTTCTTGCTGATTGGTTGCGCTTGGGCTGCAATGTTGGCTATGCCTTTTGCTATGCTCACCAACGCCCTCGAAGGCAGCAAGTCGATGGGTTCGTACCTCGGTTTGTTCAACTGCACCATCTGTCTGCCCCAGATTGTGGCAGCTTTGCTGGGTGGTTTCTTGTTCAAGACCTTTGGTGGCGAGAAGATCGCCTTGGAGAGCGGTGCTTTGGTACAGAGTGGTCAGGGTGTGATGCTGGTGATTGCAGGTATCTCGCTTGTGCTGGCTGCTGTGGCAGTGTTTGGTATCAAAGGCAAAAAGGCCGAGTAGTTGCCCATTTTTTTACGACGCAGATTTAGACAACAACCCCAAAAAAGAAAAACACTTATGAAAAAGCGATTTTTTGATTTTGCAAAAGGATTGGCACTGGCAGCTGTGAGCTTGGCAGTGCTGTTGATGGGCTGTACCCCCGACCAGCCCGTAGGCCCCAACCCCGGCCCTGGTGGCGAGGTCGTTATTCCCGATATCTCTAAAATTGACCTCGACAAGACCTGGCCTCTGATTTCGACCATCCCCGCATTTGTGGATGGCGACTCGACCGAGGATGTTATCGTGGTTGTGAATGCCGCAGGTAGCGCGCTCGAAGCGGGTGGCGTGAACATCTATGCCCACACCGGCGTTATTACCAACAAAAGTACCAGCGGCGGCGACTGGAAATATGTTAAGCACGCTTGGAACGAGAATATAGCCGACTGCCAGCTCACCCACGTTGGCGGTACCATCTATGCAATGACCATTGCAGGTGGCCCCCGTGCCTTCTATGGCGTACCCGAGGGCGAGGTTATCGAGCAGCTTGCATTTGTGTTCCGCGAGGAGTACAAGGCAAGTGTGCCCAACTTCTCGGCTCGCGAGATTAAGAACAACGGTGGCGACATCTATGTCGATATGGTCGATGCCGACGTGTTGGCCGTGAAGATTCTTTCGCCCAACCACGGTACTATCGTGCCCATCGGTGCAAAGGTGAGCGTTGTGGCCGTTTCGCAGAACTCGAAGAGCCTGGCCCTGAAACTCAATGGTGCCGAGGTGAAGAAGGTAGATGGCAACGAGATTAACTACGAGCACACTGTTTCGGCCGGTGGCGATATGGTCTTCGAGGCCGTTGCTACTGCCGACAATGGCGACAGCATCACCGAGTCGGTTACTGCTGCTGCGCTGAAAGCTACCGAGAACCAAACTCGTCCCGCAGGTGCCAAAGATGGTGTTACCGTTAGCGGTACCGAGGCTACCGTAGTGTTGTTTGCCCCCGGCAAAGAGCAGATCGTTCTTCTGGGCGACTTCAACAGGTTTGCCCCCTCGAACGACTACGTTATGTACAAAGATGGCGACTACTTCTGGACCACCGTTAGCGGTCTGGCTCCCGACACCGAGTATGCCTACCAATTCTTGGTAGACGGCACTTTGAAGGTGGCCGACCCCTACTGCGAGAAGATTCTCGACCCCTGGAACGACCAATGGATTGAGGCTTCGGTTTATCCCAACCTGAAAGCATATCCCACTGCTACCACCGAGATTGTGTCGGTGTTCTCGACCTCGACCGAGGATTATAATTGGCAGGTGAAAAACTTCGACCGCCCCGACAAAAACTCGTTGGCTATATACGAGTTGCTTCTGCGCGACTTTACCCCCGAGGGCAGCGTTAAGGCTGCAACCGCCAAACTCGACTACCTCGAAACGCTGGGTATCAACGCCATTGAGCTGATGCCTATTCAGGAGTTCGACGGCAACCTTTCGTGGGGCTACAACCCCTGCTTCTACTTTGCCCCCGACAAGGCTTATGGTACCGAGGCAGACTACAAAGAGTTTATCGACGAGTGCCACAAGAGGGGCATTGCAGTTATCTTGGATATTGTGTTGAACCACGCAACCGGTCAGTTCCCCTGGATGAAGATGTGGAGCGACGATGGTGCTTATCCCAACGCCAAGAACCCCTTCTTCAACACCACCGCCAAACACCCCTTCAATGTCTACAACGACATCAACCACAACTTCCACAAGACTCGCTCGTATTTCAGCGATATGCTCAAATTCTGGATCGAGGAGTACAAGGTCGACGGCTACCGTTTCGACTTGGCCAAGGGTATGACTCAGACCAACTCGGGTAGCGACGATGGCCGCTGCCGTCAGTACGACGCCAATCGTGTGGAGATTCTGAAACACTACTGCGACGCCATCAAGTCGGTGGCCGACGACGCATATATCATCTTGGAGTACTTCGTGTGCGACCAGGAGGAAAACGAGATGGCAGCCTATGGCGCACTGCCCTGGCGCAATGCTATTGGCGGCTATCAGGAGACTGTTATGGGCTGGCACGACGGCTCGAACAAGACCAATTTCAGCGCAGCCTATGCCGCCAACCGCGTGAGCTACATGGAGAGCCACGACGAGGAGCGTGTGGCCTACAAGGGTATCACTTGGGGCAATACCGGTGTGCGCAACTGGGAGAACCTCTCGTCGCGCATCTCGGCCGCTATGGCATTCCACTTCCTCACCCCCTATCCTAAGATGATGTGGCAGGGTGGCGAGCTTGGCGATGACCGCGAGCTCACCGAGGAGGGCCGTACCGATCCCAAACCCTTCCGCTGGGAGGACCTGAACGACGAGAACCGCAAGGCTATCTACGACGCAGCCAGCAAGATTATCTCGTTCCGTACCGACCACCCCGAACTCTATGGCAATGGCGCTACCAACTCGTTGAACACCTACAAGGTAACCGACAGCGATATGGGTGGCAAACACCTGGTTTATACCTCGGGTGGCAGCACCGTGCTGGTTGCAGCCAACTTCTTGGAGGGCGGTGTTAATACCAATAACGGTGGCAACGGTGGCACAACCACCACTACCGCTTTGGCCTATACCGAGCCCGCTGTGTTTAGCGAGGCTACTACCGAGGACATCGTTGTATATGTAGATGCCAAAGGCAGCGCACTTGCAGGCTACACCGGTAGCATCTATGCCCACACCGGCGTAATTACCGACAAGAGCACCGGCGACAGCGATTGGAAATATGTTAAACACGAGTGGACCGAGAATGTAGACGATTGCAAACTGACCAAAGTGAAGGACGATTTGTGGAAACTTGTCATCAAGGGTGGCCCCCGTGCATTCTATGGCGTAGCAGCAGGCGACAAGATTGTGAAACTCGCCTTTGTGTTCCGCAACGAGGATGGCAGCAAAGAGATTAAGGACAATGGTGCCGACATCTTCTTCGCAGTTGAGGACAATGCAGGCAGCAGCGCAAGCTTTGTATACACCGAGCCTTCGGTTGTTACCGAGTCGACCACCGAGGATGTTGAGGTATTTGTGAATACCACAGGCACTCCTCTGGCCAACTACTCGGGCAGCATCTATGCCCACACCGGCGTATTGACCAACAACAGCTCGTCGGAGGGCGACTGGAAATATGTTAAGCACGAGTGGACCGAGAACGTAGATGACTGCAAACTGACCAAAGTTTCGGACAACTTGTGGAAACTCACCATCAAGGGTGGTCCCAGGGCCTTCTACGGTGTTCCCGCAGGCGAGACCATCAAGAAGATGGCGTTTGTGTTCCGCAACGAGAATGGCACCAAAGAGGTTAAGAATAGCGGTGCCGACATCTTCGTAACTCTCAGCTCGGCTAAGGCCAATGTGGTTATGAAGGCCGCTGCCGAGGGCAACAGCACCATCTCGTTCGACATCGACTGCCCCAACGGTACCTACACCAACCTTATCACGGGCGAGAAAGTTACCGTGAGTGGTGGTAAGTACCACAACTCGCTCGATGCACACGAGTTTGTAGTTTTGACCAAGGTGAATTAAGTTATAAAAAAGGTTTCTGCGATGAGTGGAGTGGGGGTGAATACCAACCCCCGGCTCCGCATCGTTAGAATTATTACAACCCAACCACCACTAAACCCACCGAAACACTAACACGCAACATTTCTGTATGAAACGATTGTTATTAACCCTTTCGGCAGTGCTGTGTGCGCTGTCGATGATGGCCCAAAAAGTAGACCGCGTAGAGCCTCTGAGCTGGTGGACCAATATGAAGACACCATTGCAGCTGATGCTCCACGGCGAGCAGATTGCCGACTGCGCAATCTCGGTCGAGGGCGAGGGTTTGAAGATTAAACAGGTAATCAAAACCGACAACCCCAACTACCTCTTTGTGGATGTAGACGTTGTGGAGGCCGGCGACTACACCTTCACTCTTACCAAAGGGCGCAAAAAAGAGAGCTTTGCCTACCACATCGACACCCGCAGGGAGGGCTCGGCCCAGAGGGAGAGCTTCTCGTCGAAAGATGTGGTCTATCTGATTATGCCCGACAGGTTTGCCAATGGCGATGCCTCGAACGACACCGTGGCCGAGTGTGCCGAGCCCGTAAATCGTACCGAGCCCTTTGGCCGTCACGGTGGCGACATTCAGGGTATCATCGACCACCTCGACTATATTGCCGACCTGGGCGCAACGGACATTTGGAGCACCCCTCTGACTCTCGACAACGAGGGCTTTGCAAGCTACCACGGCTACTCCTGCTCGGACTACTACCACATCGATCCCCGCTATGGTAGCAACGAACTCTACAAAGAGATGGTTGCCGAGGCCCACAAGAGGGGTATCAAATTTATCTTCGACGTGGTTACCAACCACTGCGGTACGGCCCACTGGTGGGCAGGCGACTACCCCACCAGCGATTGGGCACACAACATCGACAGCCCCTCGATCTCCAACCACGGCTGGATGATGCAGTCCGACCCCGTAAACCGCTCGGAGCGCGACCACAAGATGATGGAGAATGGCTGGTTTGACTACTCGATGCCCGATTTGAATTTGGAAAATCCCCTGGTGTTCAACTACTTCCGTCAGCTCTACTGCTGGTGGATCGAGTGGGCCGATCTGGATGGTCTGCGTGTAGACACCTTCCCCTACAACGAGAAGTGGAGCATGGCTCGCTGGACCCGTTCGATTTTGGAGGAGTATCCCAACCTGAACATTGTGGGCGAGTGCTGGAACTCTGTTCCTGCCATCTGCGCCTATTGGGAGGGCGATTCCAACAACCGCGACGGTTATTCGAGCGGTCTTCCCTCGGTTATGGACTTCCCCTTGCAGGAGAAGATTGCTCAGGGCCTGAGCTCGCACCCCGAGGGCTGGATGTGTGGCGGACATGGAGTTTATGCATCGCTGATGCAGGACTTCCTCTATGGCAATCCCAACACTCTGCTCACCTTCCTCGACAACCACGACACCGACCGCTTTGCCGACATCATCAAGGGCGACCTTAAAAAATATAAAATAGGTATGGCCATTATTGCCACCACCCGTGGTGTGCCCCAGGTCTACTATGGCACCGAGATTATGATGCGCAGCAGCGATATGTCGAAGGGCCACGGTGGCGCTCGTAAGGATTTCGAGGGCGGCTGGCAGGGCGATAAGCTCAACAAGTTCTGCGCCGAGGGCCGCACTGCCGACGAGCAGGCAGCCTTTGAGCACACCCGTACTCTGTTGCGCTATCGTACCTCTGAGGAGGTGTTGCACAGCGGCAAGCTCACCCAATTCTACCGCACCGACAACCTCTACGTCTTTGCCCGCCACAACGAGCAGAAAGTGGTGCTGACCATCACCAACTTCGCCTCCGAGGGCCGCAAGCTCACTTGGAGCGACTATGCCGAGTTGCTGCCCGAGGGTGCCGAGGGCCGCAGTATCCTCTCGGGTGAGAAGTTTGTAGCCTCGGGCGAGATGACCGTCGAGCCCTATGGTTGCCAAGTGATTGAGTTCATCAAATAAAACATATATACACAAAATCCGTTTATGAAAAATATCTATGAGACTTCGCCCTTTGGCACTTTCTTCCCTGCGGAGAAAGAGGCTGTATGTAGGGCAAAGAACCGTCTGTCGTGGAGGGTATATGCACCCGTAGTGCGCCCTTCGCAGAGGGTTTATGTCGTGGGTAGCTGCGAGAAGTTGGGTGGCTGGAACGTGGACAAAGCTCTGCCCCTGACTCTTACCGCCTATCCCTATTGGAGCCTTGCGCTCGATATGAAAGGACTCGGTAGCGAGTTTGAGTACAAATTTATCGTCAAGGAGAACGGCTCGATCCTCTGGGAAGAGGGCGAGAACCGTCGCTTCTACGTTTGTGGCGAGTTGGAGAGCGAGCACATCGAGGCTGGTTTCCGCGCCGACTTCCAGTGGAGGGGTGCAGGTGTTGCAATCCCCGTATTCTCGCTCCGCAGCCAGCAGAGCCAGGGTATTGGCGACTTTGTGGACCTGAAAAAGATGGGCGATTGGGCTGTGGCAACCGGTCAGAAGGTTATCCAGATTCTGCCTATCAACGATACCACAATGACCTTCACTTGGCACGACTCGTATCCTTACAGCTCGATTTCGATTTTCGCGCTCAACCCCATGTACCTCTCGATTGCAGAGATGGGTGCCGAGGGCGAGGAGATTGCAGCTCTGAACTCGTTGGAGTTTGTGGACTACGACGCAGTGTGCGCCCTGAAATGGAACTTTATCCGCAAGGAGTTTGCACGCAGCGGTCGTCGCACCCTCAAAACCAAAGCTTTCCAGGCTTTCTATGAGGCCAACCGCGACTGGCTCGAAGATTATGCAGCCTTCTGCTACCTGAGGGATAAATACCAGACCGCCTTCTTCGAGAAGTGGGGCAAAGAGAAGAATTACAGCAAGAAACTTGTGGCCAAACTTTGCGACGAGAAGTTTGAAGATTATGCCAAAGTGGCCCTCTATATGTGGGTACAGTACCACCTCGACCGTCAGCTGAAAGAGAGCGTGGCCTACTGCCGCTCGCTGGGCGTAGTGCTCAAAGGCGATATTCCAATCGGTATCAGCCGCGACTCGGTGGAGGCTTGGAGCGATGGCCGTCTGTTCAATATGAACTGCCAGGCGGGTGCTCCACCAGATGATTTCTCGGCCGATGGCCAGAACTGGGGCTTCCCCACCTACAACTGGGAGGTTATGGCCGAGGATGGCTACGCTTGGTGGAAACGTCGTTTCGAGAAGATGGCCGACTACTTCGACCTCTATCGTATCGACCACATTTTGGGCTTCTTCCGCATCTGGGAGATTCCTATGGACTCGATTGTAGGTCTGCTGGGCTACTTCAATCCCGCAATGCCTTTCAGCTACGACGAGCTGGCTCAGAGGGGTATGCCTATGAACCACGAGCGCTATCTGCGTCCTCAGATTCACTACAACTATCTGCACGAGTTCTTCGGCAACGAGGATTGGACTCCCTATCTGGATGCCAAAGATAATGGTTACTACTCGCTCAAACCCGAGTATGACACTCAGCGCAAGATCTACAACGCCCTTGCAGGCAAAAACGAGAAGGCTATGAAGGCCCTCTATGGCCTGACCGGCGAGGTGCTCTTCATCGAGGATCCCCGCAAGCCCGGCCACTTCCACCCCCGTATTGCTGCTCAGCAGACCAAGAGCTACGAGTGGCTGTCGCAGTGGGAGAAAGAGCGCTTCAACGACCTCTACAACGACTTCTTCTACCGCCGCCACAACGACTTCTGGGGTGCGCTGGCTATGGAGAAACTCCCCGCTCTGGTGGAGGCAACCAACATGATGTGCTGTGGTGAGGATTTGGGTATGGTACCCGCCTGCGTGGGTCCCGTGATGACCAATCTGGGTATCCTCTCGTTGGAGGTACAGCGTATGCCCAAAGATCCCTCGATCGAGTTTGGCTACACCAACCTCTACCCCTACAAGTGTGTTTGCACCACCGGTTCGCACGACACCAGCACCATTCGCGGCTGGTGGCACGAGGATAGGGCAATCACCCAGTCGTACTACAACCAGATTCTCTGGAAACATGGCGAGGCACCTGCCGACGCTTCGGGCGATATTTGCGCCACCATCGTAAACAACCACTTGGCTTCGCCCGCCATCTGGACCATCCTTCCCTTGCAGGATTGGCTGGCTATGGACGAGGGTGTTCGCAAGGCCGATGCCGAGAGCGAGCGCATCAACATTCCCGCAATCCCCAACCACTACTGGCGCTATCGTATGCACATGACGCTGGAAGAGTTGCTCGGCATGGAGGGTCTGAATGGTCGCATCGCAGAGATGATTAGGAATAATAGACGATAAAAATGGTAAATATGGAACACTGCCCGTGGAACGAAAACGGGCAGTGGGCCAAGCTTTGAACGACCTGATTTCGCACAATTTGACCGCCGCTGTTCGGTTGAAAAAATGTGCTATTCGTCGCCTTTATATACCCTTTGGGTATTATAAATTTGGTTATTTCGCTTTGTATTGCAATTTTTGTATTTAGAGAGTTGCCTTTGGCAAAGAGGGCGTAAAACAAAACCGATGGCTACAAGGTCGGCAAAGAGAGTTAAGACAATTTTTTTTACAACAATACTAACTTAATTAACTAAACACTAAAACACTTTATGAGAAAGTTCGTAACTATGTGTTTGGGATTGGCTATTCTCGTAATGGCAGTTCCAGCCCAAGTGTTTGCACAAAGCAAATACGTGGTTAAAGGTGTGGTAGTTGATACTACCGGAATACCGGTTATCGGAGCCTCGGTTATTGAAGAGGGTACGGCAAACGGTGTTACCACCGATGTTAATGGTGAGTATGCCATTAGCGTCGAGGGCGCCAAATCTATCGTTTCGGTTAGCTTCATCGGCTACAAGACTCAGTCTTATGAGGCTTCGTCGCCTGCGCTTACCGCAGTAGTCTTGGAGGAAGACTCCGAGGTGATCGACGACATCGTAATCATCGGTTATGGTGTTGCCAAAAAAGACGACCTTACCGGCTCGGTTGTAGCAGTTAAGGCCGAGGAGCTCAACCGTGGTGCAGTAGTATCTACTCAGGATATGATGCAGGGTAAAGTCCCCGGTTTGCAGATTATCCCCGGCGATGGCGGTCCCAACTCGGGCTCGACCATCCGTATCCGTGGTGCTGCTTCGTTGAACGCATCGAACGATCCTCTGATTGTTATCGACGGTGTGCCCGTAGCAAGCGATGCTGGTTCGGGTATGGCCAACCCTCTGTCGCTGGTTAACCCCAACGATATCGAGTCGTTCACCGTATTGAAAGATGCCTCGGCAGCTGCAATCTACGGTTCGCGTGCATCGAATGGTGTTATTATCATCACCACCAAGAAGGGCCGTGGCAACAAACCCAGCATGTCGTACAACGGCTCGCTGAGCGTTTCGGTAAACTCGGACAAGATGCAGGTTATGGATCCCGAGCAGTTCCGCGAGTACATCAACACCACCTTCGCAGAGGGCTCGTCGGCTCGTAAGGACGCCGAGAAATATATGGGCAAGGCCAACACCGATTGGCAGAGCCTCATTTTCCGCCCCGCACTGTCGAGCGACCACAACGTGAGCATCTATGGCAACGATACTGCTAATAAGGTTTACGACGAGCTTCCCTATCGTGCTTCGGTGGGTTACACCACCCAGCAGGGTACTTTGAAGACTTCGGACTTCGACCGTGCAACCATCGACGTTAACCTCTCGCCCAAGTATCTGGACAAACACCTGACCGTAAACATCAACGCTAAGGGTGTTTATACCCACCAGAACTATGCCGATGGCGGCGCAGTGGGTACCGCAGCATTCTACAACCCCACCATCGAGCCTTATTGGTACAACGAGGACGGCTCGATCGACTACACCACCACCAACGGTTACTACAACGTGGGTGATGGCCGTGGTGAGAATTTTGCTCCCAACACCCTTGCTCCCAACAACCCACTTTCGATGCTTCACGATGTAGAGAAATATGCAAGCACCTATCGTGGCTTGGGTAACATCACCTTCGACTACAAGGTACACGGCTTTGAGGCTTTGCGCTTCAACCTCAACCTTGGTGGCGACTGGTCGAAAACTCAGGAGTATGATGGCGTGAATGTTGGCTCGGTACAGGCATACAGGGACTCGGAGGCTAAGGGCTTTGGTAAATACACCAAGAAAGTATGGCAGCGTCAGAACCAGGTGCTCGACTTCTATGCCAACTACAACGAGACTCGCGACCTGCACAACATCGACGCTATGATGGGTTACTCGTGGCAGCACTTTTATAGCGCCGACCGCAGCATCACCTACTACAACGAGACCGACGAGCAGTATGAGAAGAGTACCGGCGTTTGGGGCCGCGAGGAGAGCTACCTCGTGTCGTTCTATGGCCGTTTGAACTACTCGTATGACTCGCGCTACCTGTTGACTCTGACTATGCGTGCCGACGGTTCGTCGAAGTTTGCTAAGGGCAACCGTTGGGGCTTCTTCCCCTCGGCAGCATTTGCTTGGAACACCCTCAAAGAGGAGTTTATGCAGTCGCAGGAGCTCTTCTCGACCTTGAAGGTACGTTTGGGCTATGGCTCGACTGGTCAGCAGGAGATTGGTAACTACAAGTTCTTGGCTCGTTACAGCCTCTCGGAGAACGACCTCTCGCACATGGTGAACATGGGTACCGACAAAGACGGCAACCCCATCTACTCGCACATGCTTACTCCTTCGGCCTACGATCCTAACATCCGTTGGGAGACCACCACTACCTACAACTTCGGTGTAGACTTCGGTATTTTGGGTGGCCTTATCGACGGTAACATCGATATCTATCGCCGCGACACCAAAGACCTGCTCAACTGGGTAACCGTACCTATGGGCTCGAACTTTGGTACCAACCTTCTGACCAACGTAGGTTCGATGCGTAACGAGGGTGTTGAGTTCTCGATCAACTACAACCCCATCCGCACCGAAACTCAGAGCTTGCGTATCGGTTTCAATGGTACCTTCCAGGATACCTACTTCACTAAGCTGAACAAGAACGACGATCCCGACTATGCAATCTTCATGAACTCGCCCGGTACCGGTACCGGTGGTCAGGACTTGCAGATGCACACTGTTGGCTCGGCACCCTACACCTTCTATGCTTATAAGCAGGGTTATGACGAGAATGGCAAACCTGTTCAGGATGGTTTCTATGACCTCAACACCAACAATAAGATCGACGAGGGCGACCGCTACAATACCGGCAAGAGCCCCGCACCCGACTTCTTCTTTGGTGTGAACCTGAAATATACCTACAAGAATTGGGACTTCGGCTTCAACGGCCACGGCTCGGTTGGCAACTATGTGTTCAATAGCTTCTATGCTTGCCACGCTGCCACTGTAATCGACACTCGTGCCGGTTTGTCGAACTTTGCAACTACCGTTTTGCGCACCGGTTGGACCAAGCCCACCAGCGAGAAACAGGATCGTTCGGATCTCTACATCGAGGATGCATCGTTCTTCCGTTTGGACGACATCAACCTCGGTTACACCTTGGAGAAGCTGGGCAATACCGATATGAAACTGCGTGTAGCAGCCGGTGTTCAGAATGTATTTGTACTCACCAAGTATAGCGGTGTAGATCCCGAGGTTTCGGGTGTTGCTGGTATCGATGGCACCATTTGGCCTCGTCCTCGCATCTTCTCGCTGCGTCTTAACCTTAATTTCTAATCAACTTAAAACGCAATAACGATGAAAACAAAACATATTCTTGTTGCAGTTGCAGGTGCGCTTATGACTCTGACGTCGTGTGTGGGTGACTTGGACACCCTCCCCCTGAACGAGTGGGATGTGACTTCGGAGACCGCCTATGGTGCTGAGCGCGATGCCTATGTTCAGGGCCTTGCACGACTCTACTTTAACTTTGTAACCAACGACACCACCGACTTGTTGGTAAGCGACGGTGGTGCTTCGGAGCTTATTCGTTCGTTTTGGAGCTGCCAGGAGGTCTCGACCGACGAGGTGAAGGTTGCTTGGGGCGATGCTTGGTGTAACGCTATCAACAACAATGCTTGGGACGATAGTGAGAACGATATGGTTTATGCTGTGTTTGTTCGTACCTTGCAGGGTATCACCTTCGTAAACGAGTATCTTCGCCAGACTGCTCCCGACAAACTTGCCAATCGTGGTGTAGGCGCAGAGCTTGCAGCCGAGATTGAGAGCTTCCGTGCCGAGGCTCGCTACCTGCGTGCATACTTCTACTGGATGGCAATGGATATCTTTGGTGCTGTTCCCTTCACCACCGAGGATTCGCCCTTTGGTGCTGAGGCTCCCAAACAGAAACCCGCTTCGTATATCTACGACTTTGTGGTTGGTGAGCTGACCGAGCTTGCTGGCGAGAATTCGGCTATGCCCGAGGCTAAGAGCAATCGTCCTCGTGCCGACAAGGGTTCGGTGCTGGGTCTGTTGGCTCGTGTTTACCTCAATGCCGAGGTTTATAGCGGCAAGGCTGCTTGGACCGAGTGTAAGGAGGTCTGCGAGGATATCTTCGGCTTGGGCTACTCGCTCTGCTCGAACTACGAGCACCTGTTCCGTGGCGACAACGGCGAGAATGCCGATGCCTACAACGAGTTCTTGTTCTACGCAAGCTACGACCAGGATAAAGCACAGTCGTGGGGTGGTGGCACCTTCCTCACTTGCGCTGCTATCAGCTCGGAGGAGCGTTACGAGATGGGAAAGGGCACTAACGACAAGGGTGAGGAAGTAGACGTTCCCGTAGCTTCGCGCCTTGGCGTGGGTGGTGGCTGGAATGGTCTTCACGTTCACGAGCACTTTGTAAACACCCACTTCAACCCCACCAACGTAACTTGGGGCGAGAATGGCTCGTACACTATTGCCGACAAACGTGGTGCCAATGTGTTTGTTACCGCTCGTCGCGAGAAGGGTGACTTCGCCGCTCTGTTGAATAGCTTCTTCGAGGGCTACGGCTGCTGGAAGTTCAACAACATTCCCAGCAACGAGAACGGCAAAGAGTTCTATGAGCGTACCGGTAGCCCCGACAAATCGACCAACATCGACTATCCTCTGATTCGTTTGGGCGAGATTTACCTGATTTATGCCGAGGCTTGCGCTCGTTTGGACACCGGTGCTACCGCACAGGCTAAGATGAACGAGTTGGCCGAGCGTACCGGTATGCCCGCAATCACCGTTCCCAGCTCGTGGAGCAACGATGCTATGAAGCTCTTCCGCGAGGAGCGTGCTCGTGAGTTGTTCTGGGAGGGTCACCGTCGTACCGACCTTATCCGCTACAACTGCTTCACCAGCGGCGACTATCTGTGGCCCTTCAAGGGTGGCGATGCAAAAACAGGTAAAGCATTTGAGGACTACAAGAAACTCTATGCAATTCCTTCGTCGCAGATTTTGGCCAACCCCGATTTGGTAAACCCCGAGGGATACAACTAGTGAATTAAGTGTTTAACACAATTTTTTATAACCCTTTTATTTTATTAACTTTTTAAATCATTTTAGCATTATGAAATTCTTCAAATTTCTTGCAATTTCGATTGCTGCCCTTTCGATGGTAGCTTGCAATCCTGACAATGGTAACGAGAATGAGGGTCCCGGCTTCATTACTCAGGAGTTTGTAAAAGTTTACTCGGATGTTGCAGCTACCGGCTGGACTAACGTTGCTGTATGGGCTTGGAGCCTCGAGGATCAGAGCAACTACACCGGTGGTACTTGGCCTGGTCAGGTTCTGACCGAGGTTGAGACCGTAGACGGTGTTGCTTACTATGTATGGAACGCTCCCAAGGAGCTCGTTGACCAGACCATCGGCTTTATCGTTAACAACAACGGCGAGGGCGCACAGACCATTGACCTGAATGTTACTCTGAAAGCAGAGGGCAACTTTGTTGTTCTGACCGAGGAGGTTGATGGCAAATGGTTGGCTACCGTTGACGGTGTTGGCGCTGAGGCTCCCGAGCCAGAGCCCGAGCAGCCCGCTCCTTCGATGAATTTGGCAGACCACACTTGGGGTGTTATCGGTTCGTTCAGCGAGTGGTCGAGCGATGTTGCTATGACCATCTCGAACGGCTGGGCAACTGCTACTGTTGAGCTCGCTGCTGGTGCAGAGTTCAAAGTTCGCGCTGACGGTGGCTGGGATATCAGCTACGGTGTAGAGGACAACTCGAACCTTCCCGTTGATGGCACCGAGTTCGATGCTCTTTACAACAAGGGTAACCTCAAAGTTACCGATGCTGGTAGCTACACCCTCTCGTTCACCATTAACGGCGAGGTTGGTAAATTCAAACTCAAAAAGAACTAAGTTACCTTAGTCTAATATAACATCGCGCGCCCGTGTGCGTGCGATGTTATACCTTTTGGGCGGGCGGCTCTGATAGGCCTCCCGCCTCCTAATAACCCACAAAACCCCAAAACCCCAAAACCAAAACTAACACTAACGCAATATGAAACTCAAATCACTATTCCACATTCTGGCAGCGGCCGCAATGTCGCTCACAGCTCTCGCCCTTGTGCAGTGCACCCCCAACCAAGAGTTCGAGTTGGGCAACAACGCAACGGTGATTCCTATGACCGTAAAAGAGGGCACCACCACTCACTTCCTGACCGACTATTATCCCCAGTGGGATGGTGCAACCAACCTGACCTGTGGCGACGAGCGTCTGCAACTTGTTCCCACCACCGACAATTGGGCCCAATTCGACATCGTGGCTCAGGGTGGCGCACTCGTGTCGACCATCGACGTATGGCACGATAGCGATAAGCTCTCGATTGTTGTGCTCGGTGGCGAGCGTGACACCAAGGGTAGCTATATGTCTTCGACCAAGGCCAAAGGCAACCAGATTACCATCGTGGCCTCGAAGCCCGTAACCGAGGCTGTGGCAATGTGGCAGAACGAGGTGATTGGCGAGGTTGCAATCGAGGGCAACGTAATCAAAGTAACCATTCCTGCTGTGGCCAAAAAGCACCAGCGCTCACAGGTGCGCGTATTTGCCGCCTCGGAGAGTGGCCGTTTCAACGACGTGTTGCTCCCCTTGGAGCGTGGCAAAGTGGTGGAGGATGCAGAGTATATCACCCGCAAAGACTTCCAATCGCAGATTCTCTACTCGCTGATGATCGACCGTTTCAACAACGGTACCACCGACAACGACTGGAAAATCAACTCGCCCGAGGTGTTGGACAAAGTAGACTATCAGGGTGGCGACATTGTGGGTATCACCCAGAAGATCGAGGACGGCTTCTTCACCGACCTCGGCATTACCACCATCTGGATTTCGCCCATCACCCAGAACCCCTACGATGCGTGGGGCCAGAACCGCAATCCCGACACCAAATTCTCGGGCTACCACGGCTATTGGCCTATTTACAGCACCGTTATCGACAAGCGTTTCGGCACCGATGAGGAGCTGCACACAATGCTTGCCGAGGCCCACGAGGGCGAGATGAACGTGATTCTCGACTATGTGGCCAACCACCTCCACATCAACTCGCCCGTGCTGAAAGAGCACCCCGATTGGACCACCGACCTGATTCTGCCCGATGGCCGCAAGAACATTGGTCTGTGGGACGGCGAAACCCGTCTGACCACCTGGTTCGACGAGCACATCCCCACTCTCGACACCCGTCGCGACGAGGTGTGTGAGCCTATGACCGACTCGGCACTCGTGTGGGTGCGCAAATTCGAGTTCGACGGCTTCCGCCACGACGCTTGCAAGCACATCCCCCTGAACTATTGGCGTATGCTTACCCACAAGATGAAATCGTCGATGCCCGAGCGTCAGCTCTGGCAGATTGGCGAGACCTATGGCGATATTGAGCTTATCGGCTCTTATGTCAAGAGTGGTATGATCGACGCTCAGTTCGACTTCAACCTCTATCACACCTCGCGTGATGTTATTGTAGACGAGAGCCGCTCGATGCGCGACATCGCTAAGGTTATCGAGGAGTCGGAGGCAGCCTATGGCTCGCACCACACTATGGGCAACATCACCGGCAACCACGACAAACCCCGTTTCTTGTCGCTGGCCGGTGGCGATATGTCGCTCTGGTGCCCCGACGACAAAGCCGAGGGCTGGCACCGCAAGGTGGGCGTGGGCGACAATGTGAAGGGTTATGCCCGTCTGTCGCTCTTGAAGGCCATTATCTCGACCGTTCCCGGTGTTCCTTGCGTATATCAGGGCGACGAGTATGGTATCCCCGGCGCAAACGATCCCGACAACCGCTATATGATGGAGTTCGACGGCTACAACGAGTTCCAGCAGAAGGAGCTCGCTGCCACCAAGGCTCTGTTTAAGTATCGCCGCGCTTCGATGCCTCTGATGTATGGCGACTACCGCACTCTCTATGTCGATGACGATGTGTGGGTATTCCTGCGTCACTATATGGGCGAGTGGGTGGTTGTTGCGCTCAACGTACGTCCCGAGGCCCGCACCGCAGAGGTGGAGTTGCCCGAGTTTGTTGCAGCCGAGGGTGTAAACGTGGCTCTTTCGGCCGAGGGCGCCGAGGCTGCGTTGGTTGATGGCAAGGTTAGCATCAACATCCCCGCATACGGCTATGTTATCGTAAACAAATAATCTAAATAACGCCTAATACAAGTATGAAGAAATTATTTGCATTGGTCGCCCTTGTTGCGACCCTGATGGGCTGCTGTGGTGGCCACAATGAGAGCGCTTCGTCGTTCGACAAGTTTAATTCGGTTGTCTACGAGTTCAACGTTCGTCAGGCTACCGAGGAGGGTACTTTCGCAGCTGCCGAGGAGTATCTGCCCGAGCTCAAAGCTATGGGCGTGGATATCGTATGGCTTATGCCTATCAGCCCTATCGGTGTTGATGGCCGCAAGGGTACTCTCGGTTCGTACTACTCGATTATCGACTACAAGGCCATTAACCCCGAGTTCGGTACTATGGAGGATTTCGACCACTTCTTGGCCACCGCACACGACCTGGGTCTGAAAGTTATCATCGACTGGGTTGCTAACCACACCTCGCGCGATGCCAACTGGTGGAAAGAGGGCAAAAAGGATTGGTATGTGATCGACGAGAAAACCGGTCTGCCCATCGTTGAGTACGATTGGACCGACATCGCAAAACTCAACTACAAGAATGAGGATATGCGCGAGGCAATGCTCGATGCTCTGAAATTCTGGATCGAGAAGGGCGTAGACGGCTATCGTTGCGACGTGGCTATGAACGTACCCGGCGACTTCTGGAAGAAGGCTTGGGAGGATGTTCGCAAGATTAACCCCGACGTATATCTGCTGGCCGAGGGCGAGGAGCAGTGGTTGCACGAGAGCGGCTTCGAGGCTACCTACGCTTGGGAGCTCCACCACATCTTCAACGCTATGGCCAAAGGTGGCAGCGAGACCAAAAATGTGGCTGGCGATGGCACCATCAAGACCGATGCTAAGACCGTAAAAGACCTGAAAGAGTACTTGGAGCGCGACGACAAGAAATATCCCGCACCCGCTATGCGTCTGATGTTTACCTCGAACCACGACGAGAACTCGTGGGCAGGTACCGAGTTTGAGCGTATGGGCGATGCTCACAAGGCTCTGGCAGCCCTCACCTTCGTTCTGCCCAAATCGCAGCCTCTGATCTACACCGGTCAGGAGATTGCTCTGGGCCGTCGCTTGCAGTTCTTCGAGAAGGATTCGGTGAAGGAGTTGGTAGACTTGGAGTATGGCAAAGAGTACCGCAACTTCTACCGTAACTTGTGCTCGTTCCGCCACGCCAACAAGGCTTTGGCTGCGGGCGAGAATGTGGCTCCCCTGAACTTCGTAGAGGGCGTAGGCGAGAATGTGTTGGCATTCACCCGCGAGAAAGAGGGCAACACCGTTTTGTGCTTGTTCAACTTCTCGGCCGAGCCCACCACCGTTACCCTCACCGAGGCCGAGGCCGGCGACTACAAGTGCGCTTGTGGCGAGGCTAAGAGCTTCAAGGCCGGCGACGTGGTAGAGCTCGCTTCGTGGGGCTTTATGCTGCTTGCAAAATAGGTCAAGTTAGGAATAAATCAACAACCAAAAGGTCAGAAGGCTGCCGTTGTGTGGCCTTTTGACCTTTTTTTGTCGTATGGCCCAGGGGCAATCGGAACCATCTTGGGGGTGGGCAAAAAACAAGAGAGATATTTCGCGTCCGAAATATCTCTCTTTTGTTTGGTGTTTGGAGCGGGTGGCCTTGCCACCATCCAACACTCTCGAATCAACCGATAGCCTCTCGACTATTTGTTACGAAGCTCGTCCGATACGGTGAGTTTCTTACGGCCTTTGGCGCGACGAGCTGCCAATACTTTGCGGCCATTAACGGTTGCCATACGAGCACGGAAACCGTGTTTGTTGATTCTTTTCCTCTTTGAAGGTTGATAAGTCCTTTTCATAGCGCTATTTAATTATTTATCAGTTTTTTCAAACATTTTTCGGACTGCAAAGATACACAATAAATTCAAAATCCAAAATTCAAACGGCAAAATTGTTGTTTTTTTGCCATTCGACACCCCAAAAGCCCTCTGTAACTCACCTTTTAACAAGTACAGAGGGCCTTTTGTGGCGCAATCTTTGCAGGGCGCATGGGCCCCGTTTATACGGTCATAATCTCTTTCTCTTTGCTCACTACCAACTCTTCGAGCTTCTTGGTGTAGCGGTCGATGAGTTTCTGTGCCTCGTTCTCGCCATCTTTGGCCTCGTCCTCGGGCATACCGTTCTTCTGGGCCTTCTTGAATGCGTCTACGGCATCGCGGCGGGCGTTGCGCAGGCTCACCTTGGCGGTCTCCTGATAGGTGTGCACCTGTTTCACGAGCTCTTTACGACGATCCTCGGTCAGGGCGGGGATGTTCAGGCGGATGTGCTCGCCATTGTTCGAGGGGGTAAGGCCGATGTTCGACACCAAAATAGCCTTCTCGATGGGGGCAATCATACTGCGCTCCCAGGGCTGTACGAGGATGGTTTTAGCATCGGGTACGGTTACGCTGGCAACCTGCTCGATGGGGGTGGGAGCACCGTAGTACTCTACCATAATGCCCCTCAGAACGTGGGTGCTTGCTTTGCCTGCTCTTACGCTCAACAGAGCCTCTTCGAGGTGGGCGATAGCCTTTGCCATCTTCTCCTCGGCCATCTCCAAAATCAATACTGAATCTTCGCTCATAACTTACTTGTTTTTTATTATTATTGTTGTTTTCTCACTTATTTGCTTGTTTGTTGGGCCTCCAATAGTGCCACCTGCTCGCGGCAGAGTGCAATGACCTTTTGGAGCTCTTTTTTGCTACCTCCGCTGCTGTGGTAGAGGATTGTTCCGTCGGGGCCTACCACAATGTTGCGCGGAATCTCCTCCGAGGCAAAGAGTCCGTAGACCGAACGGTCGGAGTCGATAGCCGAGGTGAAGGGGTAGTCCATCTTTTTGAGCCACGCCACCACCGTTGCGCTCTGCTCCTCGCGCGAGATGGGCAGAAAGCAAAACTCCTTGCTTTGCAATAACTCTCCAAACAGCTCATCCTTGGCCAGACGCTTAAACTCTTTGCAGCACGAGGGGCACCAGCTTGCCCAGAGGGTTATGAGGGTTACTCGCCCCTCCAACGAGTGGCTATCTATGGTAGCTCCGTCGGTTGTCGCCACCCTAAATTCGGGCACCCTGTCGCCAGCCCCCACAAATGCAAAGGGGCCTCCGTCTTGCGCCAAACTTGTGGTAATGGCACAAAGCACAGCGACAACTATGGCCGATAGTCTTTTCATCCGCCCTCCTTCTCGGACTATTGGGTGTGTTTAAGAATAGACTAATTGTGCACCAGAGTACCGTTGCTCTCGCCTGCGAGAACCTTGGCCAGATTGCCCTCGGTGTCCATATCGAAGACGATGATGGGCAGGTGGTTCTCTTTGCAGAGGGTAAATGCTGTGAGGTCCATAATTTTCAGACCGCGAGCATATACCTCGTCGAAGGTGATCTCGTCGAACTTGGTTGCGGTGGGGTCCTTCTCGGGGTCGGCGGTGTAGACACCATCCACGCGGGTACCTTTGAGCAACACCTCGGCCTCAATCTCGATGCCACGCAGAGCCGAAGCACTATCGGTCGAGAAGTAGGGGTTGGAGGTGCCGCCACCGATGATTACCACATAGCCGGCTTCGAGATATTCGAGTGCCTTGGCTTTGGAGAAATACTCTCCGATGGGCTCCATGCGAATCGAGGTGAGCACTTTGGTCTTTACGCCGATGCTTTCGAGATGTGAGTGGAGTGCGAGCGAGTTGATGATGGTTGCCAGTATACCCATCTGGTCGCCTTTGACGCGGTCGAAGCCACGGCCCACGCCCTGCAAACCACGGAAAATGTTGCCACCACCGATTACGATACCGATTTGCACGCCGCTCTCTACGGCCTGTTTGATTTGCTGTGCATAACTATCGAGCACCTCGGTCGAGAGGCCTTTGCCACTCTGGCCCGCCAGCGACTCGCCACTGAGTTTCAGGAGTATTCGTTTGTATTTCATAGTATCTGTGAATGTTATTGATAGTTCATCTGACCACTTCCGCAGCCCCAATTTTGGCGTTGCGGGTGCATACATCGCCACGAATATACAACTTTTTTTCGGTATTTTTTCTCTTCTTACTATTTTCTTGGTATCTTTGCCCTAAACAAAACCGTTTTGAGGGAAAAATAAGTGAACAAACCACAATATAAATACCTCGATAGAGTCAATTCGCCCGCCGAGCTGAAAGAGCTAAAAGTGAGCGAACTGGCCGACTATTGTGCCGAACTGAGAGATTACATCGTGCGTGCGTGTGCCGAAAACCCCGGCCACCTCTCGTCGAGCCTCGGTGCAGTAGAGCTGACTGTGGCTATTCACTATGTCTTCGATTTCCCCACCGATAAGCTCGTGTGGGATGTTGGCCACCAAGCCTATGCCCACAAAATTATCACCGGTCGCAGGGATGCCTTTGTCGATCAGCGCAAGATGGGCGGCATTGGCGGTTTCCCACGCATTGCCGAAGGCGACTCGTTTGGTGCGGGCCACTCGTCGGTATCCATCTCGGCAGCCTACGGTATGGCCGAGGCGGCAGAACTTGCAGGAGAGAAGTGCAACGTGATAGCCGTAATTGGCGATGGCGCAATGACGGGCGGACTCGCCTTTGAGGGACTCAACAATGCCGGCGCGTCGAAAGCCAACCTGCTCGTTATTCTCAACGACAACCGTCAGGCCATCGATACCAACGTGGGCGCTATGCGTAAACACCTGTTGCGCATTACCTCGTCGCACCGCTACAACCGCATGAAGAGCAAGGTTTGGAGCGGTCTTTACTTCGCACCCCGCCTTCGCGCACTTCTGCAACACTCCATCCACACGCTCAAACGAGGTCTGTTGCGCCAGAGCAACCTCTTCGAGAGTATGAACTTCCGCTACTTCGGCCCCACCAACGGACACGATGTAGCAACCCTTGTGCGCACCCTCCGTTCGCTGAAAGATATCAATGGCCCCAAACTGCTCCACGCAATGACCATCAAGGGCAAAGGCTACGAGCCCGCCCAAAATGGCGACCCCGCAGTGTGGCACTCGCCCGGCAAGTTTGATGTCGAGACGGGTCAGCGTGTGGCCTCCGAGGGTGGGCCTGCAAAATATCAGAACGTCTTTGGCCGAGCACTTGTGGAGCTGGCCAAGGCCGACCGCAAGGTTGTGGGCGTAACCCCCGCAATGGCTACGGGCTGTTCGATGAATATGCTCCAAGCCGAGGTGCCCGCACAGTTCTTCGATGTGGGCATTGCCGAAGGACACGCCGTAACCTTCTCGGCAGGTCTGGCAGCCGGTGGAGCAATCCCATTCTGCAACATCTATTCGACCTTTATGCAGAGGGCCTACGATAATGTAATTCACGACGTTGCGCTCCAAAATCTGCACGTTGTTATGTGCCTCGACCGAGCAGGTCTGGTGGGCGAGGATGGTGCTACCCACCACGGCGAGTTCGACATCGCCTATATGCGCCCCATCCCCAATCTGCAAATCATCGCACCCCGCAACGAACAAGAGTTGCGCAATGCTATGTATACCGCCTACAAGGGCGAGGGTCCATTCGTAATCCGCTACCCCCGAGGTGGTGCTGCGGGTGTGGGCGAAGGCCCTATGGAGGTGCTCGAAGTGGGCAAAGCCGAGATTTTGAGAGAGGGTAGCGACGTGGCCCTGCTCACCCTCGGACACACCGCACTCGATGGCGCTGCTGCTGCCGAAATGGCCGCCCAGGAGGGAGTGTCGGTGTGCCACATCGACCTGCGCTGGGCCAAACCCCTCGACGCTCGGATGTTGCGCTGGGTGGGCGAGAACTTTGGCCGTGTGGTTACGGTCGAAGATGGCGTTCTGAATGGTGGTGTTGGTAGTGCTGTGGCCGATTGGCTGAGCGATAATGGATTCCACAATGTTGCAGTCAAACGTCTCGGTATCGACGACCTGTTTGTGGAGCACGGCACCATCAAGGAGCTCAAAGCCCTCTGTGGCTACGACAAAGAGGCTATTCTGGCTGAATTGAAAAAGGAAAATTGAAAATGTAAAAGAGATTAGAGTTTAGCCCTAATCTCTTTTTTTAGCCTTGCGTCAATCTGTGATCGCAACGGTACATAGTTTACCTCGTAAGATATAGCCTATCTTTTCGTAGCAAGCATTGGAGGCTTGATAATCTGCGTCGGTATATAGCATTGGTATATATCCCATCTCCGACACTCTCTGCGTTACCTGATATACCAGATTTTGGGCGTAATGTTTCCTGCGTTCGTCGGGGAAAGTGTATACACCACTGATGTGGGCGAATTTGCCATTCGGATTGTAGTAACAACAAGCAACTGTTTTCCCGCTGTTGTTTTTCCAGAAAAAGAAACCTTTGCCTGCGATAAGAGAGGTTACCTTTTCCAGGCAATGTTCGCGGGATGGCCCTTCTTCTCCAACCTCCGTATAGAAATAGGGAATAATGGCCGCTGCTTCTTGCTCGTCATCCGCAGTACAACAGTGTATATTGCCATCGGAAATGGTGGTCGGTGGAATGGGCCGAGGGCAATCATATGCATATAAATTCTTCGATACCCCTGCGCCAACTCCCTCTTCGGTTGCTTTTTTGATAAAATACTCGGCTAATTCATATTTCAGATTATATCGGTAGCCGTTGCCGAGAGGACAAAGGTTACAGACCAATGCCCACGCATTCTTTTTCACCTCTTCCGGTGCATTGTCCGGCGTCCATATCCAAACGGGATAATTTGATTCGGAATGGCACAATAACAAATCTTCGTGGTTGCTCCTAATGATCTCACAATCACCCTTCAAGATCCTTGTGAGAACCTCAAAGGTGTAGTGATCTCGGCTGAGCAGCACGAAATCTTTATCATTAACAAAGGAATCCATTATTGCACCCTTCGAGGTTAATCCCTACTTGAAGTACTTCCAATGGAAGATGAGCAGGTAGAAGACTGCTATGGTGATGTAGCTGTCGGCAAAGTTGAAGACGGGCGAGAAGAACAACTGTCCGCCAATAAGGGGCAGCCACTCGGGCCAATGGAACAAGGGGAAGTAGAGCATATCTACCACCTTGCCATACAAAAATGGAGCATAACCGCCACCCTCGGGCAGCAAGGTTGCCACACTCGTAAAGGTCGACTCCGAGAAGATCATTCCGTAGAAGGCGCTATCGACCATATTGCCGATGGCACCGGCCAAAATGAGGGCAAAGCCCACAACTACACCCGTGGGGGCTTGCTGCTTGCGCAGGTGGTGCAGAAACCACACGAGTGCGCCAATGGCCACAACCCTAAACAGGCTCAGAATCAGTTTGCCATACTCGCCACCGAGCGACATTCCGAAGGCAGCACCCTCGTTCTCGACAAAGCACCAGCGGAACCAATTGCCCAACACATTGTGGCTTTCGCCGAGGGTCATTGTGGTTTTGACCGATATTTTTACCACTTGGTCGAGCACAATCAGGCCAATAACAATGGCCCATATCACCCAACTCTTTATCTGACGTTTTTCGTTCATACCGTTTTTTTATTCTCTCGTTTCTTAGCCCTCGTTAGCGGAGCGACACCTCGGCCTGGCCGATCTTGTAGCCGTCCATATAGATCTCGGCGGTGTAGACACCGGGGGTGATGTTGTCGTACTTGTAGTAGATGCTCACGTCGAGGTCTTGGCCATTGTAGTCGATCTCGCGCTGAGCCGAGTAGCTGATCATATCGCCCTCGAACTCGAAGTAGCAATCCGAGCCACCCGACAGCACTGCTCCGTCGGGACCTACGATGCGGACATAGACGTTTCTCATACCGGCCAGAGTGAGCTCGTTGGCGGTCAGGGTGAGGTCGGTCTTAAACTGCGAAGCGCGGTTGGCGCGAGTTACGTTGGTGCCACCGGTGTTGTAGGCTGCCACCTGTACGTTGCGGGCCTTGACAATCGAGCCGAGTTTGATTTTGTTCGACAACTCTGCTGCCCTCTCTTCGGCAATATCGGCACGGCTCTTCTCGTCGGCCACTTTCTTGCGGTAGCCCACGTTCTCGGCTGCGAGTTTTTTGTTCAGGTTGTTGAGCGAGTCGATTTGGTGCACATAGCGTTTCATGATGGTACGCAGGGTGCCCAACTCTTTCTCATACTTGCGCAGTTTCTCGCGGTTCATGTTGCGCTCTTTTTTCAGCCTTGCCATCAGCGAGTCGGCTTTGTCGCGCTCGGCGGCAATGTTGAGCCTCAGTTCGGTGTTCACCGAGTCGTTGCGCAGGTTAATCTGGTCGATTTCGGTAATCAGGCCGTTGATTTGGCTGTTGAGGGTGTCGCGTTCGATGCGGAAGTCCTCTTTGATTTGCGAGGTTACGCGGAAGTGCTGAAAGGCGAGCAGGCCCAACACGGCCACCAGGGCTATGATGATAACCTTGTAGCCTTTGAGGGTCTTTTCGTAGTCTTGCTGAGGTTGATTCTCGTTCTCGTACTCATCTACCTCGTCGTATTTGTCATCGTATTCTTCTTCGTATTTTGCCATAGTCGTATATAATATATATGGTGTTAATCGCGCAAATATAATACTTTTTTTCGGATAACCGCCTTGGGGCCTTAACCAATGGCTATTAGCCTTACATCAAAGATTAGGGTGGAGAATGGTTTTATGGCTCCTGCGCCCTTGGCTCCGTAGCCCAAGTTGAAGGGCACCACAATCTCCCAACGCGACCCCACGGGCATCTCGCGCAGGGCTGTGCGCCAGCCGTCGATTAGCTGGTTGAGCTTGAAGGTTGCAGGGCGCCCCTGAGCGGTCGAGTCGAAAACCTTGCCGTTGATGAGTTTACCGGTGTAGTGTACGGTTATGAGCGACTTGGGCGTGGGCTTGTCGCCCTTGCCCTTGGTTATCTGGCGATACATTACACCGTTGAACATAACCGTAACATCCTCCCTCTGGGCATACTCTTCGAGGAATTCGAGGTTGCGCTCTTTGTAGGCGCTATTTTGGTTTAGTCGTGCCATTGTGGTTATTGTGGTTGTATTACGAAATCATACCATAGTCGATGGCTCCTGCGGGCTTGTAGCGGTCGCGCAGTAGGGCCAAGGGTTTGTTTACGGGCTGCGAGAGGGTGGGGTCTTTGGCCAAAATCTTCTCGGCCACGTCGCGGGCTTGTTCGAGGATTTGACCGTCGGTCGAGAGCGACGCTATGCGTAGGTCGATTGCCTCGCCGCTCTGTCGGGTGCCGTTCACGTCGCCCGCACCGCGCAGTTTGAGGTCCAACTCCGAGAGGCGGAAGCCGTCGCAGGTCTCGACCATTGCATCGAGCCTTGCCTCGGCATCGCGCGAGAGTTTGTCGCCACTCATCAGCACGCAGTAGCTCTGGTTGCCACCTCGGCCCACACGACCTCGGAGCTGGTGGAGCTGCGAAAGGCCAAATCGCTCGGCACTCTCGATGACCATAACCGTAGCATTGGGCACATCTACGCCCACCTCTATTACGCTGGTGGCTACCAAGATGTGGTTTACTCCCTCGGCAAACAGGCGCATACTCTCGGACTTGTCTTCGGGCGACATTTTGCCGTGAATGGCTCCCACACGATACTCGGGCAGGGGGAACTCTTGGGTGATGTGCTCGAAACCGTCGTAGAGGTTTTGGTAGTCCAGAGCCTCCGACTCCTTTATCAGCGGGTAGACCACATAGACCTGTCGGCCCTTGGCAATCTCGCTCTTCATAAAGCCGAAGAGTTTGAGCCTCATGGCCTCTTTCAGGTGGTAGGTCTTGATGGGTTTGCGCCCTGCGGGCAGCTCGTCGATGACCGACACGTCCAGATCGCCATAGAGTGTCATTGCCAGAGTACGGGGAATGGGGGTTGCGGTCATCACGAGGATATGGGGTGTGGTCTGGTTTTTGGTCCACAATTTGGCTCTCTGCTCCACACCAAAGCGGTGCTGCTCGTCGATAACCACCAGACCGAGGTTGTCGAACTTCACTCGGTCTTCGATAAGGGCGTGGGTGCCCACCAAGATAAGCACTTCGCCCGAGGCCACTCGCTCCAAGATGCGTCGCCTTTCGCCTGCGCGGGTCGAGCCCGTCAGTACGGCCACACGCCCCTCGGTGGGGGTGCCGGCAATCATCTTCTCGATGGAGGCAAAGTGTTGGCGAGCAAGAATTTCGGTGGGGGCCATAAGCGACGATTGGTAGCCGTTGTCGGCCGCCAAGAGCATCGACATCAGCGCCACCATAGTCTTGCCGCTACCCACATCGCCCTGCAACAGACGGTTCATCTGGTGACCGCTGGTGGTATCTTTGCGAATCTCTTTTACGACACGCTTTTGGGCATTGGTGAGCTTGAAGGGGAGCTTGTTGTCGTAGAAGTCGCGGAAGTGTTCACCCACACGGCTGAACACAAAGCCACTACGCAGAGTGGTTCGGCCCGCTTTGAGCGACAGTATGCCGAGTTGCACGCCAAAGAGCTCCTCGAATTTGAGCCTATACTGTGCTGCTCGGAGCTTTTGGGGCGAGGTGGGGAAGTGAATGTTCTCCAACGCCTCGGCACGGCTCATAAGTCCGAGCTTGGAGATTATGTAGTCGGGCAGCGTTTCGCCAATCTGCCCCTTGATGGCCTCCCAAAGGGTGCATACCAAACCATAAATACCACGGCTGGCAAGTCCTGCCGAGGTGAGCTTCTCGGTGGTGCCATAGACTCCCTGCATGCCTCCTCCGCCACGCGAGAGGTATTTTTCGACGAGTTCTATCTCGGGGTGAACAATGTTGGCCTTGCCGTTGAATACGGAGGGTTTGCCCAGCACCATATATTCGCGCCCCACTTCGAGTCGCTTCTCAATCCACTTGGCACCCTGAAACCACACAAGTTCAATCTGCCCTGTGGTGTCGGCCAGCGTGACACTCAGTCGCTGCTTGTGTCCCTCGCCCAGGTAGGCGTAGCCTATGATTTTGCCCCTGAGTTGCACAAAGGTAGAGGAGTTTTCTTCGGTGAGCGCACCTATGGAGTAGACCTTTGTGCGGTCGATATAGCGGAAGGGATAGTAGTGCAAAAGGTCGCCTACGGTGCGTATTCCAAGCTCCGTAGCCAGCAGTGAAGCACGCCTTTCGCCCACTCCGCTCAAAAATTTTATCTCCATATCGGCTCGCATAAGGCAAAGATAACGCAAAATAACAGTATCTTTGCCTAAAATTGCAGGAAAAATGGCACTTTATTGCAAATCTCTCACCTCTTATGAGCGTCGTCGCACCCTCGAAGTGTGCGTAGGCTCGCACCACATAGGCTCCGAGTGGCCCGTAGCGGTGCAAACAATGACCAATACCAACACCCTCGACGTGGCAGCTTGCGCCGAGCAAATCGACCAGATTGCCGCAGCCGGAGGCCGTATCGTCAGGCTCACCACCCGCGATGAGCGCGAGGCTCTCAACCTCGGCCCCATAGGCGAGATGGTTAGGCAAAAGTGGCCCGACGTGGCTCTGGTGGCCGACGTTCACTTTGTTCCCGCCGTGGCAGCCGCAGCCGCCACTACGGCCGACAAGGTGCGCATCAACCCCGGCAACTACAACGACCGAGGAGGACGCTTCGAGGAGCTTATCGACCTCTGCCGAGAGCGTGGCGTGGCTCTGCGCATAGGTGTAAACCACGGCTCGCTGGCCAAGAAGATTTTCGACCTCTATGGCGACACCCCCGAGGGTATGGCCGCTTCGGCTATGGAGTTCTTGGAGCGTTGCCGCAGTTTGGACTTCCACAATGTGGTAGTATCGCTCAAAGCGAGCAATGTGAGAGTGATGATTTATGCCTACCGACTGCTGGTGAAGGCTATGAATGAGGCGGGTATGGCCTACCCAATCCACTTGGGCGTAACCGAGGCGGGCAACCACACCGAGGGACGTATCAAATCGGCTGTGGGCATTGGCGCACTGCTTGCCGACGGCATTGGCGACACTATCCGCGTGTCGCTCACCGAGGCCCCCGCAAACGAGATTCCTGCCGCCCAAAGCCTTGTGGACCACTACGCCCACCGAGGCCCCTGCCCCGAGTTTGCAACCATAGACGAGAGCCTTTTTAGCCCCTATGGATACACCCCACGCCCCAATGCCCACACCCCAATTCTGTGGAGCGAGGTGGCCGAGGATAAGCAGGGTGATTATCAGGTTGTTGAGGCAACCACCGAGTACCCCGTGCAGGAGTGGCGCAGTAAAGTTTTGGGCTGTGGTTGCGACAAACCTATTGTGTTGAGTCGCCACTATACCACAGCCGACTACGACCAATTTGCCATAGAGGCTGCGGCCGACTTCGGAGTGATGTTTATCGACTCGCTGGCCGACGGTATCGACATCCGCAACGAGAACTTCTCGCAGGAGCAGATCGACGAGATTGCTCTGGCAATTTTGCAGGCTGCCCGCGTGCGTATCTCGCGCACCGAGTATATCGCTTGCCCCTCGTGTGGCCGCACGCTCTACGACATCGAGAGCACTCTGGCCGCCATCAAGGCCCGCACCTCGCACCTTGTGGGGCTCAAAATCGGCGTTATGGGCTGTATCGTAAACGGCCCCGGCGAGATGGCCGATGCCGACTACGGCTATGTGGGCGGACTTAGGGACCACATCTCGCTCTATCGTGGCAAGACGCTTGTGGAGCGCAATGTTCCTATGGCCGAGGCTATCGACCGACTTATCGACCTGATTAAGGCCGACGGTAGATGGGTAGAGAAGTAGAATTCAGAATTATAGGGAGTTTAAGGAACTTAGGGTATTTAGGGAGTTTAAGGCCCTTAAAAACTTTCAATTTTCAATTTTCAATTTTCAATTCGTCGTTAGACGTTAGACGTTCGACCAAAAAAGACTATGAAGATACTGCCGTTAGCATACTTGGGTTCGATTGAGTGGTGGCGCGAGGCTCTCTCGCCCGATGCCGTTATCGACGTGGGCGAAAACTACATAAAGCAGAGCTGTCGCAACCGTTGCGAGATTGCAACCGCCTCGGGACGTATGGCCCTGACAGCCAATGTGGTAAAGGGTGCAAGCATCCACAAACGAGCCGTCAAGGATATGCGCCTCGACTACTCGAAGCGTTGGCAGCACCAACACAGTGTGGCCCTGCGTTCGGCCTATCGCTCGTCGGCCTACTACGACTATTGGGCCGACCTGTTGATACCCTTCTATGAGCAGCCCCACGAGTGGCTCTACGACTTCAACCGAGGGCTTGTGGATGTGGTGCGCAAAATCGCAAACATCCAGGGCGAGCTGCGCTTCTCGGAGGAGTACATCGTAGCAGGCGAGGGCGACATCGACCTTCGTGGGCACGACTTTCTGGGCCCCAGGGAGGGTGCGCTAAACTATTGGCAGGTATTTATGGAGCGAGTGCCCTTCGAGCCCAACCTGTCGATAGTCGACTACCTCTTCAACGAGGGGCGAAACATTGAAGAATTGAAAATGGAAAATTGACAAAATAAATTTTGTCTAAAATGCTCCCGCTTGGCATAGCAAATGAATTTGCTCTGCTCTCGCTTACTCGCATTTGCGAAAATGGAAAATTGTTTTTTCCTTTTCTTTCCAACGCTCCCTACACACATGTAGCTCCTATTACTCCTAAAACTCCTAATCATATATGTCCGAAGAACTGATAATCTGTGGCGAGACCAAGGCCGAGCGCTACGCCTCGCTGTTGCCCCAAATCAAAGTACTCATTGAGGGCGAAAGCAATCTTGTGGCCAATCTGGCCAACATCGCGGCCGCACTGCACGAGGCCTTTGGCTTTTGGTGGGTGGGCTTCTATCTGGTCGAGGGCGACGAGTTGGTGCTTGGGCCATTTCAAGGCCCCGTGGCCTGCACCCGCATAGGTCGAGGTAGGGGAGTGTGTGGCACCGCCTGGCAGAAGGGGCAGACCATCGTAGTGGAAGATGTGGAACTCTTCCCCGGACATATTGCGTGCAGCAGCGCGTCGCGGAGCGAAATTGTGGTGCCTATGTGGCGCGAGGGCAAGGTGTGGGGCGTGCTCGATATCGACAGCGAGAAGTTGGCTGCCTTCGACGAGTGCGACCAAGAGTGGCTCGAAAAACTCTGCCAAATGATATAATATAAGCATTTGAGAGAGAAAAAATGCAGATTTTTGGCCCCGAAGAGAGCAAGGCCAATAAAAAATCCCTACATTTGTGGTTAGGAAAACCAATAACAACCAACTAATAACAAAAAAACAACAATGAAAAAGATTTTTAGCTATTTGATGGCATTTGCCACTCTTGGTGTAGCTATGGTGGCTTGCCAGGATCCTCAGGAGGAGCCCGAGAAAGTGGAGGCTCAGTACCCCAGCATCGAGGTTATCGAGGAGACTTTGGCACCCCTGCCTACCGGCGAGGAGCTTGAATTCGACATCGAGGCCGAGGGTGCTTGGAAAATCGAGGCTTTGGACGAGTATGATTGGATTACCGTAACTCCCGAGGAGGGCGAGGGTAACTCAACCTTGGTATTTACCGTTACTGCCAACCCCACCAGCAAAGAGCGTTCGGCAGAGTTTGAGATTAAAGAGGAGTTCGAGCCCAGCAATGCCGACAAACTGAGCGCAGAGCTGAACGTAACCAAAGCTATCAAAACCTATTCGTTCTTCGTTACCCAGGGTAAACAGGAGTCGAACTTGGGTGAGGGTACCTTCGAGTTCATCCAGGCTGTTGTGAACGGCAAACTTTGCGGTCCCGACACCCCTCAGGTTGCTAACTGGTTCAACGTAACCGAGGCATTCCCCGGTATCACCATGGAGAACGTAGAGGGTAAATTGCAGATTGTTGCTCTCAGCGGTGGCGGCTTTACCGGTCTTCCCGAGGCAATGAACCTGCCCGAGTTGCAGAGCATTCAGTGCCGTGGCGCACAGCTGAACTGTATGTTGCCCCAGGAGTGGAATACTCCCAAGCTGACCTACGTTAACCTTGCACTTTGCGGTCTGTATGGTCCTATTCCCGAGGGCTTTGCCAGCACCACTCCCAATCTGGTGCAGATCTTCCTCGACCAGAACAACCTCTATGGCGCACTGCCTCACGAGTGGGCTGCCGGTATCAAGACCTTGGAGGTGGCTATCATCAACAACCACGCTAACAAAAACCCCGACACCCAGTACTACGATTCGAAAGACAACTCGGCTCTGGGTTACCTTGTTCCTAAGCAGTTGGATGTTCGTATGAACGCATTTAACGATGCTGGTGAGCAGATCAACGCTGCCAGCGGTTACGGCCAGGGCGACTACACCCAGTTGAAACTCGGTGGTGTATTCGAGGGTAACTTCTCGGGTTACGAGGTTGGCTGGGGCCAGCACCGTGCCGACGCATTTGGCGCAGGTGTAGACGAGTTCACTTGGCACATCTCGCGTACCTTGTGGGATTCGCCCGCAGGTCACTCGAACATGGGTTACGAGGAGAAGATGCAGGCTATCCCCGGTATGATGATGACTTGGGACGAGGCTGCTGCCGAGGCTTGGACCAAAGAGGCTGCTGCACTGAACGACAGTCGTGCATTCCCCAAACTTGGTCAGACTGCACAGTAGTCACTCCAAACCCATTAGGTTGGGTTGAAAATAGAAACGGTCGGGCGCAGACGGTGCGCTCGGCCGTTTTTCTTATATAGGTGTTGGCGTTTTGTGCAAAAAGTCGCAATGGGGGTGTGCTTTTTTTCCAAAAACGAGAAAAAATGTTGCCTAAACTGCTGTTTTTTATTGTGTTTTTGGGAAAAATAAGAAAAAAAGCTATTTTTGTGCGATGAAATGCCCCAAGTGTGGTGGCAGAAAGATGATTACGAAAACCAATTAAACCTTATTATTAACTTAATCTTCATTACAAAAAGTATGAAAAAACTGTTCTATTTGGCAGCTATGGCTGCTTTCGCATTGGCATCGTGCGAGCCCGCACCCGAGCCACAGCCCGTTGGTCCCGAGTTCCCCGATGCACCCAAAGCTGTTGAGGAGACCTTGACTGCACTTCCCGATGGTACCGACGCAGAGAACACTCTGACTTTGGCTATCGAGGCTGAGGGCGCTTGGAAAATCGAGGCTGCTGAGGAGTACGACTGGATTACTGTAACTCCCGTAAGCGGCGAGGGTAACGCTACCCTTACTTTCGAGGTTGCTGCTAACGAGACTGACAAAGATCGTTTGGCTGAGTTCGACGTAAAAGAGACTTTGGTTGCTACCAACGCTGACTTGGTTGACAACGGCGAGGCTACCACCAAAGATGTTAAAACTTACAGCATCATCGTAAACCAGGTTAAGAAAGAGTCGAACGTTAACCCCGGTTCGCTCGCATTCTTGAAAGCTATCGTTGAGGGTCAGCTCCTTGGCGCTGATACCCCCGCAGTTGACAACTGGTACGTTGTAGACGAGACCTTCCCCGGCATCACCTTGGACGCTTTCGATCAGGGCAAATTGGAGGTTGTTTCGATCAACGGCGCACCTCTGACCGGCTGGCCTGAGGCTCTGGATCTTCCCGAGTTGACTTGGATCTCGATCCGTGGCTGCGCAGGCTTGGAGGGTAAAGAGCTTCCCAAAGAGTGGAATACTCCTAACCTGACCTATTGCAACATGTCGGTATGTAAGATGACCGGTTCGCTGCCCGAGGGTCTGGGTTCGACCACCGCTAAATGTAACCAGTTCTATCTCGACCAGAACAACTTCTACGGTGCACTTCCCCACGTATGGGCTTCGGGTTGCAACGGTGGTACTGGCGTTTGCGAGATCTTCATCTTCGCTAACGTAAACAACCGTAAATCGACTCCCGAGGAGGGCTTCCGCAACAACGACAACGACGGTTTCGGTTACATGATTCCCGCTACCTTCGACTCGAAACTCAACTACCTGAACGACGCTGGCGAGCGTGAGAACACTCCCGAGCACGGCTACGCTCAGGGCGACGGTACCGGTGTTAAAGTTGGTGGTGTATTCCAGGGCAACTACATCGGTTATGAGAAAGGTTGGGGTCAGGAGCGTTACGTTGCTTATGGCAATGGTGCTGCTGAGGACAAAGCTACTTGGAGCGACTTCCGTGCACACAGCGCGAAAGGTGGCTGGGCTTGGTACTACTCGAACCTCGGTTATGTAGACGCTGACGAGAGTGTTAAGTGGTACTTCGGTGTTCCCCAGGTTATGATGGATTGGGATCAGGCTGCTGCTGATGCCTACACCGCTGAGGCTGCTACCAAATGGGCTATGTAATAACGCCTAACGGACTGGGTGCTTAGGCACACAGACCATATACAACCCCCTCGCTCACAAGTTGGGCGAGGGGTTTTTTGTTGTGTAAAGTTGGGAAAATGAATATAAATGAACGAAAAATGTAAAAAAATATAAGTAAAATGTTCTTTGCAGGTAAAAGTTTTGGAAAAATTGAGCACAACGATTACTTTTGTGCGATGAATTGCGCACAACATTGTGCGAGATGATTTTAACGAAAACCAATTAACCAATTTTTTATTCACTTAATTCATTTTTTTCAAACTATGAAAAAACTGTTCTATTTGGCAGCTATGGCTGCTTTCGCATTGGCATCGTGCGAGCCCGCACCCGTGCCCGAGCCAATCGCTCCTATCTTCCCCGATGCTCCCAAAGCAGAGGAGGTAACCCTGACCGCTAGCCCCGAGGGTAACCCCGCAGAGGCTGAGGATGCTGCTCTCCTGCTGACCATGGAGATCGAGGCAGAGGGTGCTTGGAAAATCGAGGCTTTCGAGGAGTACGACTGGATTACTGTAACTCCCGAGAGCGGCGAGGGTAACGCTACCCTTCTCTTCGTTGTTGCTGGCAACGAGACCGACAAAGATCGTATCGCTGAGTTCGAGGTTAAAGAGACTCTCGTAGCTACCAACGCTGACTTGGTTGACAACGGTGAGGCTACCGAGAAAGATGTTAAAACCTACTCGATCCTCGTAAACCAGGTTAAGAAAGAGTCGAACATGGCTGATGGTGCTTTGGCATTCTTGAAAGCTATCGTTGAGGGTAACATGATGGGCGAGAGCACTCCCGTTGTTGACAACTGGTATGTTGTTGACGAGGCATTCCCCGGTATCACCTTCGAGGGTGTTGACGGTGGTAAGATGGATATCGTTCGTATCGACGGCGTTCCCTTCACCGATCTTCCCGCAGTTATGAACCTGCCTATCCTCAACCACTTCGCTATCAACAACAACCAGAACTTGGCTGGTAAAGTTCTGCCCGCAGAGTGGAACACCCCCGAGCTCGTATACTGCAACTTCGCAGCTTGCGGTCTGACCGGTACTATCCCCGCTGGTTTCGCTGAGACCACCCCCAAAATGCACACCGCATTCATCAACACCAACTACTTCTACGGTGCATGGCCTCACACTTGGGCTGCCGGTGTAAACGGTGGTTCGGGCATCTTGGAGTGCTTCATCTCGGCTAACATCAACAACAAAGCTGCTGCTAACCAGGAGAAACTTCCTATCTTCCAGGATGACAAAGGTTCGGAGAACGACGGTATGGGTTACATGGTTCCCGCTACCCTCGACGTTAAACTCAACAAATACAACAACGACGATCCTAATCAGGGCCACGCTAACCCCAGCCGCGACCTTACTCAGATGAAACTTGGTGGCGTGTTCACCTTGCAGTACGTTGGTTTCGAGAAAGGTTGGGGCCAGGAGCGCTACGTTAAATATGGCGAGGGCACCGCTGACGACAAAGCTACTTGGAACATCCACCGTCTGTTGGTTGACGAGTGGGCTTGGTACTTCTCGAACATGGGTCACACCGATCTCTGCATGCCTATTCCTCAGGTAATGATGGATTGGGATCAGGCTGCTGCTGACGCTTACACCGCTGAGGCTAAAGCTAAATATGCAAAATAGTTTCCCAACATTGGAATGATGGCTAGTCGCTAGTCAACAACCAATAACCACAGCCCCTCGACCTTATCGGTCGGGGGGCTTTTTTGCGTCGCAATGTTTGGGTTTGCGCCAGAAAAATGTTACTTTTGTGTGAATATATCGGCAATGTGTCGAGCAGAAATACAACAAACAAAATAACTCCAAATTCAACAAACCAAAAGCTATGAAAAAACTGTTCTATCTGGCAGCAGTTGCTGCACTCGCATTGGCTTCGTGTGAGCCCGCACCCGAAGAACCCACAGAGGTAACCTTCCCCGATGCTCCCGAAAAAGTAGAAGAGTACATCACCGCCAACCCCGCAGGTAACAGTGGCGAAGAGGTGCTCACATTCGACATCGAGGCCGAGGGCGCTTGGACCATCACCGCTATTGAGGAGTACGACTGGGTTGTCGTAACCCCCGAAAGTGGCGAAGGCACCACCACCGTGTCGTTCGAAATTCAGCCCAACGACAGCGCAAAAGATCGTATGGCAGAGTATGTGGTTAAGGAGTCGTTCGTTGGTAGCGACAAAACCTCGACCAAAGAGTACACCACCTACAACATCTACATCTCGCAGAGCAAACCCGAGTCGAACCTCGCTGACGGTACCTATGTGTTCCTCAAACAGCTCATCGATGGCAAAATGCTCGGCGCTGCAACCCCCACTGTGGACAACTGGTATAACTTTACCACCGAGATTCCTGGTATCGCGCTCGTGGGCGTAGATGGCGGCAAATACGAGATTCAGTACATCGACTTCACCGGAAGCACCAATCTGTGCGATTTCCCCAGCGAAATGGTACTCCCCGAGCTCTTGGAGATGCGTATAAACGAGTGCCAGGGACTCGAAGGTAAAGAGATGCCCAAAGTGTGGGATACCCCCAAATTGGTATTCTGCAACATCGCTGCAAGCGGACTCACCGGCGAATTCCCCAAAGGTATCGCCGCCAGCAAAAAGCTGATGACTCTCTATGCCAACAACAACCACTTCTATGGCGTTTACCCCCACGAGTGGGCTAGCGACAACCTCCAATGCCTCATCTGCTGCAACATCAACAACCACGGCGAAGACGTAACCGAGCCCTTCGAGACCAACGATAGCGCCGGTATGGGCTACCTCGTGCCCGCACAGATGGACGTAATCCTCAACAAATATGACGCTGATGGCAACCACATCAACGAGAGCCGCGACCTGACTCAAATGAAAATCGGTGGCGCAATGGACGGCAACTACATCGGCTTCGAGGCAGGTTGGGGCCAGACTCGTTACGAGACTTTCGACCTCTACGCTATTGCAGGCGATCTCTACGTTTGGAGTATCCACCGTCTGTTGGTAGACGAGCAGCCCAAGTCGTTCTTCTCGAATATGGGCTACCACAACTGCTATATGCCCATCCCCCAGCAAATGATGACCTGGGACCAGGCTGCCGCCGACGAGTGGACCGCACAAGCTAAAAAGAAATACGGCAATAAATAACCCCCCCCCACACACAACTA
>JAZLDU010000026.1:0-21785 GCA_045614885.1 Tidjanibacter sp. | reverse complement strand
CCGATGCCCACACTATCGCAATGATGAAGGCGATATTTGAGTTTTGAATTTGGTTCAAAACTCACAATTGAAAATTGAAAAAAAGATGCGCCAGACTTTCTGGTGCATCTTTTTTATTAGGGAGGTTAGGGATTTTATAGGAGATATAGGAGTTATAAGAGTTATAACAATTCCCTAAATTCCTTAAAGTCGATTGTCGGTCAACGGTCGACGGTTGACGGTTTAGACATTCGACGTTACAATCGAGCGGCCGGCCCACACGAGCACAAAGCCCACAGCAAGGCTCATAACAACATAGGCCGCCAGAGGGAGCCAATGGTTGCCCTTGGCCATCAGAAACATATCGTCGGCAAAGGTCGAAAAGGTGGTAAAGCCACCACAAAAACCCGTAATCAGCACCACATTCATATTGGCTGACAGCAAATCACCCCTCTCGGCCGCACCAAACAGCAAGCCTATAATAAAACATCCCACAAGATTCACGGCCAGAGTGGCCCAAGGGAAGTGGCTGTGGGTAATGTGGGGCACCAATCGGCCCACCAAATAGCGCAGTGCGGTACCCACAAATCCTCCGCAACCGGCCAACAACATCGCTTTTAGCATATCTCAAAAAAAATTATAGTTCGCTCTATCCGATTCAACAACCGAGCCACAATAGTGGCAAGCCTTTTGCAAGGATGCACCATTGCCCCACAAATATACCACATCAGCACCACAAAACCAACACACCACCATGCATCTTACACCAAAAGAGAGAGACAAACTCACACTCCTCACCCTCGGCATCGTGGCCGAGCGACGCAAAGCCAAAGGTCTGAAACTCAACCACCCCGAATCGGTGGCCTACATCACCTCCGTAGCACTCGAACTCGCCCGCGAGGGCCACACCGTCGAGGAGGTGATGAAAAGCGCCTCCGAAGCCCTCACCCGTGCCGACGTGATGGAGGGGGTGGCCGACATGATTACCCTCCTGCAAGTCGAGGCGGTCTTCACCGACGGCTCGCGACTTGTGAGCATCCACAACCCCATAAAATAATCCCCAACAGATATAAATATGGAAAAAGCAACACAACAACAGAGCACACAGAGCACCCACACCCCCATAGGCGGAGTGGTACTCGCCCAGGGAGAGGTGGCCTACAACACAGGTCGCCCCACCACCTCGCTCACCGTTCGCAACACGGGCGACAGGCCCGTTCAGGTGGGCTCCCACTTCCACTTCTTCGAGGTCAATCGCCACTTGGAGTTCGACCGCTCGCAGGCCTTTGGCAAACACTTGAACATCCCCGCAACCACCGCCATACGTTTCGAGCCTGGCGAGAGCAAGAGCATCGAACTTGTGCCCTATGGCGGCAAGCAGCGTGCTGTGGGCTTCGGGGGGCTTGTGAATGGCTACACAGGTGGCGAGACTGCTCCCTCCTACAATCCCTCCTACACCAAAGCCCTCGGCCGAATAGCCAAGCGCGGCTACAAATCATCCACAAAGTAACACACCTTACACACAATTCGTTATGGCAAAAATAAGCAGACAACAATACAACAACCTCTTTGGCCCCACCGTGGGCGACCGCATACGCCTGGCCGACAGCGACCTCTACGTCGAAATCGAACGCGACCTGCGCACCTTGGGCGACGAGGTGGTCTATGGCGGTGGCAAAACCCTGCGCGACGGCATGGGACTCAACAACGAGACCACCTCGGCACAGGGAGCCTTAGACTTGGTAATCACCAACGTAACAATTCTCGACCCTATGTTGGGCGTAGTTAAGGCCGACGTAGGTATAAAAGACGGCCTCATTGCGGGCATTGGCAAGGCGGGCAACCCCAACATTATGGACGGCGTAACCCCCGGCTTGGTTACAGCAGCCGGCACCGACGCCATTAGCGGCGAGCACCTGATACTCACCGCCGGAGGTATCGACGGCCACGTTCACGTCATCTCACCCCAGCAGGCCGAGGCAGCTCTGAGTGGCGGTATCACCACCCTCATTGGTGGCGGCATTGGCCCCACCGACGGCACCAACGGCACCACCATCACCAGCGGCACCTGGAACATCGAGCGTATGCTCCAATCGGCCGAGGGGTTGCCCGTAAACATCGGCTTTCTGGGCAAGGGCAACTGTTCTGGCAAAGCTCCGCTGGCCGAGCAGATCGAAAAGGGCGCAATGGGCCTTAAAATCCACGAAGATTGGGGTTCCACTCCTCAGGCCATCCGCACCGCCTTGAAGGTGGCCGACCGCTACGATGTTCAGGTGGCCATCCACACCGACACGCTCAACGAGGCGGGCTTTGTGGAGGATACCATTGCCGCCTTCGAGGGACGCACCATTCACACCTACCACACCGAGGGTGCCGGTGGTGGCCACGCTCCCGACCTGTTGCGTGTGGCATCGCAGAGCAACGTGCTCCCCTCGTCGACCAACCCCACCCTACCCTTCGGCATCAACTCGCAGGCCGAGCTGTTCGATATGATTATGGTGTGCCACAACCTCAACCCCAACATCCCCTCCGACGTGGCCTTTGCCGAGAGCCGTGTAAGGCCCGAGACTCAGGCCGCCGAAAACCTGTTGCACGACATGGGCGTAATCTCGATGATTTCGAGCGACTCGCAGGCTATGGGCCGTGTGGGCGAGAGCTTTATGCGTGCCGTACAGATGGCCTGCTATATGAAAAATCGCGTGGGCAAACTGCCCGAAGATAGCCCCAACAACGACAACTTCCGCGTGTTGCGCTATCTGGCCAAGGTGACCATCAACCCCGCCATAACCTTTGGCGTGGCCCACAAGATTGGCTCGGTGGCCGTGGGCAAAGTGGCCGACCTGGTGCTGTGGGAGCCCGCAATGTTTGGCGCCAAGCCCAAGATGGTAATCAAGGGCGGAATGATAAATTGGGCCAATATGGGCGACCCCAACGCCTCGTTGCCCACCCCTCAGCCAATGATTTATCGCCCGATGTTTGGTGCCTATGGCAAGGCTCTGCAACAGACCTGTCTGACCTTCGTGTCGGCAGCAGCCGAGCAGTCGGGCGTGGCTTGTCGCTTGGGCTTGGAGCGTCAGGTGGTGGCCGTAAGGGGCACACGAGGGCTCACCAAGGGCAACATGATTCTCAACGGAGCAACGCCCAACATCGAGGTCAATCCCGAGACCTTCGAGGTGGTGGTCGATGGCAAGAGGGTAAACCTCACCCCCGCCAAGACTATTTCGCTCGCACAGCTCTATTGGTTTAGTTAGGAGAGGGGGCGCGTATGGAGGTATACCGAACAATTCTCGGCAATGTTGCCGACCCCTTGTGGCAGGAGCGACTCGGTGAGTGCACCATCGACCACATCTTGCTCGACCAATGGAACGCCCAAAAGAGCCGACTGCTGGCCATAGGCGAGAGCGGAAGGCCCTATGCACTTGCGCTGGAACGCGGTCTTAGGCTTCGCGACGGCGACATCATAGCCTACGACTCGGCCACCCACTGCGTGGCAGTTGTGCGCCTGAGGCTCTCGGAGGTGATGATTGTCGACCTCTCGTCGCTCTTTCGTCGTCCGCCCACCGAGGCCATAGCCACAGCCATCGAACTCGGCCACGCCATAGGCAATCAACATTGGCCTGCGGTGGTCAAAGACGAGCGGCTCTACATACCCCTGGCGGTGGACAAAAAGGTGATGCTGAGCGTTATGCGCACCTACAACTTCGACGGCATAGCCTTTGCGTTTCGCCCGGGGGTGGAGGTTGTACCCTACTTGTCGCCCTCGGAGGTTCGCACGCTTTTTGGTGGCAGTGCCCAGAGTTCCAAAGGAAAGACCAACTCCTCCTTTGCCTCGCAAGCGCACCACTCGCACCACCACGACGAACCCCACCTGACGGACTATGTGTAGAATTGAGAATTGAGAATTATAGGAGTTATAAGAGTTATATTCTCTAAACTCCCTAAATTCCTTAAAGACGGTCGACGGTCGACGGTCGACAATAAGAATTATGTTTCCACTCAGTTGTAGCAAACTTTTTGCCCTGTTGCAGATGGGCGACTCGGCATTTCCGATAGGCGGATTCAGCTTCTCGGCAGGGCTCGAAGCAGCCATAGCCGAAGGAATGGTGACCACCATAGAGGATCTGGACGACTACACACGCACGGTTGTGTGTGCCGCCGCACGCCTCGACGCCATAGCCGCCCTGGAAGCCTTCCGAGCCATAGGCCAAAACCGGCTCTCGCACCTCGGCGAAATAGACCACCGAGTGGTGGAGATGAAACTCCCACCCGAGAGCCGCACCCAAACCCTGCGTATGGGGGCACGGCTGTGCTCTCTGCTGCGAGCCATTAGCCCCTCGCCACTTGTGGAGCGTTGGGGCCAAATGGTCGACAAGGCCGAGGGAATGGTAACTCTACCCGTAGCCCAAGCCGTAGGTGCAGCCCTCTTCGACGTGGGCGAGCAGGGGCTCTTTGCGGCCCACCTCTACGGCTCGGCCTCGGTGGTGCTGAACGCCTCGCTCAGGCTTATGAGGGTGTCGCACTACGACACTCAGCGCATACTCCTCTCGCTCGGGCCGCTGGTGGAGAGGCTCTACCAGCGCTACGGCTCCGAGCAGCTCGACTCCATGTCGGCCTTCACCCCGCTGGTCGATATTGCAGCCTCGCTCCACGAGCGTGGGCGCGGGCGACTCTTTATGAACTAAGCACCGAAGATAAAGGCTTCGGACACAGATTTTTTCGTTAATCAGAAATTATGGCAAAACAGATTTGTAGAATAGGCGTTGGCGGCCCGGTTGGCTCCGGCAAAACCGCCCTAATCGAAACCCTCACACCACGCCTGCTGGATATGGGACTGAGGGTTGTAATCATCACCAACGACATCGTAACGACCGAGGATGCCCAGCACGTTCGTCGCATACTGCGCGGCACGCTGGCCGAAGAGCGCATTGCGGGTGTCGAAACGGGTGCCTGCCCCCACACAGCCGTGCGCGAAGACCCCTCGATGAACCTCGCAGCGGTGGAGGAGATGGAAGAGCGTTTCCCCGACACCGACCTGCTCTTCATAGAGTCGGGCGGCGACAACCTGACGCTCACGTTCAGCCCCGCGCTGGTCGACTTCTTCATCTACGTTATCGACGTGGCCGCGGGCGACAAGATTCCTCGCAAAGATGGGCCGGGCATATCCCACAGCGACATCCTCGTAATCAACAAGACCGACCTTGCACCCTATGTGCGAGCCGACTTGGAGGTTATGCGCCACGATACGGAGATGATGCGCCCCGCAAAACCCTATGTCTTTACCAACTGTTTCACGGGCGAGGGCATAGACACGTTGCTCGACTTGATTTGCGAGGCGGCCCTCTTCGACAAAGTACGCAAAGCACAATGAGCCTCCACTGCCCCACCCCCAATCCGCCCCCAATGGCCCTCAACCGACAAATCGAGGGTAAACACGGGGCGCTCTACCTTGGGTTTGAACTCGACGAGCGTGGGCGCACCATACTGCGCACTCTCGACCGCCGAGCCCCAATGGTGGTGCAGCAAGCCCTCTATTGGGACGAGCAGATGCCCCAAATGGCCTGCATCTACACCCTCTCGTCGGGCGGCCCGCTGGTGGATGGCGACCGCTACCGACGCGAGGTGCATCTGGCCCAGGGGTGCGAGGTACACCTTGCAAGCGGAGCTGCCACACGCATAGCCTCGATGGTATATGACCGTGTGGAGGTCGACAACCTTGTGGTGCTCCACGAGGGGGCCTACCTCGAATGGCTCCCCGAGCCCACCATTCCCTCGGCCCATAGCCGCTGCCACACCACTACGGAGTTGGTTGTAGATTCCTCGGCATCACTCTTCTGGGGCGAGGTGGTCTGCTGTGGCAGGCTTCACCACGGCGAGCGCTTCGACTTCGACAGCCTCTTGCAGCACACCCTGCTGAGAAGGCCCGATGGCGAGGTGTTGGCCCGAGATGTGGCCGACATTGTACCCTCTCAGGAGCACCCCTCGACGTGTGGCATTTTGGGCACCTTCACCCATTGGGCCACCATCTTTGTCGCTGCTCCTGCCGAACAGACAAAGATTCTCGCCAACCTCTACGGAGCACACTTTGCCCCCGAGAGCGCAATGGGCGTAGCCCGACTGAGGGACGACTGCGGCATTGTGGTACGACTTTTGGGACACTCGGCCGAGGAGCTTCAACGCTCCATTCGCCACCTCTGCTCGGAGTTCCGACGGGTGGTCAAGGGGGCAAGGCTCGACGCCGACTTCCCGTGGCGATAACAAAGCACAATTCTTTACATCACAATTACTTACAAACAGATGAAACACACAAACACAATCACGGGCGAAGGAGTTGCCAATCTCTTTTCGTTCGACAGCATCAAGGGGTGGCTGCGCGGCCCTGCACAGGTGGTCTTTCAGGGCAATGCTCTGTGCGGCGTGCTCATCATTGCGGCCCTCTTTGTGGGTGCAGCCGTGGGTGGTCGCATCGAGGTCGGCTGGGGTGCTCTCGTGGGCCTATGCGTGGCGACACTCACGGGCCACCTGCTTGCTCTGCCTACCAATCAGGGCGATGCGGGCTTGTGGGGCTTCAACGGCACACTCGTAGGTGCGGCCATTATGACCTTCTTGGGCAGTACGGTGCTGGGATGGGTGGCGCTTATACTTTGTGCGGCCATGTCCACCTGGGTACGCTCGGCCCTCGACCGAGTGCTCTCGGCCCACAAGGTCAGCTCGCTCACAGGCTCTTTTGTGCTCTGCACCTGGCTCTTTCTGGCCGCAGCGCGTCAGCTGGGCGAGTTGGACATCATTGCTCTGCCCGCCTCGTCGTTGCCCTCGGTGGCTTGGGGCCACACTGCCCACCACTCAGCCCCGAGTAACTTCCTCGAAACCATTTTCAGGGGCATAAGTCAGGTCTTTCTGCTCGACTCGTGGGTGGCCGGTGGACTGATAGTCTTGGGCCTGTTGGCCAGCAAACCTCTGGCTGCACTGTGGGCCATTGTGGGCTCGGCCTTAGGCTCGGGCGTGGCTCTGCTCTTCGGGGCACCCGTTCACGACGTAAGCCAGGGCCTCTACGCTTTCAGCCCCGTGCTTACGGCCGTAGCTCTGGGTGCAACCTTCTATTCGCCCTCGCTCCCCGGAGCCATTTGGGCGCTGCTGGGCACCATCTCCACCGTGTTTGTTCAGGCGGCCTTCGATACCTTTATGGCCCCCGTAGGACTGCCCACCTTCACAGCCCCCTTCTGTGTAACCACTTGGCTATTCCTGCTCCCCCTCTACCGTTTCGAGCGCAGCCACAAAGAGCCCGTAAACCACTCGACCTGGCACCGCAAAGAATCAACCTCCAAACCATAACACATCAACCAAAAAACACCATTAAATTATGCACTTGATGAACGAACTACTCTCGCCCGCCACGGAGATTGTGGGCGGAGTTGTGGCCGCAGTGCTTGTGGGCGTTGCAATTCGCAAAACCCGCACCCAGGCCACTCGCAACACCCTCCCTATGATGGGAGCACTCGGAGCCTTTGTGCTTGCGGCACAGATGCTCAACATCTCGGCCATTGCCGGCAGTAGCGGACACCTCATTGGCGGCGTTATGCTGGCGGCAATGCTGGGCCCTTGGGCGGGATTTCTCACCCTCTCGGCCGTGCTGGCCATCCAGGCTCTGCTCTTGGGCGACGGTGGCACTCTGGCCCTCGGATGCAACATTCTGAATATGGCCGCCGTGGGCTGCTTGGTAGCCTATCCTCTTTTGTTTAAGCCCATTATGGCGGGCCGAAGTGGCGGTGGCAGGCTCTTTGTAGCCTCGGTAGCGGCTTCGGTCGTAGCGGCCGAATTGGGTGCTTTGGGCGCAGTTGTCGAGGTGGGTGCCTCGGGCATTGCTCCACTCTCGTTGGCCGCATTTTTGGGCAACATGACCTCGGTACATCTGCTCATCGGTGCCGCCGAGGGCGTGGCCACAGGCGTAATCCTCTGGGCCGTGAGCCGTGCCAATGCGCCTCTGTTGCACATCAACTTCACGGCCGAGCCCAAGGAACAGCCCCGAGTTCTCAACACCGTATGGGCTTTTCTGATTGGTGCTCTGCTGATTGGTGGCGGACTGTCGCACCTCTCGTCGGATCGTCCCGACGGCCTCGAATGGTCGCTCGAAAAATCGACCATCGTGGCCGAGGAGTAGCCCGCATTACCCTATACCACAAAACAACAAAAGGAGTGACGACATCGCCACTCCTTTATATTTAGTTTCAGCCTTTTACCTTAGAAGACGATTCTCACACCGCCCAGAACGCCAATACCGGTCTGTCGGTAGGTAGGCAGGTGGTAGATGGTCTGATTAAGCAGATTGTCGCCCACAAGCCAAGCCGACAGGCTCTCCGTAACGCGCCACTCCACCTCGGCACCCAGATTGACGTAGGCAGGCATCTGCATAGTCTTACCGAGGCCGTCGGCACCATAGCACTCATAGTCGGCCGCCATTGCATAGTGGCCCTTCACACCGAAGGTCCACCTATTCCACACATACTCAGCCCCCAGGCGAGCCGTCAACGGACGCAGGCCCAAAGCCACAGGTGCAACGCTATTTTTGAGGTAGTGTTTATACTCCACCGCACCGCTCAGCGTCAAGTGGCGCAGGGGACTATACTCGGCCTCGGCCTCCACAGCCACCATCGACACTCCTCGCAGGGTGGCATAGTCCACCAGAGGACACCCCTCGACCACCACGGCATAGAAGTAGTCGGAGTAGTGGCGCAGGCCCGCCTTAACATTATAATTCACCCTTCGGCTTGCACCCCTCAGGCCCAACGATGCGTCGTAGACCTTGCGCATATCGCCCTCCAAGTAGTCGCCATAGGGGTTGAGCCACATGGCCATACGCACCAAATCACTCTCGCGCGCTGCCTCGCCCCTCAGGTAGGGCACCCAGCGGCTATCCTTGTCCCAAGCCATTTCGAGGTGGCCCACAAGCCCCTCCACAAACGACCTCTTGGGGCCCGAGATACAAATGTCGTAGCCCACGCCCAGATCTATGGGCATATGTTTGGCCACCCTCAGGCTCCACTCGGGCATAACCACCAACGAGCTCTGCCACTCGCCCAGCCAATGGGTGCCGAAGAAGTAGGCACCAACGGTGTGGGGCAACCACCCCTGCACCTTGTTCAATCCCACCAGGGCTGCATCTACCCCGTAGTGGAAGGTGTGATTGGTACCCTCGGCCTGACTTTTGCCACTAAGGCCGTAGTTTGTGCCAGCGCTCCAACCACCGTCTACGGCCACCTCGTAGCCCAGCTTCGACTTCTTGCCAAAGCCACCAGCCACGCTCACAGCCACGCCCAAATCGTTGGTCAACACCATCTTGCGCACCGCATCGCTCGCCACGCCCAAGCCTCCATAGGGGTTGGCCACATTGCCACGATACTCCATCTTTGCACGCACTTTTGTTCCGCTTGCGAGGGTGGTATTATAGCCCAGCCCTGCACGATTGTGCAACCACAGAGCCGAGAGTCGTTCGCCATCGAGGTTGGTCAGTCGGTTCTCACGGCCGTCGTGGTCTACATACACGCCCAGCGTGGTCTGCCTCCTCTGAATGGGGGTCCAATAGAGATCCAAATCGCTCCTCAGTGGAGCGCCAATGCCGGCATTGAGGTAGAAATCCGTAGGCCTATGCCACTGGGCGGTGCTCATCTCCACGGGCGAGAGCGCAGCTACCGAGAAGTTGCTCTGGTGGGCTGTCGATTTGATGGCATACTCCATCGTGGGGCGCTGGACCACCGTGTCGAGCAGGCGAGGCTCAATCTCAATTCTCTCGGCCTTGCCAATGGTGGCCGAGAACTCTTTTTCTATCTCAATCTGTTTGGTAAAGCCCTCTTGTTCTTGGGCCTTTGCGGGCAGCCCTACCGCCAATGTCAGCGCGGCAGCAGCAACCACCATTTTGCCAAATATCTTCATTTTATTGCTTGTTTGTCAATCACACTTATCCACACTACTGCAACCCTGCGATGCGCTCTTTGGCCATCTCCACGATGCCGTCGTCGCCACCCGAGTAGCCATCGACCACACTCTGATAGGTAGCCCTTGCCTGGAACAAATCGCCCTTCGAGGCATATACATCGCCCAACAACAAGAACGACTTGGCGAGCCAATATGCGTGGGGGGTATTCTTCTCGGCAAAGTCGTAGACCAGCGACTCGGCCTTCTCGAAACTGCCATACTGGAAGGCCGTTTCGATAATCTTGAAGGCACTCTCGGCACCCTCTTCGTTGCTCACATCGCGGCTCAAATCGTCGTAGATAGCCACGGCAGGATTGCGTTTGCCCATAGCCTCCAAAGCCTTAGCCTTCTGCAACTTGGCCTTTCGCACCAGCTGAGGAGTTACATCCTCGGCCGAGATTACCCAATCGGCAGCATCGACCACCGTTTGGCCACCCACGCCACTTGCCACCACCGCTGCAAGGTATTGTTCCAGCGCCTCGCGACGCTTGGCAGGGGTTTGAGCCACCTCAACCACCTTCTTATAGGCCTCGGCTGCTGTGCCGAAGTCGGCGGTAGAGGCCGAAATCTGGGCCAACTTCTCGTAGCCTCGCTGGGTGTAGGAGTTGTAGTACATAGCAGTCAGCCTATTGAGCTGTGCCACAGCACCCTCTTTGTCGCCCGCCTCGCTTAGGCAGTCGGCCGAATAGTAGAGTGCCGCAGGAGTGTAGGCTCCCTCGGGGTTCTCGGCCAAGTATTTGGCAAAGGCCTCCGCAGCCCTGGGCTTGTCGCCCGAAATATAGACCTTCTGGGCAGCCACAAAGCCGAGCGAATCTCTCTGACGGTCGCCCGCCTCGGAGGCCATACCCACCGACTCGGCATAGGCCATATACTCGTCGATGGTGTTGCGCTCGATGTGGATGTTGCGAATCTCGCCCAAAGCGTTGTGGGCTGCCACGCTACCCTTCGAGCGAACGAGCACCTTCTTATAGACGCTCAGGGCGGCCTCGTCGTTGCCCACATTGCGGTAGGCCAAGCCCAAGTCGCTCAGTGCGGCCACATAGTCGGGCGACGAGGGGTATTTCTCGACATAGCTGAGCAGAGCCTCCACCGCCTCGTCATAGCGGCCTGCGCCCAGCAGCGTGTGGCCCAACTCATACGACGAGCGCACCACATAGTTGCCCTTGCCCTCCGCGATAATCCTCCTGAGGGCCTCCACACGGCCATCCACATTGCCGGCCATACCCTCCATCATTGCCACTCGGTAGGCTCCATAGAAGCGTTCGGTCACGCCCTCCATCTCGGCACTCTTGGCATAGAGTTTCGAGGCTTCGGTGTAGTTTTTGGCCACGGCCTCGATGTCGCCCAAGCGGTTATAGGCATCGGCACGGAACGAGTCGTTGGTGGTGCGGGTTTCGACAAAGTCGGCAAAATCATCGTAGGCCGTTGTGTAGCGACCATTATTGAAACGGGCATAGCCCATATTGTAGTAGGCAAAGATATACTCGGGCTGGTGACGACGGCCCAAGCGGATGTATTGGTCATACATAGCCGCTGCCGAGGCCCATTTGCCCTGGGCGTAGTCCACCTCGCCAAGCAGATAGATGGCCAGAGCCTCGATGTCGCCATCGTAGTCGGCCACATCGAGCGAAAGGTTGCAATACTCCTCGGCCTCCTCAATCTCGCCACCCAGGTAGCACTGAGCTGCGTGGTAGTAGGCCACCTTCTGCATAGCCTCGCGCACCTTGCTGCTGCCCCCCGACGAGAACTCTTTGAGGGTAGCATAGGCCGCTTTCAGGTCGCCCGCATCGTAGCAAGCCGTAACCAGATAGCCCTCCACCTCGCCACGGTGAGCCGAGCGGGGATATTCGCGCAGATAGTGGCTCAGGCTCTGAATCTCTTCGTTGAAGTTGCCACCACCCTGCTCCACTTGCAGCTTGCAGTAGTTGTAGAGCGCATCCTCACAGATGGTCTTGTTGTCGCCACTGCTGTATGCCATCGAGAACGATTGGCGGGCCTGTTTCTTGTCGCCCAAGCGCAGGTAGCAGTCGGCCAAGTGGTAGGCGGCATTCTGAGTCAGCTGGTCGTTGGGGCCGCAAGCACCGCGCAGATAGGCAGCAGCATTGTCGTAGTCGCCCATACGGTAGAGCGCATAGCCACCAATATAGTTCTCCTCGCGGCTGAGCGTAGCACCCTCGCTACGGAGCAGAGCGATATAATCCTCGGCCTCGTTCCACTTTTCGAGCCTGAAATTGCTCTGAGCAGCCACTCTCTCCACCTCGGCTCGCCTTGCGCCAGCCAAACCGGCCAACACGCCCTCGGCCCTCTGCGACACATACTCGTCGTTGCCCGAGAGGAACTCGATATTGAGCAGATAGTAGGGCACCACAGCCTTGTAGTCGTCGTGGCCGGCCACAGCGCCAAAGTGCAACTTGGAGTCTACCAACAACCCCTCGGTGTAGGAGATATAGCCCAGCAGATAGCGGGCGTGGGGATAATAGGTGGTGTGTTTGCGGTCGAGTCTGCGGAGCCACTCACGCGCGAGCCTGTCGTCGCCACTCTTGTGGGCCGAGTAACCATAGCGGAAGCAGTACTCCTCCATATCGGCATCGTCGAGGTCGGCGGTCTTAATCTTCGCAAAGGTGGCCACAGCCTGCTCCCACCTCTGAGCCTCGAAATACTCGCCACCCAACACCAACAGAGCCCTATTGGTCTGCATTGCAGTGGGATAGTCGGCCACAAAAGCCGCCAGAGCATCTATGCCATTGCCCATCTGGGCCTGGCACATTGCTTCCATCCAGCGAGCCTCGGTGAGCACCACGGGGGCATAAGCCTGCGAATTATCGCCCGCCAGAACGGCCACCCTCAGAACCTCGCGCACCTCGCGATACTTGCCCATCTGGTAGAGTTCGCGGGCTCGTTCCATCACCTGACCTGCAATGTGGTTTTGGGCCACAAGCGGCGTTGCAAGCATAAGGCTCGACACTATTATTGTCAGAAAAAATCTCCTCATATATCTTTCGTCTGTGTTTGTTTCTTGCTTGGTTGTTCTATTTATCGGCCAAGCGGTAGACCGAGGTCTTGTCGGCCACCACTCCGCCCTCTATCGTAACCACTCCCGCAGGGGCTCGGAGCAACACCTGTAAGGTTGTTATGTCCATATTATAGACCTCCATCGAGTCGGTCGGAAATCCCGCCTTGGCCAACTTGACCGTGGCACGTTTCAGGGGTGTAGAGGTTGCCACCACCACTCTGTCGCCACGCTCAACTCCTCTCGCGGCCTCTTCTCGGAGAGCTGCAATCTGCTCGGGCGAGAGTTTCCACAAATTCTGCACACATATTAGGCTCACGGTGCCCTCGGTGGCAATCACCTCAGCCGTAGCATCGCCCGCCTCGTCGTAGAGCATAAAGTCCCTGGCCCTAACCTCCACCACGTCGCCCTCGGAGCTCTCTACCGTGCGCACAAACTCCCACTCGTCGCTATTCCACCAGCGGCTGTCGTCGGCCAAAAACTCCTCTTCGTGGCCATCGGCCTTGTGTCGGCACACAACCCTCACAGCCTCGGCTTCACTCTCCTCAGCCAGCACCTCGCGCAGGTTTACCCCCTTGCCAAAGGGGAATTTCTCCACCAGCGGCAGGGCCACCAAAGCCCACACCGCAAGTGCCACACCTGCCACTGTTGCCACGGGGGTTATCCACCTACCCGCGCGCCAGCCCACAACTCTCTTGGGCTCGCCCCAGATGTCGTAGCCCCATCCCACAAGGAGCGTCACAGCCACCAGAGCCACATTCTTGGCAAAGGTCTGCCAATTGGTCATCACCACCACGTCGCCAAAGCATCCGCAGTCGCTCACGGGGTTCCACACGGCCAATACCAGCGTCAGCAATGTGAATACTCCGCTCACCACAAAGGTCGCCACAAGCGTCATCCTCGGCCACGCAGCCACCACGAGCGCCACACCCAACCACAACTCCAAGGCCACAAGGCCCACGGTGGCATAGGGTGCCAGGGGCTCCAAGATGGGTACTCCGAAACCTACGAAGTACTCGCCCATTTTGAGCACCGTACCATAGGGGTCCACCCCCTTGGCCACCGCCGAAAAGAGGAACACACACCCCAGCGCCACCCTCAGCAGGGCGGTCAGATAGTAGCGATTCATCTTATTTCGTATGGCGGCACTATTCATTTGGAATTGAGAATTGAGAATTGAGAGTTGAGAATTATTCGTTTTGCCACGATTGACGTTAGTCAAGCGGTTGGCATCTACCACTCTTATTTACACACGCCCCCGTCACTTCGTGACACCCCCTCTAACTTAGAGGGGGAGTAATCCTATAACTCATATTACTCCTATAAGTCTTATTTAAACAGTGGCTCTACTTGGGCCTTCACCCTTGCAAAAATCTCCTCGGGCGAGGCCATAGCGCCATCCTCTGTCGAGCAATCAACCACCCCAAAGGCCTCGTCGCCCTCAGCAGCAGCCAGGTAGACCTCCCTAACCCTGCGTTGCAGGTCGAGCGACTGCTCGTGTATATCCTTACCGCCCCCCAGGTAGTCGCGGTCGGCACCCTCACGCACCGAGGTCAGCTTGGCCTCGGTAAACTTAAAGGGCACATCCAAAAAGAGCGACAGCGTGGGCCTGGGAATGGCAAACTCCTCGAACTCGGTCTTCAAAATCCAATCGCTCAGCGTCTTGCGCTGCTCTGCGTCGTCTATCTTGGCACATTGGTAGCCGATGTTGGAGTAGACATACCTATCGGCAATCACACACTTGCCCTCGGCCAACCAGCCACGAATCATCTTGGCCGCATCGGCCCTATCGCCCGCATAGAGCAGTGCCACCAGGTAGGGGTTTACCTGCTCGACCGAGCCAAACTCGCCCCTGAGGAAACGAGCAATCAGGTCGCCATAAACGGGTGCATCGAAGCGAGGAAAGTGCAAAAATTCGCACTCCACGCCCCTACTCTCAATCATCTCCCGCAGGAGTTTAATCTGTGTCGATTTGCCGGCTCCATCCAAGCCTTCAAGTACTATAAACATAATCTTCAAAATGAGAATTGAGAATTATTTCAACATTCTAATTGCTTTCTTCACTGCGGCCACAAGCGCATCCACCTCCTCGGCCGTGTTATACAAGCCAAACGAAGCCCTCGCCATACCCTGCACCCCATAGTGGGCCATCACAGGGTCGGCACAATGCGCTCCGGTACGAATGGCCACACCGCTGCGGTCCAACACCGCACCCAGGTCGAAGTTGTGAACACCCTCGACATTGAACGACACGATGCTACACTTCTCCGCAGCCGAGCCATAAATCCTCAGCCCCTCCACCTTGCCGAGCTCCTCGGTGGCATAGTCGAGCAGCGCCCTCTCGTGGGCCATAACGCCCGCCCTATCCAATCGACGCAGGAAGCGAATAGCCTCGGCCAGACCAATGGCGTCGATATAGTTGGCCGTGCCCGCCTCGAATTTCAGCGGCAGGTCGGCATAGGTGGTCTTCTCGAAGGTCACCTTCTTGACCATATCGCCACCGCCCAAGAAGGGTGGCATCTGTTCCAGCAGCGCCCTCTTGCCGTATAGCACTCCCACTCCATTGGGGCCATAGAGTTTGTGGCTCGAAAAGGCGTAGAAATCACACCCCAGCTCCTTCACATTCACCTCGGCGTGGACAAAGCCCTGGCAACCATCGACCACCACCACAGCACCCACCCCGTGGGCCTTGTCGATAATGGTCCTCAACTCGGGCATAGTGCCCAGCGTATTGCTCGCCTGGGTTACGGCCACAATCTTGGTGCGCTCATCGAGCAGTGTGTCGAGCATTGCCGTTTGAAGGTTGCCCTCGTCGTCGAAGGGCAGCACCCTCAGCTCGGCACCCTTGCGCTGGCAGAGCATCTGCCAAGGCACGATGTTCGAGTGGTGTTCCATCTCGCTCACCACCACATTGTCGCCCTCGGCCACGCTCATCTCGCCCCAAGTGTAGGCCACCGTATTGAGGCTGGCGGTTGCTCCCGCCGTGAAGATCACCTCGCCCACATCGGGAGTGCCAAGAGCCTCGGCCACCACCTTGCGAGCATCTTCATACAGAGCCGTACAACGCTCCGAGAGGTAGTGAACACCTCGGTGAATGTTGGCATTTTCGCTACGGTAGAGCCCCGCCACGGTGTCAATCACACAGCGTGGTTTCTGGGCCGTAGCGCCATTGTCGAGGTAGACCAGCGGCTTGCCGTAGACCTTCTCGGCCAATATGGGGAACTCCCCGCGTATGTCGTATGGATTGAACATATTCTTCTATTTTGTCGACCGTCAACCGTCGACCGTCAACCGTCAATTTTCAACTTTCAATTCAAACTCCTCACGGATGGCCTCGTCGTCGATATGGCTCAGCACATCCCTCAGGAAGCCTCCCACCTGCAACTTGCGGGCCTGCTCCTCGCTGAGGCCCCTCTGGCGCATATAGTAGATAGCATCGTCGTCGATATTACCCACCGTGGCGCCGTGCGAACACCTCACATCGTCGGCATAGATCTCCAACTGGGGATTGGTGTGAATCCTCGCCGTGCGGCTCAGCAACATATTGCGGCTCTGCTGGTAGGCCTCGGTGCGCTGAGCGTCGGGAGCCACATATACCAAGCCGTCGAAAGTACCCACGCCATTATCCTTGGCAATACCCTTGACCACCTGGTTGCTCTTGCAGTCGGCCACATTGTGGCGCACGTTGGTACGAACATGGCACTTGGCACCCTCGCCACAGAAAAAGAGGCCATAGAGTTCCAACTCGGCCCCTGCGCCATTGAGTTCTATGGTATAGTCGTAGTTGCTCTCGCCCTGCTCGGTGGCGGCAAAGACCACCTTGGCCTTGGCACCCTCGGCAAGTCGGAGCGTCAGGCTATGGTCGCCACTGCCACACATCTGGTAGAACGACAACACCTCGCCGGCTGCCACATTGTAGCACCCTCCGCAGTCGCCATCGCACCCTCCGCGCAACACAACAACCTTCTTGTTCTGCTCACTCATAACGCTACTCCTCCTTATAGTCGGCAATAAGCCAATCGTAACCCTCTTTTTCGAGCTTCAAGGCCAGCTCGGGACCACCCGAATAGATTATGCGGCCCTTGTAGAGAACGTGCACAAAGTCGGGAGCAATGTAGTCCAACAACCTCTGGTAGTGGGTAATCAGCACCGTTGCATTCTCGCTGCTGCGCAGGCGGTTTACACCCGTAGCCACAATCCTAAGCGCGTCGATATCCAAGCCGCTATCGGTCTCGTCGAGCAGTGCCAAGTCGGGCTGCAACATCGCCATCTGGAAAATCTCGTTTTTCTTCTTCTCGCCACCCGAGAAGCCCTCGTTCACCGCCCTGTTCATCAGTTTGGCATCAAGCTCCACCACGGCAGCCTTCTCTCTCATATATTTGAGCATAGCACCCGCACTCAGAGGCTCCAAGCCCTGAGCTTTCCTGCGCTCGGCCACCGCCAGCTTCATAAAGTTGGCCATGCTCACACCCGGAATCTCCACAGGGTACTGAAAGCCGAGGAAGATACCCTTGCGAGCCCTATCCTCGATACTCATACCGAGCAACTCCTCGCCCTTGTACTCTACCGAGCCCTCGGTAACCTCAAATTTCTCATTTCCGGCCAACACCGAGGCAAACGTACTCTTACCCGACCCGTTGGGGCCCATAATGGCGTGCACCTCGCCAGCCTTAACCTCAAAGTCGATGCCCTTCAAAATCTCTTTACCATCGACCGAAGCGTGTAAATTCTTAACTTTTAACATATTGTGTTTCGTTTTTTTGTTTTTCTCTTTTTTTCGCACCTTTTTGTAAAAAGCTGCACCAAAAACTTTTTCTTTTGCGACTTTTTGTAAAAAGTCGCCCAAAAACTTTTAGGAGATACTCACGTTGTTCGTATCTCTTACTGCCTATTCTATACCCTAAGGGCCTTAATGGCCTTAATGGCCTTAATGATTTTATAAGAGTTATAGGATTTATAGGTCTTTAAGACCTCCTATTACTCCTATTACTCCTATTACTCCTATCAACCTCAGTCGGTCGACGGTCGACGGTCGACGGTCGACATTCTAACCCACGCTGCCTTCGAGCGAGATGCTCAGCAGTTTCTGGGCCTCCACAGCAAACTCCATAGGCAGTTTGGCCAAGACCTCCTTGGCATAGCCATTCACAATCAAGCCCACAGCCTCCTCGGTGCCAATGCCCCTCTGGTTGCAGTAGAAGAGCTGGTCGTCGCTAATCTTGCTCGTGGTAGCCTCGTGCTCCACAACGGCCGAGGGATTCTGAGCGTCGATATAGGGGAAGGTGTGTGCACCACACTTGTCGCCAATCAGCAGCGAGTCGCACTGCGAGTAGTTCCTGGCATTCTCGGCCCCGGGCACCACCTTGACCAAACCGCGATAGCTATTCTGGCTGCGGCCTGCCGAGATACCCTTCGACACAATGCGCGAGCGGGTATTGCGGCCAATATGAATCATCTTCGTACCCGTGTCGGCCTGCTGGAAGTTGTTGGTCAGGGCCACCGAGTAGAACTCGCCCACCGAGTTGTCGCCTTTGAGCACACAGCTGGGATATTTCCAGGTGATTGCCGAGCCGGTCTCGACCTGAGTCCACGACAGGCGTGAGTTGTCGCCACGGCAGATACCCCTCTTGGTCACAAAGTTGTAGATACCACCCTTGCCGTCCTTGTCGCCGGGGTACCAGTTCTGCACGGTGGAGTACTTCACCTCGGCATCCCTCTCGACCACAATCTCCACAACGGCTGCGTGGAGCTGGTTTTCGTCGCGCATAGGTGCGGTACAGCCCTCCAAGTAGCTCACATAGGCACCCTCGTCGGCCACGATGAGCGTGCGCCCGAACTGTCCTGTGCCCGCAGCGTTGATGCGGAAGTAGGTCGAAAGCTCCATAGGGCAGCGCACACCCTTGGGGATGTAGCAAAACGAGCCGTCGGAGAATACCGCAGCATTCAGCGCAGCGTAGAAGTTGTCGGCATAGGGCACCACCGAGCCCAGATACTTACGCACCAGGTCGGGGTACTCTCTGAGCGCCTCGCTCATCGAGCAGAAGACAATGCCCTTCTCGGCCAGCGTCTCGCGGAAGGTGGTCTTGACCGACACCGAGTCCATAACGGCATCGACAGCCACGCCCGCCAGAGCCATCTGCTCTTCGAGTGGAATACCGAGTTTGTCGAAAGTTTCGCGCAGCTTGGGATCCACCTCGTCCATCGACTTTTTGTCGGGCTGCTTCTTGGGGGCGGCAAAGTAGATTATATCTTGAAAATCTATTTCGGGAATGTTCAAGTGAGCCCACTCAGGTACGGGCATCGTGAGCCACTTACGATAAGCCGCAAGGCGATATTCGAGCATCCACTCGGGCTCGCCTTTGAGGGCCGAAATCTGGCGCACCACATCCTCACTGAGGCCCTTGGGCAGAGTCTCGGTCTCGATGTCGGTCACGAAGCCATATTCGTACTCCTTGGCTGTTATTTCGGAGAGTATTTTATCTTGTTCTGACATAAGTTCAATGCTTACAATTCTAATAATCTACAAATATACGAAAAGAATTGAGAATTGAGAATTGAGAATTGAGAAATCTTACTCCAAAGGAGTAAATATATATACAAACCACCCAAAGCACCACCTTGCAACGGGATTTCGGGGCACAAAAACATCATTGAGCAACGGGATTTTGGGGCACAAAAAAGCGGCTCCGCAGTCTACCCGAGTGGTAAACAATGGAGCCGCCCTATTGAGCCTCGTGCGGAACGTGTCCGCCCTATACTGTTCTACACCAAACTGCCGTGAAGCAGGAAGTACAAGCCCACAAGCAATATGCACAGTGCCAAGGCTTTGGACTTGATGTTTCGCTCCTTGAAAATCAGCGCCCCCAGCGAGAAGGACACAATAACCGAGCCACGGCGGATGAGCGAAATTACCGCCAGCAGAGCACCCTCCTGGGAGAGCGCATTGAAGTAGCAAAAGTCGGCTATCGACAAGAAAATCGAGATAAAAACAATGCTCCACCTCCACGAGAAAATCTGCACCTTGCGCTTGGGCACCCACATAACAAGCGTGAGGGCCGCATACAAAAGCGCAATATACAAACCACACCAAGCCTGCACCGAGGCGGGCTGGATTCCCTTCATCAGAATCTTGTCGCAGAAAGCACTACCCACGCCCAGCAAAACCGCAATGAAGAGGTAGGCTATTCCCCTGTTACCCTTGAACTTAATACCCTCCTTGTTGCTCGAACGATTCATCAGGTAGAAAGCCACAAAGGCCACCACCACACCAATCCATTGGTAGAGGTTGAGCCTCTCGCCAAAGATGAGTATCGAGCCAAGCAGCACAAGTACAGGCCTAAGGGCATATATGGGCGAAACGATTGTCAGGGGCAGATGTTTTACGGCCAGGTAGCCAAAGAGCCAGGTGGCGGCCACAATGCAAGCCTTCAAGGCTATGAGCAGGTGTTGCCCTAAGCCTATGGGGGTTACGTCGAAGACGCTACCTTCGAACCACCCCAGCGACCACTCCGACGAGATAATCACGGGCAGAAACAGGAGTGCCGAGATGGATGTAGCAATAGTAAGCACGGGGAGCACGGCATTGCCACTGACCGAGCGTTTCTTTGCAACATCATAGAAACCAAGCAGTACGGAAGATATTACCGCCAGCCAAATCCACATAATCTCTTACAATTGGTTAAATAAATCGTCGCAAAGATACAAGAAGAATTGAAAATGCAGAAAAAATAAGACACAAAGTGGCTAATGATTGAACATAAAGCCCAAATAGCACCTCACACCCGAGGGAAAATCGAAGTCGGCACCGCCAAGCGAGGTTATTCGGTCGGCCTTGACAGTTACCGACATACGCTCCGTAAGCGGCCACTCCACGCCCGCAAAGGGAACAACAACTCCCACCCCATAGTGGCGGTACGAGAGGTTCTCTTCGGCCACCAGATCCTCTTGGGGATGGGTGGTGAGGGTGAGGTTTTCGACCACGCCACCGCCAATGGTAGCCCCCACATAGGGTTTCAGCCTGCCCCACTGCCAGCACCAATCGACCAGCAGGCCGCCCCAACCGATGGAGAGCGACGAGCCGTAGTCGCCATAGCCCAGCGCCGAGGTGTAGCCCTCGGTGCCCACTCTCAGGTGGTTGCCGAAGCGTATTTTGAGCGCGCCACCGATGCCCATAGGCACTCCTCGGAGCGACTGAGCGGGGGTTGTGCCGATGGTTATGTTACCCCTGTCGGCCCACCCTGCGTGGAGCATCATTCCGCCCGAAAAGCCATTGTAGGCCAACGAGTTATCTTTCTGCTGGGCCACCGCCGCCGAGAGCGACAAAAGTGTGGCCAAAAGTGTGATCCAAAATCTCTTCATACACCGCAAAGGTAGGATAAAAATTGAAAGTTGAAAGTTGAAAGTTGAAAGTTACTGAGAGTTATAGGAGTTATAGGAGATATATGAGTTATAAGAGCTATAAGAGTTATACTTCCTATTTCTCCTATTTCTCCTATTTCTCCTATTTCTCCTATATCTCCTATTACTCCTAAAATTCCTTAAACTCCCGAAACTCCTTAAAGTCGGTTGACGGTCGACGGTCGACGGTCGACAAAAAAATGCAGATAATTAGGCGAGTTCTAGGCTTGCGAAGAAGGCGGCTCCGCAGTTTACATCGCCAAGAGGTAAAAACGCAGATAGCGAGATGAATGCAAGGCACACAAGGGGGCGTAACGCCCCTTTTATTATGGTAGTTCTCCCAGAGGTAAAAATGCAGATAATTAGGCGAGTACAAGGCGCACAAGAAAACCTCCCCCGCAGTTTACTAAACGTAAATGAGGGGGAGGTTTAT
>JAZLDU010000025.1:0-44941 GCA_045614885.1 Tidjanibacter sp. | reverse complement strand
CTCTCGACGAGGCAATCGCACTGCCTACCGACTTCTCGGCACGTATTGCTCGTAACACCCAGATCTACATCCAGGAGGAGACCAACGTATGCCGTTCGGTTGACCCATGGGCTGGTTCGTACTACGTAGAGAGCCTGACCAACGAGATTGCTCACAAAGCTTGGGCTCACATCCAGGAGATCGAGAAACTTGGTGGTATGGCCAAAGCTATCGAGACCGGTATTCCTAAGATGCGTATCGAGGAGGCTTCGGCTCGCAAACAGGCTTGGATCGACTCGGGCGACGAGATTATCGTAGGTCTGAACCGCTACCGTTTGGAGAAAGAGGCTCCTATCGACATCTTGGCTGTTGACAACACCGCTGTTCGCGAGAGCCAGGTTAAACGTCTGAAAGAGCTCCGCGCAGGTCGCGACGAGGCTGCTGTTCAGAAGGCATTGGCTGCAATCACCGAGGCTGTTAAGAACAAGACCGGCAACTTGTTGGAGCTGGCTGTTGAGGCTGCCAAAGTTCGCGCAACTCTGGGCGAGATTTCCGACGCTTGCGAGGTTATCGTAGGCCGTTACAAAGCAGTTATTCGTTCAATCTCTGGTGTATATTCGAGCGCAATGAAAAACGACAGCGACTTTGCAAAAGCAAAAGAGATGGTTGCCGACTTCGCTAAGAAGGAGGGCCGTCAGCCCCGTATCATGATTGCCAAACTCGGTCAGGACGGCCACGATCGTGGTGCTAAGGTTGTAGCTACTGGTTATGCTGACCTTGGTTTCGACGTAGATATGGGTCCCTTGTTCCAGACTCCCGAGGAGGCTGCAAAACAGGCCGTTGAGAACGACGTACACGTTGTAGGTGTTTCGTCGTTGGCAGCAGGTCACCTCACCCTTGTTCCTCAGATCATTGCCGAGTTGAAGAAACTTGGTCGTGAGGACATTGTGGTTGTAGTGGGTGGTGTAATTCCCGCACAGGATTACGACCAGCTCTACAAGGATGGTGCTGCGGCTATCTTTGGCCCTGGTACTCCCGTAGCGACTGCGGCTATCAAGATGCTTGAAATCCTTGCATAAAGCACATCTTGTCGGTGCTTTTTGCACCAAATTCGAGAGGCGACCTTCCTCATTTGCGTTAAGCAAACTGCGGAGGTCGCCCTCTTTTTGGCACAAAAATCCCTCAACAATCTGTACTTTATGGTGGGGGGGTACTATTACAAAAGTGCCGTTACGGCACCGCCTTGTATTTATCTCGTAATATGCGTTTTTTTGCATTAGGGGGCTCGTAGCATACATATATATTTATATATGGTAGCATCGTAGGGTTGTCGCAGTCGGCTTTTTGTTGTATCTTTGTTTTGAGTTTAGAGATTAACAAAACCAATAATAACAATGAAAAAACAGAGCCTTTTTATTGCACTTATGTTGGTGCAGATCTTCTGCGGTGCTGCAATGGCATCGGCACAAGAGAAATACCAAGTGGGCGACTTCTACTGCGACGACGATGTGAGAGGCGTTGTGTTCTGGGTAGACGAGAGCGGAGAGCACGGCAAAATCGTGAGCATCGTCGAGTCGCCACGCTTGATGTGGGCTGTTCGAGGCTGGGACACCAAAGACAACAATGCCTACGACAGAGAAGATGGTATCCGTAATTTGCTGCAAATAAGCATCAAGGGTAGCTGGATGCAGAACTTCCCCGCATTTGGCTGGTGTGAGGAGTTGGGGGGCCGATGGTACTTGCCTGCGATTGACGAGCTGAAACTGCTGTTGAGTGCCGAAGTGCGCAATGTAGTAAACACCACCATAGAGGACGAACTCTTCCAGCTTGGAGGTGAACCTATCGGCGGCGATGGTAGTGGTTATGATAGCGATGGTAGTGTTTATTGGTATTGGTCTTCTACGGAGCCTACGGAGCCTGACCAAGATATTCCTTGCTTTGCTTACGCATTGACTCAAGCGGGTGGAGAGGAAACTCAGTTGGATAAAAGCGGTTATCGCTGTCGTGTGCGCGCTGTGGCCAACTTCTAACCTCTGGGCATAACGATTTCTACACGGGCTTTCGTCGGTAGGCGGAGGCCCGTTTTTTGCCCCGTAGTATATGTGTGTGTTTTGGTAATTCCCGATTCTATAAGTTTGGCTTATGGGCCGATAGAAAAATATCATAGCCCCAAAGTGTACCAAAATCAAAAATTATGCACTATATTTGTACTAACAAAAAGATAGAAAACAATAACAATTAAAAAACATACAACTATGAAAAAGAACATTAGCGACCGCCTCGTAGCGGCTATCAACGATCAGATTAACGCCGAGCTTTGGTCGGCATATCTCTACCTCTCGATGTCGATGGATCAGGAGGCCAAAGGCAACAAAGGCTTTGCAAACTGGTTCTTCATCCAGTTCCAAGAGGAGCAGGACCACGCACGCATCTTTATGAATATGATCAACTCGCGTGGCGCAGAGGTTAAATTGCAGCCCATCGACGCAGTTGACACCGAGTGGGCAAGCCCTCTGGCAGCTTGGGAGAAGACCTTGGAGCACGAGCAGGTGGTTACCGCACGCATCAACAACCTGATGGCTATTGCCAAAGAAGAGAAAGACTACGCATCGGAGAGCTTCTTGCAGTGGTTCGTAGACGAGCAGATCGAGGAGGAGGAGAACGCTCGCGATATTATCGACATCTTGGAGAAGATTGGCGACAACAAATACGGCCTCTACGAGTATGACAAAGAGCTTGGCGCAAGGGTTTACACCGTTCCTTCGCCTTTGGCAAATGCCGAGTAGTTTCTGTCGCTTTTTGCCTTCGGCACTGTGATTTTTGTCGCTTTTTGTAAAAAGCTCCGCAAAAACTTTTAGTGTAGCCTTGGGCGTAGTCTGTTGGCTGGCAGAGGATTGCCTGACGGCAGATTACATAAAAACAATAGGGAGAGCCCTTATGCAAGTAAACTTGCGTCGGGCCCTCCCTATCATTTTTCTGCTATCCCCCTGCGGGCGATAGCCCTCATCCATCCACCAGACTCCGAAAACGTCGACCGTCGACCGTCAACCGTCTGAGGTCTAACGTCTAATGTCCAACGTCTAAGATTTTTAGGAGTAATAGGAGTAATAGGAGTAATAGGAGTAATAAGACCTCTATAAATCCTATTAGTCTTATATCTCCTAAATCTCTTATAACTCCTATATCTCCTATAAAATCATTAAAGTCCTTAATCTCCCTAACCTCCCTAACCCATTTTCCCCCAACAAAAAAAGCGGGCCCTGCAATAGGACTCGCTTTTTTGCGTTAGGAGTGCAGTGGGGTGTGTGGCCCCATCCGCCGACGCTCCGAAGGTTGGGTGTGTTGGGAGTTTAGATCGAGATATCCAAAATCTCGAACTCCATAAGGCCTACGGGAACCTGAACCTCCACCTTGTCGCCCTTTTTGTGGCCCAGCAGTGCGTGGCCGATAGGGGTCTCTACCGAGAGTTTGCCCTCGGCGAGGTTGGCCTCGTGGTCGCCCACAAGGGTATACTCCATCTCGCTGCCGGTGGTGCAGTTGCGCAGTTTTACGCGGTTGAGGATCTGTACTTTGTTCAGGTCGAGGTGCGACTCGTCGATGATGCGTGCGTTTGCGAGGTTCATCTCCATACGCATAATACGCTCTTCGAGGTTACGCTGAGCCTCTTTTGCAGCGTCGTATTCTGCATTCTCCGAGAGGTCGCCTTTGTCGCGTGCCTCGGCGATAGCCTCAGCAGCCTTGGGACGCTCCACAATGCGGAGGTGATCCAGCTCGGCTTTCATTTTGTTGTACCCCTCTTTGGTCAGAAGAATTGCTTCGTGTGCCATTGTTTTTGTCTGTTTTTAGTCTTTTATTATTGTTTTGTATAGAGCGAAAAAAAATATGAATTCCGACCTTACGGCCGAAACCCAAATATCCTTATTTGGCACCATGTGCCCTTATTTTCGACACAAAGGTATGTATTCTTTTCGAGAAAACAAAATTTGTGCTAAATTTGTGGTAACCACTTTAATAAAACCGCTATGACTACACTTTGCAGCCTCTTTTCGTTTGCCGATTTGTGGACTATATTGTCGTTTAGCTACACAGTTTTTGTTGTGGCTGTGGTGGTTATCGTCATTGCCGAGAGGCGCGAGCCGGTGAAGACGTTGGCGTGGGTGATGGTTATTACGATGTTTCCTGTGGGTGGAATGGTGTTGTTTGTAATCTTTGGCCAGAATCACCACAAGCAGCGCACCTTCCGACGCAAAGAGTTGCTCGATGCCGAGACTATCGACTCGCTTTGCCGCCAGCAGTTGAGTGGTCTGGCCGAGCAGGAGCACTTGGCCCTTACCGACAAGAGTGTGGCCCGACTGATGCTCAACAACAACAAGTCGCTGCTGACGCTCCACAATAGGGTGCGCATACTCAACAATGGCGAGCAGACCTTCCCCGATATGTTTGGTGCCATGGCCGAGGCTCGGGAGTTTATCCACATCGAGTTTTTTGCCATCGAGGGTGGCGAGTTGTTCGACCACTTGTGCAACGTCTTGGAGGAGCGCATACGGGCGGGTGTGAAGGTGCGAATTATCTACGACAGCGTGGGTAGCCGACAGTTGCGCAAGGGCGACCGTCAGCGCCTGGTCGATATGGGTGCCGAGGTGCACAGTTTTATGCCGGTGCTGGTGTCGCGCTTTACGAGTGCGGCCAACTACCGCAACCACCGCAAAATTGTGGTTATCGACGGCCGAGTGGGTTATACGGGCGGTGTGAACATTGCCGACCGCTACATCTATGGGCGCAAAAATGTGGGGGGCATTTGGCGCGACACCCATCTGCGCGTCGAGGGCGAGGCTGTGGCTATGTTGCAGGCCATCTTCACGACCGATTGGTCGTTTGTTACCGACGGCGAGTTGCTTGGCGATGCGACCTATTTCCCGCCTACCGATGTGACCGATGTGGTGCCTATGCAGATAGCCACTTCGGGCCCTGACACCAAGTTTGCGGCCATTATGCAGTCCTACTACGCTGCCATCTGCAAGGCCGAGAAGTATATCTACATCTCCACCCCCTATCTGTTGCCCAATCAGGTGATTGTAACGGCTCTGCAAGTGGCTGCCATGAGTGGTGTGGATGTGAGGATTGTCATACCTGTTAGGGGCGACAATATCTTTGTGGCCTGGGCGGGATACTCCTACATCGACGCACTTATGGATGCGGGAGTGAAGGTATACCTCTACAAGAAGGGCTTTATCCACTCGAAATTCATAGTCATCGACGACGAGTTGTGTACCATAGGTTCGGCCAATCTCGACAATCGCAGCTTCGACGACGACTTCGAGGTGCAGGCTATTATCTATGAGAATAGCGTAGCGAAAGAGCTGCGGGGCTACTTTATGAACGACCTGGCCGATAGCGAGCTGATAACCCGCCAGAGTTGGGAGGGGCGCTCGCGACTGAGCAAGATTATGGAGCCCATCTGCCGACTGCTGGCTCCGATTTTTTAGTGCGATATTTCGACGATTTGAATAGGGCTCCCACCTTTGGTGGGAGTTTTTTTGTGCCCATAGTTGCAACTTGCCCACCTCTGGCAAAAGGTTTGCAATCTCCATAACCAAAAACGGAAAGCTCTTCCACACCTAACGGGAAGTCTAACGATATAAAAACAGAATGGTTATGAAACGCTTTATTCTCTTATGGCTGGCTACGCTGCTGGCTCTTGGGGCTGCCGAGGCACAAGTGTTGCGCTTCGGAGCCCGTGTGGGACTCAATACGGGTGCCTACACCTTCGACCAGATTACCATCGACCGACACACCATTGCCCCCGCCATAGACCGCAGTGGCGGCTATCAGGTGGGCCTGATGATGCGCCTGTCGGTGCCCAAGTTTGTCTTTGTTCAGCCCGAGCTGGACCTTGTGGTGCGCGACTATGCCTTTGCGCTCCACAAGCCCAGCCGAGTGGCCGAACACAAAAACATCCGCACCCTGAGGCTCGAATTGCCCGTAATGCTGGGCTTCAAGATTGGTGCTGCACGCTTTTTCGGTGGCCCTGTGTGGCGCATCGACTCCCACCAATACTACAAGGGCGAGGGGCCTACACCCTTCGAGGTGCGCTTCAACGACAACGACATTGCCGGCATGGCGGGTGCCTCTATCGACCTCGACGGGCTCTTTGTGGAGGTGCGCTATATGCAGTACCTCAAAGAGACCACCTCCGAGATAACCCTCAGTGGCCAGAGTGCCGACCTGGTGGTGCAGGACGACAATTTGTTTCAGATTAGCTTCGGCGTGATTTTCTAAAATTTGTCTAACAAGGATATTTTGTCGTTATGCTTGCCCTCAAATCCTCATTTACGCACATGTAAACTGCGGTTTTTCGGGCTTCGCAAGCCTAAAACTATCGCTTGTTATACAAATTTTGCAACACAAAAGGGTGTCCGACATCTTGTCGGACACCCTTTTGTGTTTGTTAAGCCTTGCGAGGTTGGGCTATTTGGCGTAAGCCACAGCGCGAGTCTCGCGGATGACGGTGATTTTCACCTGACCGGGGTAGGTCATCTCGTCCTGAATCTTCTTGGCAATATCGCGGCTGAGCTGCTCGCTCTCCATATCGCTAATCTTCTCGGCACCTACGATAACCCTCAGCTCACGACCGGCCTGAATGGCGTAGGTCTTCATAACACCGGGGTAGGAGAGTGCAATGCTCTCCATCTCTTTCAGACGCTTGATGTAGCTCTCTACAATCTCGCTACGAGCACCAGGGCGAGCACCCGAAATGGCGTCGCAGACGTGAACAATGGGTGCGATGAGCGAGGTCATATCCATCTCCTCGTGGTGAGCACCCACGGCGTTGCAAACATCGGGTTTCTCTTTGTACTTCTCGCATAGTTTCATACCAATCATTGCGTGTGGCAACTCGGGCTCGTCGTCGGGCACCTTGCCAATATCGTGCAACAGACCAGCCCTGCGTGCAGCCTTCACATTCAGGCCCAACTCGGCAGCCATAATGCCGCAGAGGTTTGCGGTCTCGCGGGCGTGCTGCAAGAGGTTCTGACCATACGACGAACGGTATTTCATCTTACCGATAAGCCTTACAAGCTCGGGGTGCATGTTGTGGATACCGAGGTCGATAGTGGTGCGTTTGCCCACCTCGGCAATCTCCTCTTCGATTTGCTTTTTCACCTTGGCCACAACCTCCTCGATGCGTGCGGGGTGGATACGGCCGTCGGTTACCAGCTGGTGGAGCGACAGACGTGCAATCTCCCTGCGCACGGGGTCGAAGCCTGAGAGGATGATAGCATCGGGGGTGTCGTCTACGATAATCTCGACGCCTGTTGCGGCCTCCAAAGCGCGGATGTTGCGGCCCTCGCGACCGATGATGCGGCCTTTGACCTCGTCGCTGTCGATGTTGAAGACGGTAACCGAGTTCTCGATAGCGGTCTCGGTGGCAACCCTCTGGATGGTCTGAATAACGATGCGTTTAGCCTCTTTGGTGGCGGTCAGCTTGGCCTCCTCGATGGTGTCGCTGATGTAGGTCTGAGCCTCCTGCTCGGCCTCGGCCTTCATGTTCTCCATCAGCACGGTTTTGGCCTCATCGGCGCTCATGCCGCCAATCTGTTCGAGCTTGACGTTCTGCTCTTTGATGATGCGCTCAACCTCCTCTTTGCGTTTGTCGAGCGACGAGAGCTGACCGTTGAGGTTCTCTTTGAGTTTTTCGAGCTCGTTGTTCTTTTTGTCCAACTCCGAGCGCTGCTGGTTGAGGTTGTTCTCTACCTGTTTGATGCCCTGCTCGCGCTGGTTGAGCTTCTGGTTACGCTCGTTTACGGTACGGTCGTGCTCGCTTTTGAGCTGGATGAATTTCTCTTTTGCTTGGAGGATTTTCTCCTTTTTAATCATTTCGCCCTCGGCCTCGGCCTCTTTGATAAGGCTCTCGCGGCGCTTGCGAACGGTGCTCTTGGTTATCGCGTTGTTTACCACGATGTAGGTGCTGATACCCACGGTGGCCGAGATAACTGCGGTTAATACTATTGTAAGCATAATTGTTTTACTTGTTTTTGGTGTGTGTTAGTTTCTATTTTGGTTGTCTTAAAAAAAGTGTTTTCTGCAAATAAAAAAGCCCACATAGGATTCCATTGAATTGTTTGACGAAACTACCTGAATCGTCATGTGTGAGAGCTCCGTATTTGCATCGCAAACGTCCAACGGCATCGGCAGGGGAACCTGCGGACACTCCCCCTTGCGGGGTCACCTAGGCCTGTTTTTGACACTACGAGTAACTCTCAATTTTGTAAATGTTGAGTTTCGCAAATCTGAATGGAATCTATGCGGGTAAGTCTTGTTCCAAATGTATGTAAAGAACGTGTGTGTGCGCCTCTGCCTACAACTTCGACAGGTGTGCGTCGAGGGTGCGTTCGAGTTTGGTGAGCTCTTCGAGGTCGTCGTCGATGCTTCGTGCGGTGGCTCGCTCCACGTTTTGCAGTGCGAGTTGGAGGGCGGCCATGGCCAAAACTCCCTCTTTTTCCATGCGATATCTCGACGAGATGGTAGACACCCAGCGGTTTATCTCTCCCTCGGCTTTGCGGTAGATCTCCTCCTTCGAGCGGTCGATATTGAGCGGATACTTCTGACCAGCTATCGTGAGGTGTATTTTCAAGGTCTCTGCCATCGTCTGTTACTTTCTATCTTCCAAAAAACTTTGTGTAGCCCTTCGGCACCACTATTTTTCAACCCGTGGTTGCCAGCATAAAACGGCTCTACTTTGCGGCCCTATATTATTTGGCCCCTTAACGGTTCATCAGGGCTATGCAACCATCAATCTCCCGCATAAGACGATTGATTTGTGCTCGTGCCCTCTTGCGGCTCTCCTCGGTGTTTGCGCCACCGGTGAAGCCTTCGCCGAGTTCGAGAAGTTTGATGCGTGCTTCGAGTCGGTCGATGCGTGCTTTGAGTTCTCGGTTCTCGGAGCGCAATTTGTCCCTTTCGCCAATGGCTTGGGCGGCGGAGGCTTGCAGGCGTGTGTTCTCCTCAATCACACGTCCGACCTTCTCTATCAGTGAGTTTACTACCTGCTGCTTGGCCATTGTTGCTCTCTTGTTGCGCTAAAAATCAGTTCCTTTGTGTCAAATCACTACAAAAATAGCAAAATTATTCTCTTGTACCAAAAAATTGGGCCAAAAGATTGCGTTTGTCTGCTCTGCGAGTGGCTACTCCACCACCTCGCCATAGAGGTCATACTCCTCGCAGTCGGTGATGCGCACATCGACCATCTGGCCCACCTCCAAGTGGTTGGCTGAGGTGATAAGAATCTCTTCGTCTACCTCGGGCGAGTCGTACTGCGAACGACCGATGTAGAACTCTCCCTCGGTGCGGTCGATGATGGCCCTCATGGTTTTGCCCACCCTCTCGGCATTCAGGGCGAGCGATATGCGCTTCTGTATCTGCATCAGTCGCTCCACGCGGCTCTCCTTGACCTCCTCGGGTACGTTGTCCTCCATTTTGGCGCTGGGTGTGCCCTCCTCCTCGGAGTAGGCAAAGGCGCCCAAACGCTCGAAGCGCACCTTGCGCACAAAGTCGCACAACTCCTCGAAATCCTCCTCGGTCTCGCCGGGGAAGCCCACCAACATTGTGGTCCTGAGTGCAATGTCGGGAATCTCGGTGCGCAGACGCTCCACCAGAGCCTCGGTCTCGGCCTTGGTGATACGACGACGCATGGCCGCGAGTTGATTGTCCGAGATGTGCTGCAAGGGTATGTCGAGGTATTTGCACATCTTGGGCTCGTCGCGCATAACGTCGATAACCTCCTGGGGGAAGTCGGTGGGGTAGGCGTAGTGCAACCTCACCCACTCAACACCCTCGATGGCGCACAACTTGCGCAGCAACTCGGCCAACATACGCTTGCCATAGAGGTCTTTGCCGTAGTAGGTGGTGTCTTGGGCGATGACGATAATCTCCTTCACGCCCACAGCAACCAAACCCTCGGCCTCCTCCAAGACCTTCTCCATAGGCACGCTGCGGTGGTTGCCCCTGATGAGCGGAATGGCGCAGTAGGCGCAGTGCCAATTGCAACCCTCGCCGATTTTCAGATAGGCGTAGTGCTCGGGGGTGGTGAGCAGTCGCTCGGTTTCGAGCTCTGGCAGATAGTCGGCATCCAGCGCCTCGACAACCTCTTTGAGCGAACGTGCGCCAAAGTAGTCGTCCACCTCGGGAATCTCGGCCCTCAGCTCGTCGGCATAACGCTCGCTCAGACAGCCCATCACGAAGAGCTTTTCGATGCGACCGTCGGCCTTGGCCTCGGCACACTCCAAGATGGTCTGTATGGCCTCCTCCTTGGCGTCGCCAATGAAGCCACAGGTGTTGATTACCACAATCTTGGCATCGGTGTCGTTCGAGTCGGTAACAATCTCGTAGCCCGCCTCGTCGAGTTGGGCCATCAGGTGCTCGCTGTCCACAAGGTTTTTGGAACAGCCCAGCGTTATGACGTTGATTTTTTTGTTCATAGTGTGTCTACTTTTTCTCGCCAAAGAGGGCGTTTACATACTCGTGGCGGTCGAAGATTTTCAGCTGGTCTACACCCTCGCCAACGCCGATGTAGTGAACCGGAATCTGGAATTGGTCGCTGATGCCAATCACTACGCCACCTTTGGCCGTGCCGTCGAGTTTGGTGATAGCCAACGAATTAACCTGGGTGGCTGCGGTGAACTGACGTGCCTGCTCAAAGGCGTTCTGGCCCGTCGAGCCGTCGAGTACCAACATCACCTCGTGGGGTGCGTCGGGGATGATTTTGGCCATCACGTTGCGAATCTTCGAGAGTTCGTTCATCAGACCAATCTTGTTGTGCAACCTGCCTGCGGTGTCGATCAACACCACGTCGGCTTGGTTTGCTACGGCCGATTTCAGAGTGTCGAAGGCCACCGAAGCGGGGTCGGAGCCCATATCTTGGCGAATCATTGTAGCACCAGCCCTGTCGGCCCACACTTGCAATTGGTCGATGGCGGCTGCGCGGAAGGTGTCGGCAGCACCGATGTAGACCTTCTTGCCCGCCTTTTTGAGCTGTGCGGCCAGCTTGCCGATGGTGGTGGTTTTGCCCGCACCATTTACGCCCACGACCATCACAACATAGGGGGTACCCTCGGTGATGCTCAGGCCGAAGTTTTCGTTTTTCTCTTCGCACTCCTGCAACAGAGCCTCAATCTCCTCGCGGAGAATCGAGTTCAGCTCGGAGGTGTTCATGTATTTGTCCCTTGCCACCCTGCGCTCGATGTTCTCGATGATTTTGACGGTGGTTTCCACGCCCACGTCGGAGGTGATGAGCACCTCTTCGAGGTCGTCGAGCACGTCGGCATCGACCTGCGAACGACCTGCCACAGCACGGGCCAACTTGCCAAAGAATCCCTCTTTGGTCTTTTTGAGCCCCTCGGTCACCTCGGCTTGCGATGAAGTGGCCTGCACCTCGGCTTGCGACGAGGTATGCTCCTCTGTGTGTGCCGACTGTTGCTCCTCGGCTACGGGGGCGGGGTGCTCGGTGGTTATGGGTTGTTGGGCCTGCTCGGTGGGAGCAGGCTCGGCCTTTTTGCGTCTGAAAATATCAAATAATGCCATTTTTCTTTTTTTTGTTGTGTGTTTTTTTGGGGGTGGCCTACCACTCTATATTGTGGTTTTTGAGATACTCCTGTGCGTCGGTATACCCCTGCTTGGCAGCCTCGCGCAACCATTTGATAGCCTCTTGGGTGTTCTGCTCTACGGCCATGCCTTTCAGGTAGCACACTGCCACGTTGAACTGTGCTTGCGAGTCGCCCTGCTCGGCAGCTTTGAGCCACCAATAGTAGGCCTCGGCCACGTTTTTCTCCACGCCTCGGCCTTCGATGTAGCAGTTAGCCAAGTTTTTCTGCGACATAGCATAGCCGTTCTTGGCGCAGTGGTGGTAGTATTTCACGGCGGTAGCGTGGTCGGTCTTTACTCCGAGGCCCTCGGCGTAGCACCAGCCAATCTGGTGTAGGGCTTCGAGGTTGCCGCTTTCGGCAGCCCTCTGCCACCACCACATAGCCTCTTCGTAGTCCTGCTGTACGATGATGCCATCTTTGTAGAGGTGGCCCAAGAGTACTTGTGATTTTACGATGCCTTGCTCGGCAGCCTTGCGCCACCAGAAGTAGGCCTCGGCCTTGTCTTGGGTGAAACCATTTTCGCCATTGTAGTAGTGGTAACCCAACTCGCTCATCTGCTCGGGGGTCATCTGACCTCTATTTTTTTCGTCGATTGTCATAGTTGTAATGGTTTGTGTGGGGTTTATTACTTCGTAATATATTCGACAAAGATACTTCTATTTTTGGAATTTCCTCGCCAGGGGGGTGTGGCCAAACTCTTTTTTGGCCTCTTCGGGGGTGAGGTTGGCCCAGAAATCGGCGGTGTAGTCGAGCGGGTTGAAGGTCGGTGCCAGGCGAGGGTTGGTTGCCAGGGGGGCTTTGGCGTTGTGCGGACAGCAGCTCTGGCACTCGTCGCAGCCGAAAATCCACCCCTTGGAGTCGAAATTGCTCTCGCCCTGCTCGATGGTGCGATTGGAGATGCAGAGGGTGGTATTTATGGTGCGATTGGGGTTAATTGCGCCCGTTGGGCATCGTAGCAAACAGCGTTTACAACCCACGCATCCGTCGCCCTCGAAGGCAAGGCTGTAAGAGTCTGCTTCTTCGCGCACTATAAGCTCGCCTAAGTGGATGAACGAGCCGAGCGAGGGGCTGATGATGAGCGAGTTACGCCCCTGCCAACCAATGCCGGCCAATCGTGCAAGGCTCTTCTCGGCCAACGGAACGCTATCGACACACACCTTGTAGCTGCGGCGGTCACTAAGTCCCAGCAAGAGGGCCACTTGGTGGAGCATATCTTTTATGACGGTGTGGTAGTCGTTGGCTCGGGCATAGGAGGCAATCTTGGCGTCGAAATCGGCCTCGTAGCCCATCGAGAGCTCGTTTTTGTAGCTCACAGCCCCAACGATTATCGACACCGCACCCTCCATCAGCACCTCCGGAGCAAAGCGCTTGTCGAGGTTGCGATGGAGGTAGCCGAGAGTGTCGGCGTTTCCCTCGGCCAGCCACTCCTCAAAATGCTCTTTGGCATCGGAGAGAAGAGAGGGGGTAATGCGCACCACACCCCAACTGTCGAAACCCGCAGCCGACATCGCTTCGGATATTTTTTCTGTTTTGAACATTCCAAAAAAAACACTACATTTGTATTTGATATGGGTTGAACCACCTACCTTTGCGCCACTTTTGGTCTGCAATGTGCAGGGATAAAACCAAACTTCTACGCACCAAAGATATAATTTTTTACCAAGATGAGATTCAAAACACTGAAACAAATACTTGACAACAGCGTCAAGGTCTATGCAAAACGCACCGCTCTGTCGATGTTCGAGCGCGAGAGTATGACCTATGGCGAGTTTGGCGAGAGGGTGAAATATGTGCAGCAGCTGCTCCTCGACAGCGGCCTCTGCGCAGGCGACAAAGTGGTGTTGCTCAGCAGCAGTATGCCCAACTGGGGCGTGTGCTACTTCGCAGCCACCTGTGCCGGTATGGTTATCGTGCCCATCCTGCCCGACTTCTCGGGTCCCGAGCTCGACAAGATTATCGCCCACTCCGAGGCTAAGGCTATGTGTGTGAGCGACAAACTCTACACCAAACTCTCGCCCGAAACGGTGGAGAAAATGAACGTGGTCATCCGCACCAAAAACCTTGCGGTGGTAAACCAAACCTGCACAACCAAAGGCGAAGGCAAAGTGCCCGAGCCCGAAGACCTGGCAGCAATCATCTACACCTCGGGTACTACCTCTACCCCTAAGGGTGTTATGCTTACCCACCAGGCGCTGGCTCAGCAGGTGGGCCTCTGCTATGCTATGCAGAACGTAAACGAGGAGGATGTCTTCCTGAGTATCCTGCCCCTGGCCCACACCTACGAGTGTTCGCTGGGCCTGCTGTTGCCCCTCTCGTATGGCTCGCAGGTTGTCTACCTCGATCGTCCACCTACGGCTTCGGCCCTTATGCCCGCATTCCGTGGCGTAAGGCCCACGATTATCCTCTCGGTGCCCCTGATTATGGAGAAAGTGTTCCGTAGCCAGGTGAAAGCCAAATTTACCAAGACCAAATTTATGCGCTCGCTCTACTCGTGTGGCGTGATGCGCAAACTCCTGCACCGCGTGGCCGGTGTGGCTATGAAGAAACTCTTTGGTGGCCGCGTGCGCTTCTTCGGCATCGGTGGCGCCAAGGTGGAGAGGGAGACCGAGCGATTTATGCGTGAGGCACACTTCCCCTACGCCATTGGCTATGGCCTGACTGAAACCGCACCTCTGCTCTATGGCTCGGCACCCCAGGAGACTAAGTTGCAGATGGTTGGTAAACCCGCAATCCACGTCGAGGGCAAACTCATCGACGTAAATCCCGAGACCGGCGAGGGCGAGTTGGTGGTTAAAACTCCCTGTATTATGCAGGGCTACTTCAAGAACCCCGAGGCTACCGCCGAGGCCTTCACCGAGGACGGCTGGTTCCGCACCAAAGACCTCTGTGTGTTCGACAAAAAAACTGGCTATCTTGTTATCAAAGGCAGGGCAAACAATATGATTGTGGGCTCGACCGGCGAGAATATATATCCCGAAGAGATAGAGAGCGTTATCAATACTCACCGATTGGTTACCGAATCGATTGTTGTGGCCGACAAAGGTGCGTTGGTGGCATTGGTAGCGCTTGATAAAGAAAAGTTGGAAGAGGCGTTGTCGGAGTTCAAAGACAATGTTTCGAATAAATACGACGAGTTGATGAAGGAGATTCGCGACTATGTAAATAGCCGTGTGGGTAAGTTTGCGCGTGTGTCGCAGGTCGAGGAGCAGAAAGACGGCTTCGAAAAAACCCCAACTCAAAAAATTAAGCGATTCCTTTACAAGCGCGACAAATAAAAAACGCAAATAATTGACGATTACGTCGTTGCACTGCGATAAGCGGGCTCCTCATTTACGTTGAAGTAAACTGCGGAGCCCGCTTTCTTGTGCGCCTTGTACTCGCCTAATTATTTGCGTTTTTACCGCTCCCGAAGGGAATCTCATTCTCAATTTTCAATTTTCCATTTTCAATTCAAAAGAGGCGCTCCGCCTCCTTGTGTGCCTTGCATTCATCTCTTTATTTGCGTTTTTTTGTCAACCGTCGACCGTCAACCGTCGACCGACAGAGGTCTAACGTCTAACGTCAAAGGGCTATAAAGAGTTTAGGGAATTTAAGGAGTTTAAGGAATTTTGGGAATCCTAAAACTCCTATGAAGTCCTTAATCTCCTTAACCTCCCTAAATTCCCTACAATCTTCCTCTCCCCATTGCTTACTCAACCATTGCGTCGGGCCGTCGTTTTTGAGAAAAAGCAGGCGCAAACCAAAAATTCTCAATTCTCAATTCTCAATTCTCAATTTATTAACTTATCTTTGTAAGTTAAAACGCATTTACTATGAACGAACCAAATATAATCATAGACGAAACATTGGCACCCGAGAGCCGTCGCTGCGAGCTTTCGATAGGCCACGGCTGCGAATTCTGCCACAACGACGGGCAGGATATGTGTGCCAAAGCCAAAGAGGGGTGCTACAAACTCCACGAGTACGATTGGCTCGCAGAGTATCCCGACAATGGCCCCACCGACATCGTGGAGGTGAGGTTCAAAAATACACATCGCAGTTACTACGCCAACGTGAACAACCTGCCCCTGGCAGTGGGCGACATTGTGGCCGTAGAGGCCTCGCCCGGTCACGACATCGGCATCGTTTCGCTTACGGGCGATATGGTGGCACGCCAGATGCGTCGCGTGGGCTTCAATCCCCAGAATGGCGAGTTCCGCAAGGTCTATCGCAAGGCACGCCCCTACGACATCGAGAAGTGGCACGAGGCTGTGGGCCGCGAGCACGAGGTGATGATTCGCTCGCGACAGATTGCTGCCGATATGGGCCTCGATATGAAGATTGGCGATGTGGAATTTCAGGGCGATGGCATCAAGGCCATCTTCTACTACATTGCCGACGAGAGGGTAGACTTCCGTGAGCTGATTAAGGTCTTTGCCGAGCAATTCCGCATCCGTATCGAGATGAAGCAGATTGGCGCACGTCAGGAGGCCGGCCGTATTGGCGGCTTGGGCGCTTGTGGTCGTCAGCTGTGCTGCGCCTCGTGGATTAGCAGCTTCAACTCGGTAACCACCAACGCTGCCCGCACTCAGGATCTCTCGCTCAACCCCCAGAAGTTGGCCGGTCAGTGCAGCAAGCTCAAATGCTGCCTCACCTACGAGCTCGACGACTACCTCGACGCTCGCAAGGAGTTCCCCCGCGTGAATGGCCCCTTGCAGGCCCTCGATGCCGACTACTTCCACGTCAAGAACGACATCTTGGCCCGCACAATGAGTTTTAGCACCCAGCCCGGCTCGATGGCCGGCTTGGTAACGCTCTCGATAGGCAGGGTTAGGGAGATTATGCGCCTGAATGCCGAGGGCAAGAAGCCCGAGAAGATTACCTCGGACACCGTGGTAGATGTCGCTGGCGACGAGCCAACCTACATCAACGTAATTGGCGAGGATAGCATCACCCGCTTCGACAAGGCTAAACGCAACAAGAAACGCAAGAACAAAAACAATAAGGGCGGCCAGCCTCAGGGCGAGGGCCGCAAAGAACAGCAGGGTGAGTCGAAGGGCGAGCAGCCCAAGGCCGACAAGCCTCAGGGTGAGAACAAACCCAAGGCCGACAAGCCCCGCCACGACAAGCCCAAAGGCGAAAATAAACCCCAGGGCGAAAATAAGCCCAAGGGTGAGAAACCTCAGCAGGGCGAGAAGGCCGGTGGTGAGGGTGGCGACAAACCCCGCACCGAGGGTGGCGAAAGGCCCCGCAATAATCGCAACAACCGCAACCGCTCGCGCAACCACAATCGTGGTTCTCGTGAGGGTGGTGCTCAGCAGTCCAATGGTCAGCAGGGTGGCGGTCAGCAGCCCAAGGGCGGCAATGGTCAGCAGGAGTAGCGCAGTATGAGGAGTGTTCTGAGAGGATTGGCGGTGGCTCTGGTAGCTCTGGTGGCTTTGGCGTGTGAGCCTAAGTACAACGGTGCTGTGGTGGCCGATGTGACACCCACAGGGTGGAGTGCCGATGAGGTCATTCAGCTCCGCTTTCCCAATCTCGACACTCTTGCCAAGCGCAGTGTGTGGGTGGTGGCCAGGGCCGAGGCCGACCACGCCTACAAACCCCTGAGGGTAGAGGTGGGGTGTATGGCTCCCGACTCGACCGAACTGAGTGGGAGCGTGGAACTAAGGCCCACCAAACATCGCGGAGGCTCGTTTGTGGAGCTTAGGGGCTTGTGGATCGAGGATGCTGTGCCTGCCAAGATGGGCGACTACTTGTTCCGCATATCTCACTCCGAAGAAGAACCCATCGAGGGAGTCTGGAATGTGGGAGTGGAATTGAAAATTGAGAATTGAGAATTGGTGCCGCCGGGCACACCGAGTGTATTGGTAGTGGCGCTAAGAATGGCTGAGCATAGGCCGTAAGAGATATGAGCGAAGCGAGTATCTCCCAAAAGTTTTTGGGCGACTTTTTACAAAAAGTCGCAAGAAAAAGGAAAAAGAAACAAAACAAAAGATAAACAAATGGGAAAAGATAAAATTAGGCGTTTTGCCGAGAATTTGACTTTCGAGTGTATGGTGCAGCCCGCCTTTGAGGAGGTATTCGATAAGGATCACCAGATGAAGGGTAGATGGCACGAATTTTTCGGCAATAACAACCCCATAGTGTTGGAGTTGGGCTGTGGCAGGGGCGAGTATACCGTGGCTTTGGCCGAGCGCAACCCCGACAAAAACTTCATCGGTGTGGACATCAAGGGTGCCCGTATGTGGCGCGGTGCTAAGACCGTGACCGAGAAGGGTATTCGCAATGCGGGCTTTTTGCGTACCCGTATCGAGTTTATTTCGTCGCTCTTTGCCGAGGGCGAGGTGAGCGAGATTTGGATCACCTTCCCCGATCCTCAGATGCCCAAGCAGAGGGCTAAACACCGCCTTACAGGGCCTCTCTTCTTGGCTCGTTATGCCAAGATTTTGGCCCCCAAAGGCTGGATTAACCTCAAAACCGACTCGCAGTTCTTGCACGAGTACACCAAGGAGGTGATTGCTCAGAATGAGTTGCCCTGCGAGGTAGCCAACAACGACATCTATGGCAGTGGCTATGCCGACGAGACGCTGTCGGTGAAGACCGCCTATGAGAGTAAGTTCTTGGCTCAGGGTATGCCTATCACCTACCTGCGCTTCGGCTTGGGTGGCAAGAGCGAGTTTGGCTATACAGCACCGGAGGAGGAGTAAAGATTTGACACACGCCCCCGGCCTTCGGCCCCCCCCTCTAACTTAGAGGGGGAAAGAGGGTAGAGCATGGACTGTAAGAGAAACGCAGTTTCTCAGAAAAGTTTTTGGGCGACTTTTTTCAAAAAGTCGCAGAACAAACAAAAAAAGAAAAAAAGAATGGAACTAAAAATAGGAATAACGCTTGGTGACCAGAATGGTGTGGGTCCCGAGAGTGTGATAAAGATATTTCGCGACAGCCGTATGCACGATATGGCAACCTTTGTGCTCTATGGCTCGACCAAGGCTCTGTCGTTCTACAAGCCCACCATCGAGGGTGGCGAGGCTGTGGCCTACAATGTGGTGCGCTCGGCCAAGGAGGCTGCACCCCGCAAGCTGAACATTGTGGAGTGTGCCAAGGGCGAGGTGCGCATAACCCCCGGTGAGGCTTCGGCCGAGGCGGGTGTGGTGGCTATCGAGTCGCTCCGCAGAGCTGTGGAGGATGTGAAGGCCGGTGCTATCGACCTGCTCGTGACCGCTCCCATAAACAAAAACTCGATGAATGCCGAGGGCTTTGGCGCAACCGGCCACACCGAGTTCTTGGCTCAGGAGTTTGGTGGCGAGCCACTGATGCTTATGTGCAGCGAGGTTATGAGGGTGGGTTTGGCAACCATCCACCTGCCCGTAGCCGAGGTGGCAGGAGCGCTGTCGAAGGAGCTGATAAAGGAGCGCATTGCTCAGTTGGATGCTTCGTTGAGGAGCGACTTTGGTGTGCGAGCACCCCGCATTGCGGTATTGGCGCTCAACCCCCACGCAGGCGATGGCGGTTTGCTCGGTGCCGAGGAGCAGGAGATTATTCGCCCCGCAATTGTGGAGTCCTACGAGGAGGGCAAGTTGGCCTTTGGCCCCTTTGCTGCCGACGGATTCTTTGCTGCGGGCAAGTTTAGGAGCTACGATGCTGTGTTGGCAATGTACCACGATCAGGGCTTGGCTCCATTTAAGACACTCACTCCTTGTGGCGTGAACGTGACAACCAACCTGTCGGTTGTGCGCACCTCGCCCGACCACGGTGTGGGTTATGATATTGCAGGCAAGGGCGTGGCCGACGAGAGTTCGATGCGCAACGCTATCTATATGGCCATTGACATTCTGCGCAGCCGTATCAGGGAGAAGGAGTATGCAGCCAACCCCCTGAAACACTACGAGCGCGAGAGAGGTGGCCGCGATATGAACGTCAAAGACCTGAAAGAGTTCAAGGGCAGCAAAGAGGGTGAGTAGCCGAAAACATAGCACGCCTAAGGGTGGCAGTGGCCAACGAGTTGTGGCCCGTCTGCTGCTGACGCTTGTGGCCTACTTGGGTTTGCAGGTGGTGCTTAGGTATGCAGGGGCTGTTCGTGGTCCCGTGGTGGAGGCTCTCGGTCAATGGGGGCTTATGGGCGAGGAGGCTCGCTTCTTTGGCTCGGTGGCGGCCACGGTGTTGATGGCCGTAGTGGTAGCCCTCTACATCATCGCCAGCCGAACAAAGGTGGGCGGTGGAGCCCAAATTACCGCCAAGAAGGCTTTGGGCGACTATGCCAAGGGTGCCGCAGTGAGCCTGGTGATGATTGGTGCGGTGGTGGCACTAAGCGTGCTGGGTGGCGGTGTCAGATATGTCGGCTGGGGCCGTGTGGGCGTGGTTGAACTGGTGGCCGTTATGATTATAGGTATGCTCAACGTGCGCGAAGAGTTGCTCTTCCGAGGATGGATGATGGGCGAGATGAGAGAGTATCTGCCCACTTGGGCTGCGGTGGCCGCAAGCTCGTTGCTCTTTGGCTTGGCACACGTTTTCAACCCCCACGTTACGGCCTTGGCGCTGGTGAACCTATCGCTGCTGGGTGCCCTTTGGGCGCTGTGTGTGCTGAAAACGGGGAGCCTTTGGATGGCAATGGCGATGCACACCTTTTGGAATTTTGCTCAGGGCAAAATTGCGGGTATGGCCGTAAGCGGAGGCAGAGGCACGAGTAGCTCGGTGTGGCAGTTCGAGGGAGTAGGTGGCGGACTCTGGGGCACAGGAGCCTTCGGATTGGAAGGCAATCTGGCCACTACCATAGTAATTGTTGTGGCGCTGATAGTAGTGGTCGTGGCAGACCGAAAAAAGAGAATGATACGATAATAAAATAAGACAACAGGGGCGGTAGGCCGCAGGTCGTATTGCGGTGCCCCACAAACAGTAACTAAAAACAATTATGGAACAGATCAAAATTACTTTCCCTGATGGCAGCGTTCGTGAGTATGCCAAGGGAACTTCGGCACTTCAAATTGCCGAGAGCATCAGCCCCCGATTGGCGGCCGATGTACTGAGCGCAACTGTAAATGATGTGGTGGTAGACCTTACCGCCCCCATCGACGCAGACGCAACCGTGAAACTCAACAAATGGGACGATGAGGATGGTCGCCGCACCTTCTGGCACACCTCGTCGCACTTGCTGGCCGAGGCTCTCCAAGAGCTCTACCCCGGTATTAAATTCGGTATCGGCCCCAGCATCGAGAACGGCTTCTACTACGATGTAGATTCGCCCACCCCCATCACCGAGGGCGACTTGGTGAAGATTGAGAAGAAGATGGAAGAACTCGCCCGCACAAAAGAGCCCGTAGAGCGCCGCGAGGTGCCCAAGGCCGAGGCTCTCGAAACCTTCAAGGCTAAGGGCGACCAGTATAAAGTGGAGCTTATCGAGGCCCTCGAAGATGGCAAAATCAGCTTCTACACCAACGGCTCGTTTACCGACCTGTGCCGTGGTCCCCACTTGACCAACACCGGCGCTATCAAGGCTATCAAACTGACCAGCGTGGCAGGTGCCTACTGGCGTGGCGACGAGAAAAACAAGATGCTCACCCGTATCTATGGTATCTCGTTCCCCAAAAAATCGATGCTCGACGAGCACTTGGCTATGCTCGAAGAGGCCAAAAAACGCGACCACCGCAAGCTGGGCAAAGAGCTCGAATTGTTCACCTTCTCGCAGAGGGTAGGTCAGGGTTTGCCTATGTGGCTGCCCAAGGGTGCCGAGCTGAGGATGCGTTTGGAGAACTTCCTCCGCACCGTTCAGAAACGCTATGGCTACGATCCCGTAATCTCGCCCCACATTGGTCAGAAAGAGCTCTATGTAACCTCGGGCCACTATGCTAAGTATGGCAAAGATTCGTTCCAGCCTATCCACACCCCCTATGAGGGCGAGGAGTTCTTGCTGAAACCTATGAACTGCCCCCACCACTGCGAGATCTACAAGTTCAAACCCCGTTCGTACAAAGATCTGCCCCTGCGCTTTGCAGAGTTCGGTACCGTTTACCGCTACGAGCAGAGTGGTGAGTTGCACGGTTTGACTCGTGTTAGGGGCTTTACCCAGGATGATGCCCACTTGTTTGTTCGTCCCGACCAGCTGTTGGAGGAGTTTGAGAACGTAATCGACATCGTGCTCTACATCTTCAAGACCTTGAAGTTCGACGAGTTTACCGCCCAGATTTCGCTCCGCGACCCCAACAACAAAGAGAAATATATCGGTACCGACGAGAACTGGGAGAAGGCCGAGTCGGCTATCATCAAGGCTTCGGCCGAGAAGGGCTTGAAAACCGTTGTGGAGTATGGCGAGGCTGCATTCTACGGCCCCAAACTCGACTTTATGGTTAAAGACGCCATTGGTCGCAAGTGGCAGCTGGGTACCATCCAGGTAGACTACAACCTGCCCGAGAGGTTCGATCTGACCTACACCGGTGCTGACGACAAGCCCCACAGGCCCATTATGATTCACCGTGCCCCCTTCGGCTCGATGGAGAGGTTTGTGGCAGTATTGTTGGAGCACACCGGCGGTAAGTTCCCCTTGTGGCTGGCTCCTACCCAGTGCGTAGTTCTGCCTATCAGCGAGAAATTTAACGATTATGCCGAAAAAGTTTCGAAATATCTAAATAATTGCGATATTCGCAGCGAAATTGACCTCCGTAACGAGAAGATTGGTCGAAAGATACGCGACAACGAGCTCAAACGTATCCCCTACCTGATCATCGTGGGCGAGAAAGAGGCAAGCGAGAATCTGATCTCGGTACGTCAGCAGGGCGTTGGCGATATGGGCCAGATGAGTGCCGACAGCTTCGTGGAGCTTATCAAGCAGAAAGTTGCCGAGGAGATCGAGCAGCAGTAGGCCCGACGTGGAGTGTCAAACAAGGTAAAATTAGAAATCTAACACTTATATTTATAATAATAGAGAATGGCAGTACCTTACAAACCAAAACCAACCTATCCTCCCAAGCCACGCCCACAGCAGGGTCCTCAGCAGAAAAAGGAGGGCGAATTGCGCATCAACGACGAGATTACCGCACCCCAGGTGCGCGTGGTTAGCGACGAACTCGAAGGTGCACAGGTTATGTCCATCCGCGAGGCTCTCAACTTGGCCGACGAGATGGAGCTCGACCTGATTGAGATTTCGCCCAAGGCCGATCCACCAGTGTGCCGCATTGCTGACTATCAGAAATTCCTCTATCAGCAGAAGAGGAAGGCAAAGGAGATTAAGGCCAAGCAGGCCAAAGTGGTTATTAAGGAGATTCGTTTCGGTCCCCAGACCGACGACCACGACTACAACTTCAAGTTGCGCCACGCTCAGAACTTCTTGCAGGAGGGTGCCAAGGTCAAGGCCTATGTATTCTTCCGTGGTCGTTCGATTGTGTTCAGCGAGCAGGGCCAGATTTTGTTGTTGCGCTTTGCGACCGACTTGGAGGAGTATGGCAAGGTAGAGATGATGCCCAAGTTGGAGGGTAAGAGGATGACAATGATGTTGGCTCCTAAACCCAAAAAACAGTAAATAATTGGCGACTACGTCGTTGTACTTCGATAAACGCCCTCCTCATTTACGTCAAGTAAACTGCGGAGGGCGTTTTCTTGTACGCCTTGTATTCGCCTAATTATTTGCTGTTTTTTTATCGACCGTCGACCGTCGACCGTCGACCGACAGAGGGCTTTAAGGAGTTTAGGGTTATTAAGGCCCGTATAATTACCATAACTCCTATAACTCCTAATAATTTTCAATTAAACAACACGAGGTTGCTCCGTAGTAGGAACAACCTCGTGTTGTTGCAAAAAGCTCCTCGCAGCTTAGAAGTGCCTGATGCCCAGGGGGAGCGATACGCCCAGTTGGAAGTTTACAGACTTCTGAGTCAGGGGGATAGGTATTGCACCACCATTTGCAGTACCATATTTCAGCGAAACGTAGTCCATACCAGCAAATACGTTGATAAGGCTGCTATGGATGTTCAGCGCAAAGCCAATGGTGTTGGCATTGCGGCTTGCGAAGGTGTCGCTGAGGGTGAAGGTAAACCAGCGAGTGGGACGAACGGTCACGGCAGCAGTGGCCTGGTGGAAGATGTGGTCGCTATACTGCTTGCCGCTCCAAAGTGCACCAAAGCCCAGAAGGCCGTCGAGGTAGTTGTACTCGATACCTGCAAGATAGGTGGTGTGGAGCTGTTTCTTTTTGTTAATCTTTTCGTTGGTGGTCTGGATAGCGATATTCTCAGGCTTCTCGAACTTAGCCTCGCCGGCCTTGAAGTCGAAGCCCTGGAATGCGTAGCCCACATTCTCAACGGTTGCGCAGAAGGAGTTCTGGTCGCTCCAAGTGGTCCAGCCCAGGTCGGTAACACCGGCCGAGAGTTTCAACTGCTCGTCCATCAGCAGCCACTCGATACCTGCGTCGATAGCCATACCGAAGCTGTTGATATTGGCGGTCGAGAAGTTCTGTCCGAAGTTGGAGATGTGGTCGGTGAAGTCGCTCAGGGTGAGCTCGCCACTCAGTCCCTCGAAGTTCATACCATTCACGTTGGCCTCGATGGTGCCGGCCATCTCGGCACGATACTCATCGGCACCAATCTTCACGTTCAGTTTGTCGAGTTTGGCCTGGATGTGAGCCAGGCCCACCAGAGCTTTGGCCCTGAAACCGAGGGTGAAGACATCCTGAACGGGGAAGGTGTAGCCAAACGATGCTTCGAGATAGTTGTTGGTCTCGATGCCGAAGCCTGCGATATTATACTCGCCCGGAGCGAGTTTTTTGGTCAGGGCGAAGAAATCTTTGGGGATGTTGAAGTCGGTCTGCGAGCGGAGGTTTACGCCAATAGACCAAAAGCCCGCGCGGAAGTAGTTACCCAGGCCAATAATCTGGTCGTTGATGTCGAACGACAGGCGGTTTAGGTCGGCAAGGCGGCCCAAGAAGTCGTCGGCATTCACGTTTTTGTTCATATAGGTCACAAGGCCATCCTCGGTGGGGTAGAAGAAGTTCTCGGCACTGAGGAAGTTGCTGTACAAGCCGGTGTGCAGCCCCACGACGGGCACCACAAAGTAGCCCCTATCGGGCGAGAGTGCGGGGTTCAGATCGTAGCGCTGGCTCGAACCGGTCATAAAGTACGAACTTTGCAGTTGTGCGCCCACAACGCCTATGGTGGCCAAGAGCGCAAGTGTCAGTGTTGTGATATATCTTTTCATAGCGATTGTCTTGGTTTGATTAAGGGTTGTGTTAGTTATTTGTTATTCTCTTCGTCCGAGCCGATGAGCGAGTCGAGGTCTACGGTTATACCGTTGTCGAGTACTACGGTCAGGTCGGCCGAGAGGTATTGGTCGGGATTCAGACCACCGCCCGCAAGGGTTGTACCCGTAAAGGTGCAACGAACGGCCTTGGTCTGTGCCAACAGTGCTATGGGCGAGAGTGCCGACGAACTATCGGGCTGCGAGAGCTCGATAACGATAGCGGTGGTAGAGGTTGCAGCCTCGGCTGTGGTGCTACCCTTGATGGTGCCATTGCTGGTTACGTTCACACCAGGGATTACGTTGCCCTCGCCATCGAGGAATTCGATCTGCAACGCAGCGTCCATAGGCAGAGTGCTCTTGGCGGTCACGTTGAGGGTTGCTTTGTCTACGTCGAGTTTGATGTCGGCCAAGCTGCCAAGGTCTACATCTTCAATCACGGTCGAGTAGTTGATGTGGCCCTCTTTCTCGGCATTGAACATCAGGGCTGCATCTACCGAGTAGTTGGCTTTGAAGGTGTAGGAGTCTTTGAGTATCAGCTTGTGTGCGCTATCCTTGTTAGTCTCGGCTGCGAGTTCTACGGTCAGCTTCTCGGGCAGCGAGTTGATGATGTCGGAGAGGCCGTCGATGTGGGTAACTGCGGGATCGTCGCTCGCGTCGCCCGACAGAATCAGGTTGGTAATAGTTGGAGTTGCACCCACAGCACCCTTGATGGAGAGTTTTGGGGTTACAACCATCTGTGATACCGAGCCGCCCTTGTAGGCGATAATCTTCACCACTGCGTCGATGCCTACGCCAATGGGGTTCTCGACCGAGAGCCTCATTACGGGCGAGCAGAGGTTCAGCTCGATGTCGGCGTCGCCCAGAGCCTCGCTAATCTCGCTGAGGTCGATCTCCTGAGGCTCGATAAGGTCGGCCAAGTTGGGATCGATGATACCTGTTACCTCCTCAATGGCAATGTCGCTCAGCTTGATAGTGGGGGTAATGGTAATGCTCTTGGCCGAGGTGTCGAGCGTAAGGGCCTGACCCTGAGGCAGAGTTGCGGTGGCGTTGATACCCACGTTGCCGCTCAAAGTGGCCTTGCTGCTTGCAATGCTGATGTTCTTAACACCCTTGATTGTGAGGTTCAGAAGGGTGTTGTTCTGTCCGTTGGCAATCTCCAAAGAGCTGCGCGAGAGCGAATTGTCGGAGCCCAGAGTCCAACCCTGAGGAGCCTCTACGTCGATAAATGGGGGCAGGATGATCTTCACGTTCTTCATCTCCACCTTGCTCATAGGAGCGCCCTGCAAATCGACATCGATTTTCAGAGTGGGTTTGGCCGATTTGTTGGCAGCGTCGGTTACCGAGAGGTAGTCGATGCGGCTAATCTCGGCGGGGATGTCGATAGTTTGGTTGATACTTTCGAGCACCTCTACGCTCTGCTCCACCAAGCCCGCCTTGACGGTGATGCTGTGAATCGACAGACCTGCCGAAATCTCAACCTTGGGCATGGTGGTCGAAACATATCCCGCCTTGGTGGTGGCGTTGAACTTGAAGCCATACTTTACGTCGGCATCGAACGACACCTTGCCACCGCTGATGGTTGCGCCACTCAGGTCGAGACTATTGATGGTGAAACCAATCTTGAAGTCGCCGGTGGTGATGCTCTTGTTGGTAATGGTGTAGCGGTTGTTGGTAGTCGAACCCTCGCCTTTGCTCACGGTACCGCCACTGCCGTTGTCGGCCAGCGTGAAACCTGCGGGGAGCTCAATCATAAACTCCTCGATGGTGCGGCCTGTGGTCACATCGGCCAAGTTGTTCAGGTGGAATGTCACCTCGGCATTCGAGCCCTGACCATTGGCGCCGAAGGTTACAAGGCCCAACGATGCTACCTGCTCGGGCAGAGCCACCTCAAAGGTGTTATCGAAGGTGCTGGGGCCCACTTCGAGGGGAGCCGAGATGCCGGCCAGAGCGTCGGGGATGGTCACACCTGCGGTAATGCCGCTGGGCAGAGGTACCTCGTGGCTGCCGCTAATGGTGGGCAGCGAGGCGTCGATGTTGCCCATAAACTCGAAGGTTGTGGGGGCGATGTTGGGCACAATACCCGAAATGGAGGGAATGGTGCCAACCTCTACGGTGTAGCTAAACGAGTCGCTGGTAGAGAACGAGTAGAAACCCTCCTCGTTGGGAGTGAGGGGTGTGTCGGTGAGCAGTTCGGAGAGTTTGATTTCGCCGGTGCCACCCAGAGGAACTACTATACCCTCAGTGTCGCCTACGGTAACTTCGAGCGATAGTTTGTCGAAGTTGTAGTCGGTGTTGCACCCCACGAGTGCCAACGCCGCTGCCACCGTCAGAAGTGATGTACGGTAGATTTTTTTCATAACTTTTGCGGTTTTATGATTATTATTTTGGTTAGTCGAAGAGTTTATTTGGCTACAAGGTACGAAAAATTTCCCAAAGTTGTATAGTTTTATACCTATTTAAATAAAAATAGTCCGCCACTTTGTGGGTGGCAGACTATCTTATGCCCATAGGTTTGGGAATTTTGGGCTATGATTTTGACGGCTAAAACTCGCTCGTAAACTTGAAGCGGATGTCGGGGAATTTCTCGATGGCGAGTTGCAGAGCGTAGCTCGTGTCGGCCAAAAATACATCCCTGCCGTGTTTGTCTACGGCCATATTGGTAAACTTCCTGCGCTTGAAGTCGGCCAACTGCTCGGCATTGTCGCTCTCGATCCAGCAAGCCTTGTGGATGCCGATAGGCTCCCAGCGACACTTGGCGCTATACTCGTGCTCCAAGCGGTATTGGATAACCTCGAACTGCAAGGCGCCCACCGTGCCGATAATCTTGCGACCATTAAGGCTCGATGTGAAGAGCTGGGCCACACCCTCGTCCATCAGCTGGTCGATACCTTTGGCCAACTGTTTGAACTTCAAGGGGTCGGCATTCTCGATGTAGCGGAACATCTCGGGCGCAAACGAGGGAATGCCCGTAAACTTCAACTGCTCGCCCTCGGTGAAGGTGTCGCCAATCTTGAAGTTGCCCGTGTCGTGCAGGCCCACAATGTCGCCCGCATAGGCGGTGTCGATTACCGACTTCTTCTCGGCTAGAAAGACGCTGGGCGACGAGAATTTCATCTGCTTGCCGGTGCGAACGTGCAGATAGTTCTTGCCACGTTCAAAAGTACCACTGCAAATCTTTAAGAACGCCAAGCGGTCGCGGTGGTTGGGGTCCATATTGGCGTGAATCTTGAACACAAAGCCGGTCATCTTGTTCTCCGTAGCCTCCACCTTACGAGTCTCGGTGGGCGAGGGCTGGGGCGAAGGGGCAATGCGGATGAAGGTTTCGAGCAACTCTCGCACACCAAAGTTGTTCACCGCACTACCGAAGAATACAGGTGCCAGCAGTCCCTGCAAATACAAATCCCTGTCGAAGGGCTCAAATAACTCCTCTACCATTTCGAGATTTTCGTGCAGGTCGTCGGCGTGCTGCTTGCCGATGTGGTCGGCCAGGGCGGGATCGTTCAGGTCGAGGTGGATGCTCTCGGCAATGTATTGGCGGTCGATCTCTTTGAACAGCGCAAGGCTCTGGTCGTAGATGTTGTAGACACCCTGAAATGCGGGGCCACTCGCAATGGGGAACGACAGAGGCCTTACGGCAATCTGCAACTCCTGCTCAATCTCCTCCAACAACTCGAAGGGGTCTTTGCAGGGGCGGTCGAGCTTGTTGATGAAGACCATCACGGGGGTAGACCTCATACGGCAGACGTTCATCAGCTTGCGAGTCTGGCTCTCCACACCCTTGGCACCGTCGATCACGATAATTACGGCATCTACGGCGGTGAGGGTACGATAGGTGTCCTCGGCAAAGTCTTCGTGACCAGGGGTGTCGAGGATGTTGATCTTTGTGCCCTTGTACTCAAACTCCATAACCGAGGTGGCTACCGAGATACCCCTCTGTCGCTCGATCTCCATAAAGTCGGAGGTGGCGGTTTTTTTGATTTTGTTGCTCTTTACGGTACCTGCAACGTGAATTGCGCCACCGAAAAGGAGCAACTTTTCGGTAAGTGTGGTTTTACCCGCGTCGGGGTGGGCGATTACTGCAAATGTTCGCCTGCGTGCAATCTCTTCCTGAAATGTCATATTTTTTATTTTGTCTAACGTCTAACGTCTAATGTCTAACGACGAAAATTAAATTGAAAATGGAAAATTGAAAATGGAAAATTTTGGTGTGCCTCCGGCACGAGTATTTAATTCTCAATTCTGCGGTGGGTAGTCGATGGTGTAGTGCAGTCCGACGCTCTCTTTGAGGGCCTGGGCATCCTTTATAATCAGATATCCCACCTCTATCAGGTTGCGCAACTCGCACAACTCCACGTTGATACGGCTCTTCTGATACAACTCCTCGGTCTCGCGGTAGATAATCTCCATCCTACGCAGCGCCCTCTCCAAACGCAAGTTCGAGCGCACAATGCCAACATAGTAGCTCATAATCTGCTGCATCTCCTTATAGTTCTGCGTGATGAGAATCATCTCCTCGGTGGCCACCATTCCGTCGTCGTTCCAATCGGGAATCTGCTCTTCGAGCGAGAGAGAGTCGATGCGCTCGGCCGAGTGGCGTGCCGCAGCCTGGGCATAGACTACAGCCTCGATGAGCGAGTTGCTGGCCAGGCGGTTGGCTCCGTGCAGACCTGTGCACGAACTCTCGCCCAAGGCGTAGAGGCGGTGGATGCTACTCTCGCCATTGAGGTCTACCTTGATACCGCCACAGCAGTAGTGGGCTGCGGGAGTTACGGGAATCATATCTTTGGTGATGTCGATACCCAGCGTCAGGCACTTCTGGTAGATGTTGGGGAACGAGCGTATGGTCTCCTCGGGGTCTTTGTGGGTTACGTCGAGGTAGAGGTGCTCGGCACCGCTTATTTTCATTTCGTGGTCCACACAGCGAGCCACCACATCGCGAGGAGCAAGCGAGCCCATGGGGTGATACTTGTGCATAAACTCCTTGCCATTGGGCAGTTTGAGTATGGCACCATAGCCACGCATAGCCTCGGTAATCAGGAACGAGGGCCTCTCGCCGGGGTTGTAGAGCGTGGTGGGGTGGAACTGTATGAAAGCCATATTTTCGATGATACCCTTGGCTCGGTGGGCCATAGCAATACCGTCGCCTGTGGCCACCAGAGGGTTGGAGGTGGTGTGGTAGATGTTGCCCACACCGCCGGTGCTGATGACCGTAACCTTCGAGAGTATGGTGAAAACCTTGTCGTGTTTGATGTCGAGAACGTAGGCACCGTAGCACTCGATGTCGTCCATGTGGCGATTAACCTCGCGACCGAGGTGGTGCTGGGTGAGGATGTCTACGGCAAAGTGGTGCTCCAACACGTCGATATTGCGGTGGCGCTTTACGGCACTAATTAGCGCACGTTCCATCTCGGCACCCGTGAGGTCTTGGTGGTGGAGGATGCGGTGCTCGGTGTGTCCGCCCTCGCGGTGGAGCGAGTAGCGTCCCTCGGGGGTTTTGTCGAAACGTGTGCCCCACTTGATGAGATCTTTGATGCCCTCGGGTGCGCCGCATACCACCTGCCTTACGGCCTGCTCGTCGCAACGTCCTGCGCCACAGATGAGTGTGTCTTGGATGTGCTTCTCGAAGGTGTCGGGCGGGTAGGTGACACAGCAGATGCCACCTTGTGCGTAGTTGGTGTTGCACTCGTTCATTTCGCCCTTGGTAACGATTGTTACTCGGCCGCTCTCGGCCGCTTTGAGGGCAAAACTGAGGCCTGCAACGCCACTGCCAACAACCAGAAAATCTGTTCTTTTTTTCATTTTCGCTTGGTTTTTGCACCGCAGAAACTTCTCGCTCTGCGAGAAAATCTCTCTACATTGTGACAAAAGTACGAAAGAAATTGCTAATTTCGCCATATAAAACCGAGTTTTTGATGACAAGCCGAGCCAAACTGTCGAGCGAGCCTCCCAAAGAGGTACTTTTGAGCCCCGAGTGGTGCGACGAGATGGAGGAGTGGAGAGTATATCTGCTGCTTGGTCGCTCTATGGCTGCCAACACGGTGGCGAGCTACGGGAGCGATGTGGAGGAGTTTGCCCTCTTCTGCACTGAGCGTGGCGTGGGCCCCTTGGAGGTGGCCAAAGAGGAGGTGGAAAGCTACCTCGACTACGTCAATCGAGAGCGGTCGCTGAGCCGAAATTCGCAGGCCCGACTGCTCTGTGCGCTCCGCTCGTTTTACCGCCATTTGGTTGCAGAAAAGAGGCTCCCCGTGGCCCCCACCGACGGCATCCGAGGGCCAAAAAATGAGCGCCATTTGCCCGAAGTTCTCACGGTCGAAGAGGTCGACAGAGCCATTGCCGCAATCGACGTGAGCCACCCCTCGGGACACCGCGATAGGGCCATCTTCGAGATGCTTTACAGCTGTGGTCTTAGGGCCTCCGAACTGACCGCCTTGAACTTGGGCGATGTGTTTGTGGCAGAGCAAGTTGTGAGGGTTGTGGGCAAGGGTAACAAGCAGCGAATTGTACCTCTCAGCCCCGAGGCTATAAGGCAACTCCGCCTCTATCTCCAAAGTCGTGCCGAGTGGGGTGTGGCGGTGGGCCAAGAGGCGCTGTTTGTGAATCAGCGCGGGGGTAGGCTGAGCCGTATGAGCGTCTTTAATGTTGTTAGTGGTGCGGTACGAGATGCGGGCATTGGTAAGGAGGTCTCGCCCCACACTCTGCGCCACAGTTTTGCCACCCATCTTTTGGAGGGTGGAGCGGGCATCCGACAGGTGCAACAACTGCTCGGACACGAAAACATTGCCACCACCGAAATCTACACCCACATAGACCGTCGCCACCTGCACCAAACCATTGGCGACCATTTGAGAATTCAAAATTCAAAATTCAAAATTCAAAATTGAGGTGGCCTTAACCTCCTTAACCTCCCTAAATTCTCTAACCTCCCTAATAATCTCAAAGCCTCCGAGGGTTTTTGCCCTTTGGGGCACTCTCTTTTTGGCCCTTCGGCCCTCAATGACAATAATTTTCAACTTTCAACTTTCAACTTTCAATTCAAATCTCTATCTTTGTGGGTTATTTGGATAATAATCGACAAAATATATCGCTATGAGCAGCAACAAATTCAACGAGTACAAAGGACTCGACCTGCCCGAAGTGGGCCTCGAAGTTCTCAAAAAATGGGACACCGACGATACTTTCCACAAGAGCATCTCGCAGCGCGAGGGCTCGCCAACCTTCGTATTCTACGAGGGTCCCCCTTCGGCTAACGGTATGCCCGGTATCCACCACGTTATGGCCCGCACGCTGAAAGATGTTATCTGCCGCTACAAAACACAAAGCGGTTACCTCGTTCACCGCAAGGCCGGCTGGGATACCCACGGTCTGCCCGTAGAGCTCGGCGTGGAGAAAAAACTCGGTATCCGCAAAGAGGATGTGGGCGTGAATATCTCCATCGAGGAGTACAACCGCAACTGCCGCGAGTCGGTTATGGAGTATACCGGTGTGTGGGAGAAACTCACCCGACAGATGGGCTACTGGGTGAATATGGACGACCCCTATATCACCTACGACAACAAATATATCGAAACCCTCTGCTGGATGCTCAAACAGCTCTACGACAAGGGCCTTCTCTATAAGGGCTTCACCATTCAGCCCTACTCGCCCGCAGCAGGTACCGGTCTGTCGAACCATGAGCTCAACCAGCCCGGTTGCTACCGTGATGTGAAAGATACCACCTGTACAGCTCAGTTTAAGGTTGTGCGCAACGCCCAGAGCGAGAAACTCTACGAGGGCGTAGAGGGCGACCTCTACATTATGGCGTGGACCACCACCCCCTGGACTCTCCCCTCGAACACTGCTCTGGCCGTAGGCCCCAACATCGACTACGTTAAAGTTCACTGCGAGAACCCCTACACGGCTATCAAGCAGACCGTCATCGTGGCCAAAGAGTTGGTGGGCGCCTACTTCACCAAGAAGATGGAGGGCACCTTCACCGTTGAGGAGAAACTCTGGAAGGGTAGCGAGTTGGAGGGCGTGCGTTACGAGCAGCTCATTCCCTGGATTAAACCTATCGAGACTCTGGGCGACTCGTTCCGCGTGATTGCGGGCGACTATGTGAGCACCTCGGATGGTACCGGTATTGTTCACATCGCTCCCACCTTTGGTGCCGACGACGACCGTGTGGGTAAGCAGGCAGGCATTGCTCCTATGCTCCTCGTTGACAAGGCCGGCAAGCACCAGCCTATGGTCGACAAGCAGGGCAAATTCTTCCTTATGGAAGACCTCGATGCCGACTATGTTGCCAAGTATGTCGATGCCGAGGCTTATGCCGAGTGGCAGGGTAGGTTTGTGAAGAACGCCTACGACGAGGCTCTGGCCGATGCCGAGACCACTCTCGATATCGACATTGCCGTAACCCTCAAAGCCGAGAACAAAGTATTCAAAATTGAGAAACATACCCACAACTATCCCCACTGCTGGCGTACCGACAAGCCCGTGTTGTACTATCCTCTGGATTCGTGGTTTATCCGCACTACCGCAGTGAAAGATAGGCTCATCGAGCTGAACAAAACCATCTATTGGAAACCCGAATCGACCGGTAGCGGTAGGTTTGGCCGCTGGTTGGAGGGCTTGGTGGATTGGAACCTCTCGCGTAGCCGCTTCTGGGGTACTCCTCTGCCCGTGTGGGCCAACGAGGATCACTCGGAGATGAAGTGTATCGGCTCGATCGAGGAGCTGAAAGCCGAGGTGGAGAAATCGGTGGCAGCAGGCCTGATGACCGAAAACCCCTATGCCGACTTTGTGGTGGGCGACTTCTCGAAGGAGAACTACAACAAGGTAGACCTCCACAGGCCCTATGTCGATAACATTATCCTCGTTTCGAGCAAGGGTGAGCCTATGCGCAGGGAGAGCGACCTGATCGACGTTTGGTTCGACAGTGGCGCTATGCCCTATGCACAGGTGCACTACCCCTTCGAGATGAGCCAGGAGGAGTTCCTGAAAGTATACCCCGCCGACTTCATTGCCGAGGGTGTGGATCAGACCCGTGGTTGGTTCTACACTCTGCACGCTCTGGCAACAATGTTGTTCGACAGCGTGGCATTCAAGAATATCATCTCCAACGGCCTTGTGCTCGACAAAAACGGCAACAAGATGTCGAAACGCTTGGGCAATGCCGTAGATCCCTTCGAGGTTATGGACAAATATGGTCCCGACGCTACAAGGTGGTATATGATTAGCAACTCGCAGCCCTGGGATAACCTCAAATTCGACGTCGATGGCGTAGACGAGGTGCGTCGCAAATACTTCGGCACCCTCTACAACACCTACGGATTCTTTGCTCTGTATGCCAACGTGGACGGCTTTACCGGTCAGGAGGCAGAGGTGCCCGTAGAGAAGAGGCCCGAGATTGACCGCTGGATTCTCTCGACACTCAACTCGCTCGTCAAAGAGGTGGGCGAGCGTCTGGCCGATTACGATCCCACTCCCGCAGCAAGGGCTATTCAGGAGTTTGTGGGCGAGAACTTGTCGAACTGGTACGTAAGGCTCAACCGCAAGCGTTTCTGGGGTGGCGAGATGACCGAAGATAAATTGGCTGCCTACCAAACCCTCTACACCTGCTTGGAGGTTGTGGCTCAGCTGTCGGCTCCCTTCGCACCATTTTTCAGCGAGAGGCTGTTTAGCGATCTGAACTCTATCAGTGGCCGCCACGAAGGCTCTGTTCACCTGAACCTCTTCCCCACCTGCAACGAGGCACTCATCGACCGCGACTTGGAGGAGATGATGACTCTGGCACAGAAGAGCTCGTCGATGGTACTCGCACTGCGCCGCAAAGTGGGCATCAAGGTACGTCAGCCCCTCACCAAGGTCATTATCCCCATCCTCGATGCCGATATGGGCCGCCGCTTGGAGGCCGTCAAGTCGCTGGTTATGGGCGAGGTGAATGTTAAGGATGTAGAACTCATCACCGATACCACCGGCTTGATTACTAAACGTATTAAGCTCAACTTCAAGAACTTCTGCGCACGCTACGCCAAGCTGGCTAAGCCTATGGCAGCTCTGGTGGCAACCTTCTCGCAGGAGCAGATTGCTGCTATCGAGGTGGCCGACCAAACTACCCTCGAAGTGGCAGGCGAAAGCGTTGTCGTAACCCCCGCCGACTTCGATATCACCTCGGAAGATATGCCCGGATGGCTCGTGGCCTCGGAGGGTAAACTGACCGTCGCCCTCGACGTGACCGTTACCGACGAACTCCGCCGCGAAGGTATCGCACGCGAGCTGGTGAATAGGATTCAGAACGCCCGCAAAGATAGCGGCCTCGAAGTTACCGACCGCATCACCGTGGAGATCGAACACAAAGATAACCTCGCCGACGCACTCGAAGTCTATGCCGACTACGTTGCACAACAAACCCTGGCCGTAGGCGTGTCGCTCACTGCCGAGCCTAAGGGTGCCTTTGTCGTAGCAAGCGACCTCGACGACGAACCCCTCACCATCGCTATCACCAAGGCCTAAGCTTTGGTTTTTGTTTGTCGCTTTTTGTAAAAAGCTCCGCAAAAACTTTTCTGAGATACTCGCCAAGCTCGTATCTCTTATAGTCTAGGTAGGTCTTTGTTTAGCACCACTACCTAATACACTCGGAGTGCCCGTAGGCACCCTTGGCGTAGTCTGGTGGCTGAAATAGAGCGTGCCTTGACGGCACTACCAAAAATAAAAGTGAGTACCACCTTGCAAATGAATTTGCCGTTGGTACTCGCTTTTATTTTTAGCCACCCCTATCAGGGCGGCCATACTCTCTTTCATCCCCCAGACTCCGAGACCGTCAACCGTCGACCGTCGACCGTCAACCGACGGAGGTCTAACGTCTAACGACTAAGAATTATAAGAGGACTAGGAGTAATAAGAGCAATAAGAATCATATATATCCTATAACTCCTATATCTCCTATAAAATCATTAAGGGCCTTAATGTCCCTAACAACATTAAAGCCCTTAACTTTCAATTTTCATTTTTCAATTTTTAGCTCCTATAAAGGTCCAGCAGGTTTTTGGCTGCCACGAACGAGCTGATGCGGTCGCCCAGAATGTCGGCCTCATACTGAGCCAACAGCGGAGCAATGCGTTCGTTGGTATAGAAGTCGCTTTTGAGCGTCTCGTTTATGCTCTCGTACATCCAATACTTGCCTTGGCGGTTGCGGTTGTTCTGGAAGAAGCCGTTGGCCTTGGTGTGGTTGATGAAGTCTACCACCGTGTTCCACACGTCGCCAATGCCCTTGCCCGAAAGGCTCGAACAGGTGAGCACCTGGGGTGTCCACTCGCTCTCGGTGGGAGGGAAGAGTTTCAGGGCGTTGAAGATTTGGGCCCTGGCCAGTTCGGCGCGGTGGCGGTTGTCGCCATCGGCCTTGGTGATTGCCACCAGGTCGGCCATCTCCATAATACCGCGCTTGATGCCCTGCAACTCGTCGCCTGCGCCCGAAATTTGGAGCAGCATAAAAATATCGACCATCGAGTGTACGGCCGTTTCGCTCTGGCCCACACCCACAGTCTCGATAAAAATCACATCAAAGCCCGCAGCCTCACACAACACCACGCTTTCGCGGGTTTTGCGGGCCACGCCACCGAGCGAACCTGCGCTGGGCGAAGGGCGCACAAAGACATTGGGGTTGTTGCAGATGGTCTCCATACGGGTTTTGTCGCCCAGAATAGACCCGCCACTACGCTCCGACGAGGGGTCGATGGCCAGCACGGCGAGCTTGTGTCCCTGGTCGGTAACAATGCCACCTACGGCCTCGATGAAGGTCGATTTGCCAGCACCAGGTACGCCCGTAATGCCTATACGCATCGAGCGGCCCGAGTAGGGCAGGCAGCGTTCGATAATCTCTTGGGCCTGTGCATAGTGGTCGCGGTTGTTGCTCTCCACGAGGGTTATGGCCTGCGAGAGGATTGTTCGGTTGCCCGCAAGGATACCCTCGACAAACTCGTCGGTCGACAGCACACGGCGTTTGGGACGTTTGAAGTAGGGGTTTACGACGGGTTGGCTCTCCACACCGCTTGTTACGTTCAGAGCGCTATCGTCGTGCTCCTCGCGGTGGTGGTATTCGTAGTGGTCTATGTGTGTAGCACTCATTTTGTGGTGATAATTTTGTCGATTGTGGATTGGTCGAGCAGGGCCGAGTTGCCGGTCCAGAGGATTACGCCTCGGTGGTTGGTGAGCACCGAGTAGGGAACGTAGCGCACATCGAAGCTCTTGAAGATTGTGCCGGCCTCGTCGATGGCAACGTAGAAGTGTTGATACTCGTGGAGCATCATCTCGGCAATCTGCTCTTGTGGTTCGCGGGCCACGACCACCACATTGAGGCTCTCTTTGTAGAGGGCGGCAATCTGGTTGAGCTTGTCGATGCGCTCTTTGCACTCTTGGTTTGTGGAGTGGAAGAACTCCACCAGCAGTGCTTTGCCTTTGAGGGTGGGGCGGTCGGTGAGCCATACCGAGCTCGAAAGGCGTGGTGCTCGTGCGCCCTGAGTGATGCTCTGGGCGTGGGCCGACGAGGCTCCCAGCACTATGGCCAGCAGCAGGGTGGCTACCTGTATGAGTATCTTCTGTTTCATACCTACAAAAATAGTATTTCCCACTCGAAAAAGCAACCCTCCCCGCCATTTTTGCCCGCCATATAGCAATAAGTTATTAGTCTGCGCCCCCAAACTACCTACAAATGGGGATTGACAGCCTGCGAAATATCGACTATTTTTGCACGCAAAAATATCATATAACGGAGAGATGAAACTATCGGAACTCATAGAGGGACAGTCGGCGGTGATTGTCCGAGTGGCGGGCCACGGCGGTTTTCGCAAGCGCATTATGGAGATGGGCTTTGTGCGAGGACAGCAGGTGCGCAGTGTGCTCAACTCGCCCCTGAAAGACCCTGTGAAGTACTCCGTTATGGGCTACGACGTGTCGCTACGAAGTGCCGAGGCGGCGATGATTGAGGTGCTCCCCACCGAGGAGGCCAACCGATTGCACCTCGAAACGGTCAGCACCTTTGGTTGTGATACTTCGTGTGAGCAGTGTACCATAGTCTCGTGTGCCCGCAAGCAGGCCAAGACTATGCGTCGCAACGAGATTAACGTAGCGCTGGTGGGCAACCCCAATAGTGGCAAAACATCGCTCTTCAACGCCCTATCGGGCAGTAGCGAGCATGTGGGCAATTACAGCGGAGTGACGGTGGAGGCCAAGTGGGGCCGATTTAACTATCGCGGCTACCGCATAAACATCACCGACCTGCCCGGCACCTACTCGCTTGCGGCCTACACTCCCGAGGAGGTCTATGTGCGCGAGCATCTGTTCGAGAAGATGCCCGATGTGATTCTGAATGCGGTGGTGGCATCCAACTTGGAGCGAAATCTATATCTCACCACCGAGCTTATCGACCTGAACCAGCGTACCGTTGTGGCGCTGAATATGTATGACGAGTTGGAGGCGAGCGGTGCCAAGTTCGACTACGACCAATTTGGTGCGATGATTGGTATCCCCATCATTCCCACCATTGCCAAAAGTGGCTACGGCTTGGAGCAGTTGCTCGACACCATCATCGAACTCTTCGAGGGGCGCAGCAAGGTGGCTCGCCACGTTCACATCAACTATGGTGCGCTCTTGGAGGAGGAGATTCGCCGCCTTTCGGAGGCGATTCGCACCTCTGAGCAGGCTCCTCGCCAATTCCCCATTCGCTATTGGGCCGCCAAACTGATAGAGGGCGACGCTCAGGTGGCTACCATACTGAGCAGCTGCGAGGACTACGACAAGTGGAAAGAGCTGGCCCAAGAGTCGGCCGCCAAGGTGCAGCGAAGGCTCAATAACGACGTGGAAACACTCATTAGCGACTACAAATACGGCTTCATTGCGGGTGCTTTGGAGGAAACCCTCAGCGAGGGTGGGGTGGACATAAACCGCCGCTCGCGACGCATCGACCGACTTGTGGCCAACAAGTGGCTCGGATTTCCTATATTTATATTATTGGTGTGGCTGATGTTCTACACCACCTTTGCCCTCGGAGCCTACCCCCAGGGGTGGATCGAGAGTGGCTTTGGGGCTTTGGGCGAGTGGCTCTGGCGCATAATGCCCGACGGAGCTCTGCGCGATTTGGTCGTAAACGGCATTGTGGGTGGCGTGGGCAGCGTGGCTGTCTTTTTGCCCAACATCCTGATTCTCTACCTCTTCATCTCGCTGATGGAAGATAGCGGCTATATGGCCCGAGCAGCCTTCATTATGGATCGACTGATGCACCGAATGGGACTGCACGGCAAGTCGTTCATACCGCTGATTATGGGCTTTGGTTGCAACGTGCCTGCCATTATGGCCACACGCACCATCGAGAGCCACACAAGTAGGCTCATAACCATACTCGTTACGCCCTTTATGTCGTGTAGCGCACGCCTGCCCGTATATATTCTGCTGGCGGGTGCATTCTTCCCCAATAGGGCCGCAACGGTGCTCATAGGCCTCTATCTGCTGGGTATCTTGGTGGCCTTTGCTACGGCACGACTGCTGAGGGCTACCAAGTTCAAGAAAGACGAAACACCCTTTGTTATGGAGCTGCCTCCCTACCGCTGGCCCACATTCCGCGCCACGGTGCGACACATGTGGGACAAGTGCTCGCAGTATATCCGCAAGATTGGTACGACCATTCTGCTGGCTACGGTGGTGATATGGTTTTTCAGCTACTATCCCCGCCCCGAGGTGACGGAGATAAGTGCGACTGTGGAACAATGTGCCGAGGTGGCAGTGGAGCAGACTGTGGAGGTGGGCGATACCCACTCAAACTCCTATATGGCTCGTATTGGCAAGTTTATAGAGCCTGTGATGCGCCCCTTGGGGCTCGACTGGCGTGCAGCAATGGCGCTGGTTACGAGCATACCCGCCAAGGAGTTGGTGGTGAGCACTATGGCTGTGCTCTATGGTGGCGACGATAGCGGCTCGCTCTCGGAGAGTATTGTTGCCCGCAGTGGTATGACCCCCTCGTCGGCCTTGGCGTTTATGATATTTATACTGCTCTTTTTCCCCTGCTTGGCTACGCTGTCGGCCGTCAGGAGCGAGAGTGGCAGCCGTGGGTGGATGTGGTTTACGATACTCTACAATACGGCTGTGGCGTGGCTGCTTGCGTGGCTGGCGTACATTGTTTTTTAGTCGACCGTCGACCGTCAACCGTCGACCGACGGAGGTCTAACGTCTAAGATTTATAGGAGAACTAAGAGAACTAAGAATCCTATAACTCCTATAACTCTTATAACTCTTATAACTCCTATAAGATTATTACCAATAAAAAAGGCCCGACTTTTCAGTCGAGCCTTTTTGTTGGTGCCCAGGACAGGAATCGAACCTGCACGCCTTGCGGCACACGCACCTGAAACGTGCGCGTCTACCTATTCCGCCACCTGGGCAAAGGGTTGTTTGCTTGTTTCAGCGTGCAAATATACAACCTTTTTTGTAAATCCAAAAAAAGAGAGCCCGAAAGCCCTCTTTTTTTTCACTTTTTTTGGCCAAAGTCGTGCCAAGAACTACAAGTGTGCCTCGATTTTCTTGCGTAGGTCGCCCTCCGAGCAAGCACCCACCTGTTTGTCTACCAACTCGCCGTTCTTTACGAATACGATGGTGGGGATGTTGCGTACCGAGAATTTTACGGGTACATCGTCCGACTCGTCTACGTTGCATTTGCCAATGTTGGCTTTGCCCTCGAACTCCTCGGCCAATTTCTCCACGATGGGGCCAATCATACGGCAAGGACCGCACCACTCTGCCCAAAAGTCAATAACCAAAAGTTTGCCATCTGCTGCCAACTCTGCATAGTTGGCGTCGTTAATTACAAGTGCCATAGTCTTAAAATTGTGTTTTAATGTTAGTATTGTGTTTTTCTTTCTTTTTGTCTAACGTCTAACGTCTAACGACGATTTTCAATTTTCAATTTTCCATTCCCTCCGATTGTTACTTGACAATCGAAAACGGTATTCCCTTCTCGTTGAGCCAGTCGAGCAGCTGCTGGTCCACCTTCACCTTCAACTTCTTGGGATGCAAATCTACTGCCACATCGTTCTGCGTGTCGGTGATGCGCACCCTCAGCGGAGTGGAGCCCTTCGACTGCTTGATCTTCTTGGTGAACTCCTTGACCAACTCGCTATCCAACTCGTCGAGGTAGATGTTTACAATCAGCTGTTTTATCAGGTCTTCCTGCATCTGGGCCAACTGTCCCATCGACATCAGGCGCACCTCCATCTCCCCAGGTCTATACGCTCTCTCCCTGACCATACCCCTAATGAGCAGGCAGTAATTCTCGAACAGATAGGGCCTAAACTGCTCGTACTCTTTGCTCCACAGCGTAAACTCATAGTCGCCCGAGTAGTCCTCCAACACAAAGCGGCCATAGGGTTTGCCCTCCTTGGTCGTGAGGTTGGTAACCTTTGTAACCATACCCGCAATGGCAAACTCTTTGTCTTTCAGCTCGTAGAGGTTGGCAAACTGCGACAGCTGGTGCGAGCAAATCAGGTTCATCAGAATCTTATAGTCGTCCAGCGGGTGCGACGAGAGATACATACCCGTAATCTCCCTCTCGCGCGAGAGTGTTTCGAGCTTGCTCCACTCGGTAACGATGGGGGGCACGGGCCTCTGAACGCTGGTGTCGATGGCTCCTCCGAAGAGGCTCTGCTGGGCGTTGTTCTTGTCGCTCTGGAACTTCGAGCCGTAGCGCATAAGCGCATCGAGGAAGGGCACCGAGCCGGGGTCGCGCAGGTCGGTAACAAAGAGCCTACTGCGGTGGAATCCGAGTATGGAGTCGAAGCTACCCGCCAGGGCCATATTCTCGATACACTTGCGGTTTACGGCCTGGAAGTTTATGCGCTCCAAGAAGTCGTAGATGTCCGTAAACTCGCCGCCACGCTCTCGCTCCTCGACAATCTCCATCACTGCGGCCTCGCCCACACCCTTGATGCCCGCCATACCAAAGCGGATGTTGCCCTCCTTGTCGGCCGAGAAGGTGTGGATACTCTTATTCACGTCGGGGCCGAGTACGCTCAGGTGCATCTTGCGGCACTCGTCCATAAAGAAGGTGAGCTTGTCCATATTCGAGAGGTTGCGGCTCAGCAGTGCGGCCATAAACTCTGCGGGGTAGTGGGCTTTCAGATAGGCGGTCTGGTAGGCCACATAGGCGTAGCAGGTGGCGTGCGACTTGTTGAACGCATACGACGCAAATGCCTCCCACTCGCCCCAAATCTTTTCGAGCGTGGGCACATCGTGGCCCCTCTCCACAGCTCCGTCGATGAACTGAGGTTTGAGTTTGTCCAGCACGGCCTTCTGCTTCTTACCCATCGCCTTACGCAGCGTGTCGGCCTGACCTCCCGTGAAGCCCGCAAGCAGCTGCGAGAGCAACATCACCTGCTCCTGATAGACGGTAATGCCGTAGGTGTCCGAGAGGTATTTCTCCATCTCGGGGAAGTCGTATGTGATAGCCTCCTTGCCCTGCTTACGCGCAATGAAGTTGGGAATCTTCTCCATTGGGCCGGGGCGGTAGAGGGCGTTCATTGCAATCAGGTCTTCGAAACGGGTGGGTTTCAGAGCCCTCAGGTGCTTCTTCATACCGGGCGACTCGAACTGGAATACGCCCGTGGTATCGCCGTGGCTGAATAGTTCGTAGGTCTTCTTGTCGTCGAGCGGAATGGCGTCGATGTCGATATCTTTGCCCGTTGTACGCTTGATGTTGTCGAGCGCATCCTTGATAATCGACAAGGTTTTCAGGCCCAAGAAGTCCATCTTGATAAGGCCCACACTCTCCACAAACTTGCCCTCGAACTGCACCACGTTCAGGTCGGCATCCTTGGCCGTAGCAATGGGGGCAAACTTTTCGAGGTCGTCTTTGCCGATAATCACACCGCAGGCGTGTACACCCGTCTGGCGCACCGAGCCTTCGAGCTTCTCGGCATATTTGAGCGTGTCGCGAATGGTCTTGTTCTCCGACTCCCTCTCGGCCGCAAACTCGCTCTGGGTGGCATAGAGCCACTCGAAGGGTGTCTGGCCCTTCTTGTTCTCAATCTTATCGGGAATAAGCTTGGTGAGTCGGTCGCTCTCGGGCAGGGGCAATTTCTGCACCCTGGCCACATCCTTCACGGCCATCTTGGGGGCCATAGTACCGAAGGTGACAATCTGAGCCACCCTCTTGCGGCCATATTTCTCGATAACGTAGTTGAGCACATCGGCCCTGCCGTCCTCGTCGAAGTCGACGTCTACATCGGGCATCGAGATACGGTCGGGGTTGAGGAATCGCTCAAACAGCAAGTCGTACTTTATGGGGTCGATGTTGGTAATCTTCAATGCGTAGGCCACAACCGAGCCGGCAGCCGAACCACGACCGGGACCTACCGACACGCCCAACTCGCGAGCGGCACGAATGTAGTCCCACACGATAAGGAAGTAGCCGGGGAAACCCATATTTTCGATTACGCTCAGCTCGTAGTCGATACGCTTGACGGTCGATTCTTCAATCTGCTCGCCATAGCGCACCTTGGCTCCCTCGTAGACCAGGTGGGTGAGGTATTGGAACTGCTTGGCCACCATCAGTCGCTCCTGCACCTCGGGGTGCTCGTCGGCGTAGGTGTAGATGCTCTCGGCAGCCTCTATGGCAGCCTTCTCGGCCTCGTCGGTGCTCTTTTTCAGAACGCTCGCTCTGAGTTTCTGCTCATCAAGCACAAGCGTTGCGGGTACATCGAAGTTGGGCATCAGAGGGCCTCGGTCGAGTTTGTAGACCTCCACCTTGTCGGCAATTTCGAGGGTATTTTCGAGCGCCTCGGGGTAGTCGGCAAAGAGCTCGGCCATCTCATCGGGGCTCTTGAAATACTCCTCGCCCGTGTAGCGCATACGGTTGGGATCGTCGTAGTCCTTGCCCGTATTGAGGCAGATGAGGTGGTCGTGGGCCGCAGCGTCGTCGGCATCGGTGAAGTGCACGTCGTTCGAGCAGATAATTTTCACGCCGTGTTTGCGGGCCAGCTCGACCAACACCTTGTTGGCCACGTTCTGCTTCTCAATCACATCGCGGGGCCTTGTGGGGTCCTTGGGGTTGTGCCTTTGGAGCTCCACATAAAAATCATCGCCAAAGAGCCCCTTGTACCAGAGCAACCTCCTCTCGGCCTCCTCTGTGTTGCCATTGAGAATAGCCCTGGGCACCTCGCCCGCAATACAGGCCGAGCAGCAGATAATTCCCTCGTGCAACTCCTCCAATAGTGCGTGGTCTATGCGGGCACGTCCGTCGAACATACCCTCGGTATAGCCCAGCGACACGAGTTTTATCAGATTATGGTATCCTTTTTCGTTTTTGGCAAGGAGTATGAGGTGGTGTCGTTGTTCGTTCTTTTTGTTGCGGTTTGCGCGGTCGGCCACGATGTAGGTTTCGCATCCGAGGATGGGTTTGAGCCCCGCTTTGGTAACCGTGTCGTAGAACTCCTTGGCACCGTACATGTTGCCGTGGTCGGTGATTGCCACAGCGTTCATACCATATTCGCCGGCTCGTTTTACGATGGAGGATATGGAGGCAGCACCGTCGAGAATGGAGTACTGCGTATGTACGTGAAGATGAACAAATTGTGGCATGTGTTGGTAGTTTTCGTTACTCTTAGTAGACAAAGATACGGTATATTATTTAGATTTTTAACACGGGGGCAGATAATTTTCAGCAAAAAAAATCTTATCTTTATCCAGAAAAAGTTTTACTCCCCAAAAAGAGATTGCAGCGATGAAACAGAAGAGTAAAGAGGGGGTGGTGACCCTTGCGTCGTACCCCACAGCAGCCGAGGCCGAGGTGGCGGCTGCGATGTTGCGTAGTATGGGTGTGGAGGTGAGTGTGATAAACGAGATTTCGTCGATTATGCTCCCCTACATCAAGGATAACCTGGTGCGCCTGCTGGTGGCCGAGGAGGACTTCGAGAAGGCGCAAGAACTTCTCAACGCCCCTCCCCAGCAGTAGACGGGGGCGTGTGTGTTTTGCCGTCGACCGACTAAGAATTATAGGAGAACTAGGAGTGATAAGAGAAATAGAATTATAACTCCTATAACTCTTATATCTCTTATATCTCCTATTAAAATCATTAAGGCCCTTAATGCCCTTAAAGTCTTTAAGG
>JAZLDU010000024.1:0-28616 GCA_045614885.1 Tidjanibacter sp. | reverse complement strand
AACACCTCGTTGCGCTGCACAAGCGAGCCACTCTCGATGGTGCGAATCTTGGCTATTGCCTCCTCCACCGCCTCGGCAGACAGGGTTGGATTTATGGCATAGAGCGACTGCTGCACAAGGTCTATGTGCAACGGCTCGGTGTATTCGCGCTCCACACTTGGGCCATAAACGTAGTCGTAGCCCAGCGTATCACGCATCAACTCCAATATCGCATTCTCAAAATGTGCCTCAGTAAAGTGCATAAAGTTCGACGGTTAGTTTTTACAAAGGTAGTATGTTTTTACATTTTCATCTCGCCATTCATCAATTTTGGCAATAAAGTATCGCGGAGTGTGGCAAGGTTGTGGTTTTCTGCCGTATTTCTATCTATTGTTTGATATATACTATCCAATACTGCCAACTTATCATCAATGTTTTCTTGCGGCAAGGCGATTTCAAAATCAGCGATATTACCTTTGGTTATAAACTTAATCACACTTCCCCTACTGCCACCTGTTATTTCCTGCAAATAGTGTTTAATGGTTAAGTACAAGAAAGAGTGGTATTTTCTATCAAAAGGAATCAATACATAAGTCCTTTGATAAGCCTCAAACTTGCCAATATACCTTTTGACATTAAAATCTCCATTACCTGCCACAAGTATTGCCGCCCCGTCAAAACTATAATCAGGAGCTTTTAGAACATCTTGGGAACAAGTAAAGAACGGATATTCGCCATCTGTGGTTGAAAAGTTAGCATCCTTTTTACCTGTTTTTACATCAAAGAAATCTGATAGTTTCTTTATCTCCCAATCTTCGTTGCGATTATCCACAAACCATTGTTTATAGAGTGCTTGGGCTTGGGATTCGAGGTTGGTGTTTATGCGGCGATTATTTTCGATTTTATCATCTATCGCCCCCAATATCCCCGCAATCCTCCTCTGCTCCTCCAACTCTGGCAAAGTAATTTCATAATCAGCAATTTGTTTCATGCTGATGTGTTGTATGGTTGTGCCTGTTTTTACAGAATCTAAATATTGCTGAAATGCACGAGAGATAATAGCATAGTATAGAAATTTTTGGTCTGACAATGTATTTGCTCTAATGCATGCAACTCGCTGGGCTATAAGCATAGGCAAGTCCTTATCGGTAATGCGAGCTTTGTTTTTCCCAACATTACCATCCATTGCAAGTATTACATCTCCATCTTGTAGTGAATACTCATTTATTCTCTCAAATGGCAGATTCCATCTTTTGTCACGATGACCATCCCACCTCAATTCCTCATCGCCAATATTTTCACCACGCAACACCCTAATACCATTCTTGGAATACAAATCACCCTTGAATGGAAAGCCTGTGGTAATATTGGCAATATCCCCCAATTTATATGTTTTCCTATTATTCACTTGATATAATATAGTTTTGGTCTCTGACATTTATAATTTCGCCATTTGAAGATTCATACTCGATTAAATAAAAAACTTTTTCAGTGAATGAATACTCAATATCAATACGAGGATGCGCAAAAGCAACACAATCTTCGCCACTCTCCTGATAATCAATCATCAACATTGCGGTGGTAGATATATATAATCTACCGTTTTTATCAGGTGTATTTTCTATGTTTTTGATTTTAAGTTCTTGTAGTATTAAACCTCTATTAGCGTATGTTTTTTCGTTGTGTATAACAATATAATCTGAATATAATGATGAAATGAAATCCTTATTTAAGGTTAGTATAATATCTTCTTTTAACCGTTCGGCAAAGGTTTGTTTAATAGGCGAGTCTGTTAATTTTGACAACAGTTCATATATAGGAGAAACATTGTCCGATTCTAATTTTAATAAGTGTATTTCATCTTCAAAAACTTCTTTATATTCTACACTCAAAGAACTGTTACAAATTCTCGCATCCTTACTACACAAAATAATAGTATCAGTTATATGAGTGTGCTTGTATTTCAATATAGATTCCCACAATATAACATCCTTAAAACCCTTATCACTTTCTTTTTCTTTTCCTTCAAAAGGTGCTTGTTTTGCAACAGCCCGCTTTATTATATTGGGTAATACATCATCATCGGGATATGGTATTACAATACACTTTGCATCTCTAACCGCTAACTCATCTATTGTTTCATTAAATTTATCGTGTAGCCATTGTTCATAATTCGGATGCGGAATAATATCAAAAGTATGAAACTTGCAGGACTTAATAGATGAATACTTGTCTAAATACGCTTTCTTTTGATGCTCATATAATTCATCAATTACAATTTGAGGAATTAAGATTTGCACTTTATCGTATAAATCGTTAGACTCTATTTCGCCAATTATATCATTTAGTTTATTGACAAAATGAACAACGGTAAAATCCGTGCTACCAGATTTTAGTAAGTTAGTATCTAAAACAACGCTAATCATACTCCCTACAATTTATACCCAATACTTTCGAGTTGTTTTTTGATTTCGGCTTCGAGGGCGTGCGACTGTTCAAAGAGAGTGGCGAGTTCGCCCGTAAGGCGCGACATTTTCTCCTCGAATGGCTCGGCGTCCTGCTCCTGCTCGGCAATGCCTACATAGCGTCCCGGGGTGAGGATAAAGTCCTGCTCGGCAATCTTCTTGATATCCACCACAGCGCAGAAGCCCTTTTCATCGGCGAGTGTGCCCTCGGCAAATGCCTTATAGGTGTTAGCGATGCGCATAATATCGCCCTGGGCGCCATCGGTCAGCTCGCGCAATTTGCGGGTAACCATTGTGCCGAGGTTGCGGGCATCGATAAACAGAGTCTTGCCCTTCTGCTTCTTCGCCTTATTGAAAAACCAAATCGAAACGGGTATCTGCGTAGTGTAGAACAACTGCGACGGCATAGCCACAATACAATCGACCAAATCGGCTTCGACCAATCGACGGCGAATTTCGCCCTCGCCACCGCTCTGGCTCGACAGCGAGCCATTAGCAAGCACAACGCCCGCCTTGCCCGCAGGTGCGAGGTGGTGGATAATATGCTGAATCCACGCAAAGTTGGCGTTGCCATTAGGAGGTGTGCCGAACTTCCAACGCACATCGTCAGCGAGCTTGTCTGCGCCCCAATCGGAGAGGTTGAATGGCGGGTTAGCCAAGACAAAATCAGCCTTCAAGGTCGGGTGGCAGTCGCCAAAGAAGGTGTCGGCATTATACTGTCCGAGGTCGGCCTCGATACCACGAATAGCCAAGTTCATCTGCGCCATCTTCCAAGTAGTAGGATTGGAGTCCTGGCCATAGACCGAGATTTGGTTAATGTTGCCGGCGTGGCTCTCGATAAACTTTGCCGACTGCACAAACATACCGCCCGAGCCACAGCAAGGGTCATAGACACGACCTCGGTAGGGCTCCAAAACATTAACAAGGGTCTTGACAATGCAGGCAGGGGTGTAGAATTCGCCCGCCAATTTGCCCTCCGCCTCGGCAAACTTCGAGAGGCAGTATTCGTAGGCGCGACCGTGGATATCCTTCGAGTCGCGGTGCTCGTGCATCTTGATATTGGTGAACAAATCGACCACATCGCCCAAGCGGCGCTTGTCGAGTTCGGGACGTGCGAAGTTCTTGGGCAGAATATCTTTAAGGCGACGGTTCTCCTTCTCGATGGCACGCATAGCGTTGTCGATAGTAGTGCCAATCTCTGGCGTATGAGCCGCAGCAGCAATGACCGACCAGCGAGCCTCGGTAGGAACATAGAAGATATTCTCGGCTGTGTACTCGTCCTTGTCCTCCTCGAAGCCCTCGCCCTCATCGACAAGTGCCTGGTAGCGAGCCTCGAACTTATCCGAAATATACTTCAAAAAGATAAGGCCAAGCACCACGGATTTATACTCCGAAGCGTCGATATTGCCACGCATCTTGTCCGCCGCCTTCCAAATCTGATCTTCAAAACCGATATCTGCTGTATTGAGTTTAGCCATAGTAGTTGAAATTTTGTAGTAAAGGTAGTAAAAATTTGCGATTAAATCATCGTTATTTGCTAACTTTGTAGGGAATTGTCTAATAAATCATATCCTATGAGTACACTTGAACGAGCAATAGAGATAGCAACCGAGGTGCATCGTGGTCAATTTGATAAGGCGGGAAATGACTATATCGGTCATCCGTTGCGTGTAATGGCGGCAGGTAAGACCACCGAAGAGAAGATTGTTGGCGTACTACACGACGTTGTGGAGGATAGCGATTGGACCTTTGAACGCCTTGCTGCTGAGGGCTTTTCAGCTAGGGTTATCGAGGCACTGCGTTGTATTACTAAGCTCTCCGAAAATGAGCCATACGATGAGTTTATTGCTCGTATCAAGGAGAATCCATTGGCAGTAGCGGTCAAGCTCAACGACCTCTCGGATAATATGGACATTCGCCGATTGCCCTACATTTCGGACAAAGATGTTAAGCGATTGAAGAAGTATTTGAAAGCCTATAAGCAGCTGACAGGAACGCCTACCTATTCGGTTTTTGCTTGCCAACAGGAGTATCCCAACGCCTACAAGCCCTGGAATGAGGAGGATGATTTAGAGCTAACTCAGATGTGGTGCGAGGGTGCAACGACCAAAGAACTTGCCGCCCATTTCCAGCGCAAGCCAAGTGCAATCACCTCCCGCATCAAAAAGTTGGAGTTGGTAGAGAAATATGGAGAATTAACTAAGCTTAGTTAAACTCTCGTTTTCCGCTCTGGCGCACGAAGGATAGCATAAGCTATCCTTTTTTTGTGTCGTTGTCCGACCTTTTCGGGCGGATATTCCTACGTTTTTTGTGAGCAACCGCAATTTTAACCTTGTTCCAAACCTTCCCGGATAGGAAATATGAGCAAAATTTCTTACCTTTGCACCCCTTTATCTAAAACAGCCCACCAATGAAAGAAGTGAATCCCCAAGAAACATCGCGAGGCAGGCAGTTCGAAATCTGGAAAAATGCCCCAAATCCCATGCTCACCTTTGTCAAAAAGGTAGACGTAACACGCCTCGTAAGAATTAGCAAAAGCAAACACCTAAAATTCAACATGTTGCTCTGCTATTGCATCGGCAAGGCAGCCCTAGCACAGAAGGAGTTTCACCTTCTACCCGTGGGCGACAAGCTGATGCAGTTCGACAAGATTGCCATAAATACACAAGTGATGAATCACACGGGCGAGGTAAGTTCGTGCGACATCGAGTTCGACGGCAACTTCGAGGCCTATTGTCGCGACTATATGACCTACACTGCACAGGTGGCCCAGAGTTGCACCGACCGCGACCTTTCGGAGGATTGCATGGTCATAGGCACTTCGGCCATTATCGACACCGAGTTGGAGTTTGGCGGCGGCATGTATAGCGGCATTTTCAACAACCCCTTTATTATTTGGGGCCGCTACTCGCGCCACCTTTTCAGGTACCACCTCAACATCTGCTTCCAATTCCACCATACCCAGATGGACGGTGCCCACGCTGGCCGTTTCCTCAGCCGCCTTCAAAAGGAGATCGATACCCTGGCCGTGTAGTGGCCAATTTTCGATATTTATGCCTATATTTGTGCCACAAACACCTACACAAAGGCGACAAAACCGTTATGTTTAAGAGATTATTTATTGCGCTGATTATGAGCTGTTCGTTATTGGGGCTCTTTGGGCAGTCGAAGCAGGAGTTCCGTTCGGTAGACGTTGGAGAGTTTGCGGCCACCATGGCCGACACCACATACATTGTTCTCGATGTGCGCACACCCGCAGAATATGCCGAAGGACACATCCCCGGCACAGACCTCAATATCGACATGCGCAGCAGCAACTTCACCCAAGAGGCCCTCGCCAAGCTCCCCAAAGAGAGGCCCGTGGCACTCTACTGCCGCAGTGGCAATCGCAGCAAAACTGCCGCCAAAATACTTGCCCAAAACGGCTACAAAATAGTGGAGCTGGGCAGTGGTATTCTCGGCTGGGCAGAGGCAGGAATGGCGGTGGAGAAATAGCCCGCCACTCAATTCATATTTATTTGGCTGTCAGCTCTTTATAGGCCGCCAAAATCTGGTCGAGCGCTTGGGCCACAACCGAGCGTGGGCAGCCCACATTCATACGCATAAAGCCTGCACCCTCGGCCCCAAAAGCAACGCCATCGTTCATGGCCACACGGGCCTTATCGACAAAGAACGCCCTAAGCTCCTCGGGGCTCAAACCAAGCCCTCGGCAGTCGAGAAAAATCAGATACGAAGCCTGGGGGCGCACAATCTTCAACAGGGGCATATTCTCGGCCAAATAGCTCTCCACAAACTCCACATTTGCAGCCACATAGTCGATCATCTGGTCGAGCCACTCGGCCCCCTCGGGGGTGAGTGCTGCGGCGGTGGCAATGGTGGCAAAGATGTGGCACAGATTCAGCTCGCTCTTTGCCAGAAAGCCGTTATACTGCGCCCTTAGTTGTGGGTTAGGGATGATTGTAAACGACGACATAAGGCCCGCAATGTTGAACGACTTACTGGCCGCCATCATCGTTATAGAGTTCATCGCTGCCTTCTGGCCAATGGTCGCAAAGGGTATATGTTGGTAGCCCTTGAAGGTCATATCGGCGTGAATTTCGTCGGAGATAACCACCACCCCATTGTCGGCACAAATCTCGGCCATACGTTCCAACTCGTCGCGTCGCCACACCCTTCCACCGGGGTTATGTGGGTGGCAGAGCAGGAAGAGTTTGCACTCCTTAACTTTCTGTTCAAAGTCCTCAAAATCAATCTCAAACTGCCCACCTACAAGCCTCAGAGGATTGGTTACAACCCTGCGTTCCAACCCTTCGGGGATGTGGGTATAGGGCGGATAGACGGGTGGCATAATCAACACTCCGTCGCCCTTCTGGGTGAGCGCTTGAATGGCAAAAGCGATGGCGGGAACGATGCCCGAGACGTGCTCTACCCACTCGGCCTCGACCTGCCAATCGTAGCGCATCTTGGCCCACTGCTGGATGGCCTCCATCCACGCTCCGCACTTGCGGGAGTAGCCCAGCACCTCGTGTTCGAGGCGCTTGCGCATGGCCTCCATAACGAACGGAGGGGTTTTGAAGTCCATATCGGCAATCCACATCGGAATCACATCTTCGCGGCCGAAGTACTCTGTGCGTGCGTCGTATTTAAGGCAATCGGTGCCCTCTCGTGGCACAATCTCGTCGAAGTCGTATTTTTTCATAATTTTCGGGGGCAGATTTCTAAAATTGTTTGAGCCTGTGGTACAAATTTAACATTTTTCTCCATAAAAGTGCTAAATTTGCATAAAACAACTAAAAACTTGCTACTATGAACAGTTTCGTTTACAACATCCCCACGAAGGTATATTTCGGCGAAAATCAGCTCGGTAATCTGGGCAAAGAGTTGCGCAAATTTGGCACCCGAGTACTGCTTACCTATGGCGGTGGCTCCATTAAGCGCATAGGGCTCTACGACAAGGTTGTGGCCGAGTTGCAGAAGGCCGAGATGGAGGTTTTTGAACTCTCGGGCATCGAGCCCAACCCCCGCATCGAGTCGGTGCGCAAGGGCGTGGCCATCTGCAAAGAGCAGAAGATAGACGTACTGCTGGCCGTGGGCGGAGGCTCGACCATCGACGCCACCAAGTTTATGGCCGCAGGTGCGTGTGTAGACCACGACCCCTGGGAGTTCTTCGGTGCAGGCGCCAAACCCATCCACACAGCTCTGCCCATTGTAACCATCCTAACCCTCTCGGCTACAGGCTCGGAGATGGATACCGGTGGTGTAATCACCAACTTCGAAACGGGCGACAAACTCGGTCGCTTGGCCCCTGCCCTACTGCCCAAGGTTTCGTTCCTGGACCCCACGCTGACCTACTCGGTGAGCAAGTTCCAGACTGCTGCGGGCTCGGCCGACATTATGTCGCACATCTTGGAGGTCTACTTCAACACCCAGGAGGATCTCTTTATGCTCGACTGCATGATGGAGGGATTGCTCAAAACCGTTGTTAAATACGCCCCCATTGCCGTTGCCCAGCCCGACAACTACGAGGCTCGTGCCAACCTTATGTGGGCTTCGTCGTGGGCCATCAACGGCTTCATAAACGGCGGCAAGCGCAAAGAGTGGAGCTGTCACCCCATGGAACACGAGCTCTCGGCCCTCTACGACATTACCCACGGCTTGGGCCTTGCCATACTCACCCCCCGCTGGATGGAGTACTGCCTCGACGAGAGCACGGTAGACAAATATGTGCAGTATGGCGTGAATGTCTTTGGCATAGACTCGTCGCTCGACAAGATGACCATTGCCCGCGAGGCTATCCGTCGCACCGAGAAGTTTTTGTTCGAGGAGATTGGCTTGCAGCGCACCTTTACGGAGGTGGGCATCAGGCGCGAGGACTTTGCACTGATGGCTGCCAAGGCGTGCCGTAGTGGCAAAATCGACGGCTTCAAAACCCTCTACCCTGCCGACGTGGAGGCCATCTTCGAGAAGTGCTTGTAGCCGCCCGCATTTAAGGGCTTTTTAGAGCACCAAATAGTGATACTAAGGTAAGCCCTCACCACAACACAAATAGGGGTTTCTGCATCGGCAGAAACCCCTATTTTCGTATTTAGGCTCTAAGGCCTATTGTGTGTTCGCTGAGCGATTAGTTGAAACCCTCGTGAACGCCACCCTCCTCGGGCTGGCTCAGGTCGGGCAGAACACCGCTTGCAGTGTATGCATCAGCAGCTGCCTGATCCCACTCCAACAGAACCTGAGGAATCGAACCGGGAAGGTTCGAGAAGTACCAAGCCCACTCGTCTACCAACAGACGGTGCTCGTTCCAAGTAGTCAGATCATTTGCGGTACCGCCACCGTAGGTAACGTAACGCTCCTGACCCCAACCTTTCTCGAAACCAACATACTGAGCAGGATTTGCATCTGCACCAGCAATCTTAATCTGAGTAAGGTCGCGGCTGGGGTTAGCGTGGCCATTCTCTTTGTTACCATCTTTCCAAGCGTTCAGTTTAACGTCGAGAGTTGCGGGAACCATATAACCCATCTTAGCGTTACCAGCAATCGAAATCATACACTCCAATTTGCCGGTACCACCGTTTACACCCGAAGCCCAGAAGTGAGGCCATGCGCCCTCAAAGTTGTTGTCGTTCATAAACAAGGTGTGCAGTGCGGGAGTGTTAGCAGCAAAGCTTGCAGGGAAAGTACCTACCAAACCGCAAACTGCGATGTTTACATACTCCAACTTAGGAGTGTCCCAAGTAGTGGAGAAAGTTTTGCCATTAAGGCCAGTGTTGCTACTGGTGTTCCAGTGAACCAACTCGGGCAGTTTAACCTCGTTGGGCAGACCAACGAAAGGTACGCCATCGATACGAACAATCTCCAATTTACCACCGATCTCGTTGATGGTGATACCGGGGAAGTGCTCGTCGAGGTGTTTCCAGTCATCAACAGCGGGAGTCGACTCACCCATCAAGTTGCCATCAACGATAGCCTGCAAGAATGCTTTGGTACCCTCGCCAATCAGTACCTCGGGCTCCTCGGGCTCAACATACTCTGCAGTAACGATAGTGATCGATTTGAGGTACATTGCCTTAGCAGTAGCACCCAAGCTAATCTCAACCTTACCGGTAGCACCAACAGCTACGGTGTAGTCGGTTGCAGTGGTAGTCAGAGCCTGACCATCCAAGCAAACCTTGTCACCAACCTTAACGGTCAATTTACCGTCGCCACTGTTAGCAACCGAAGCGTTTACGATGATCTTCTCGATGTTTACCTTAACAGCTTCAGTCGACAAAGTGAACGAGTTGGCAGGTTTGCTGCCGCTACCAATCTGAACACCTTTGCCATTATTGTTATCCCAACCAATGTAGGGAGCAGCGGTGCTGGTCCAGGTAATCTTGGGCTCACCCTTAACCAACTGACCCTCCGAAATATCGCCACTTGCCATAGTCCATACATAGCTACCAAACTCGGTAATCTCGCCACCAACCTCGGGCTCAACAACCAAACCATTGTCGGTGTACGATACAAGGTAGAAGGTTGCATATTTGCTACCAACGTTGCTACCACCAAAGTAACCGTAGAGAGTCAAGCTGTGACCATTGAGAGCTTTCAGGGCATTTGCCTCGGGGCAGTACGAAACACTTGCAGTGTTCTCGGTACCCTCAACAACGAGGTTGATGTACTGACCAGCCTCCAAAATACCGGTTACCTCTACATATTTATATACAGGTGCATTCATGTATGCATCCAGAGCAGTAGCGTCGATAACCTCGGGAGTGGGCTGTGCGAACGAGTCGTTGTGACCGGTTTTCTCGGCAGTAGCACTCGATTTGAACTGGTGCATCGAGTAACGAATCTCAACCTCGCCTTTAACCTTAACGATATCGCCAACTACAACGCTGGGAGCAGCGTTCTGGTAGTGGTAGATATAGCCTGTACCATCGTTCAGCAGGATACCTTTGGTGGTAACAGCCACAACGGTAGCATCTTTAACCTCGTAAGTACCAGCGCCATTCTCGATGATGTGAGCGATGGTTACGCTGTTATCAACATTGGGGTCGGGCAGAGTGCCATCGGCAGTAAATGCGTCAGCAGCAGCCTGATCCCAATCGTACAGAGCGGTAGGAATCTTGCCGGGGAGGTTCGAGAAGAACCAAGCCCACTCGTCACCATTCTCGGTCAGCAGACGGTGTGCGTTCCAAGTAGTCAGATCGTCAGCAGCACCCTCGCCATATTTAACGTAGCGCTCCTGGCCCCAACCCTTCTCGAAACCGATGTACTGAGCAGGATCTGCATCAGCGCCACCAATCTTAATCTGGGTTTTGTCGCGGCTGGGGTTGTTCAACGAACCATCTGCATTGTATGCGTTCAGCTTAACGTCCATAGTTGCGGGAACCATGTAACCCATCTTGTCGTTACCGGGGATCGAAATCAAGCACTCCAATTTGCCGGTACCACCGTTTACACCCGAAGCCCAAGTGTGAGGCCATGCGCCTTTGAACTGGTTGTCGTTCATAAACAGAGTGTGCATTGCAGGAGTGTTCTCAGCAAAGCTCTTGGGGAAAGTGCCGGTGAAACCGCAGACTGCGATGTTCACATACTCCAACTTAGGAGTGTTCCAAACTGCGGGGAACTCTTTGCCCTCAAATGCTTTGTTGCTGTTTACATTAAACCTAACCAACTCGGGCAGGCTGATGGTGTTGGGAAGAGCGGTCAGAGGAGCACCGTCGATGCTAGTGATCTCCAATTTGCCCTCAATCTCAGCCAAGGTAATACCGGGGAACTCGGCGGTAACCGAAGTCCAATCCTCAATCTCGGGAGTAGCGTCGCCCAGCATTTTGCCGTCTACGATAGCTTTCAAGAACTCATAGGTCTTCTCGCCAAAGTTGGTCTCAACTTTCTCAACCTCGGTTACGTTAACTACCATAGTGTTCACAAACTTGCCGCTGCTTACACCAATAGTATAACCGGTAACGGTAACTTTCTTACCATTGAACTCGGTCAGATCCATAGTGGGATACGAGATGCTACCCTGAGCCTTCTCGGTATCGTCGAAGATAACATTGTAGTATTTGCTACCCTTGTCGTTCTCGGTGATCGACAGAGTACCAACGTAACTTGCATACTGGATAGCGGGAGCCTCCAAGTAAGCCTCCAAAGCAGCAACGTCCATAACAACGGGCTCGCCGTGCTCAACAGTTGCGCCCTCGCCAACTTTGGTTACAACGGTATCGCTACCAAACTGCAACAGACCTGCATAGCTGGTAACAGCACCTTCGAGTTTCACTTTGTCGCCAACAACAACCTCAGCCTCTTTGTTCAGGTAAACCAGAATCTTGCCGGTCTCGTCGCCAGCCAAGAAACCGCGAGCATACGAAGCAATAACAACTGCCTCCTCTACGATATAATCGCCAGCCTTGTCGATACCACCGATAGTGGTAGTGATAACGGGATTATCCTCGCCAACCTCGTGCGAAACATAAACAGCGTTGCTCATCTGAGGATCGCCCTTGTAGTCGCTACGAGCACCACGAACGGTGATGATATCGTTCATTTTCAGACCAGCAGCAGCCCACTGAACTTTCTGCTCGCCCTCGGGAGTTACCAGACCGTATACATAAGCACGACCGGTCTCATCCTCGAAGTAGAAGTTACCATACAGAGTGTTGGCAACCTCAACGATCTTACCGGTAAGCTCATAGATAAAGCCGTCACCGGTGGTAGCAACCTCGTTGAAGTACTTCATAGTTACTGGACGGGGTTTAGCGGGATCCCACTTGTTGGGGTCACCTGCCTGAGTCAAAGCAACCTCGGCCTTAGCCTCACCCTCGCCGGTAAATGCGATAGTAGCCGAACGCTGGGGACCCAGCTCGGTAACCATCTCACCAGCCTCGTTCTCTACGGTCTCTTTGTTGTCCAAAGCCTTAACGGTTACGGTAGTCTTACCCGAATAACCAACATTAGGCTTAACCTCTACCCAAGCGGGAGCAATAGCCATCCACTGACCATCGGCAGTAACCTCAATGGTCTGCTCGGTAGCATTCTCGGCAGCAAACTGAGCCAGCTCAGTCACGTTTGTCGAGATCTCGGTGCAGAACTTAATCTCATCTTCAAACTGGTTGTCGCAAGCGAAAACTGCCAAACCAGCCAGAAGTGCACACGCAAATTTGAAAAGTTTTTTCATAATGGTTAATTGATATTGTGTTAGTGGAAAAAAATGAATTTCCTCTCTTTTGCGGCTACGGGCACCCGCCACACTTCTTGTGTAGCAGGTGCCCTTTATCAGCCTCTTGTTTTATGTATTCTAATCGGTCGGATTAGAAGGTCAGGCGCAGACCAAGCTGGCACCTCCAACGCGAGTAGAAATCGCTGGGGGTAAGTACGTTACCCTTGAAGTTGTAGGTGGGAACCATCTTGATAGTACCATCCTCAGCAACACCGTTGGGAGCTACGTTGGTTACACCCAGCACTGCCAAGTTGTACGAACCACCGTAGTAAACACCCCAAGCGGGATTGAGCAAGTTACCCAAGTTCATGATATCGAAGGTCAGCTGAACTTTGCGGCCCTCAACCTTGTCGTAGATGTAGTCCTGAGCGATGTGCAGGTCGAACATGTTCTCGAAGGGAGCAACGATTGCGTTACGCTCGCTCCACTGACCACGGTGGCTGCTCATATAGCGGCTCTCGTTGATGTATTTCTCGAACTTGATAGCATCCTCGGGTTTAGCCCAGTTCATCTGGCCAACCTCCTCGGCGGTAGGAATGTAGAGCAACGAGTTACCTTTCTGGCCGTCGTTGTTGAAGTCTGCGTCCTCGCTCATGGTGAGGCAGTAGCGCTGACCGCTCATACCCTCATAGGTCATAGCGAAGGTGGTCTTCATACGGCCGTTAGCATAGTAAGGAGTGTTGTAGCTTACCAAAGCGTTCAGTTTGTGAGGACGGTCGAACATCGAGTAGCCAAGCTCGTCGGGCGAGTTGGTATCTACCGAGTAGTTGTATTTCCAGTTCGAGAATGCAACCGACGAAGTACCGTCGTTGAGCGAATACGAGTGACCGAAGGTGTACGATGCCATCAGGTTCAGACCGAAGTCGAACGATTTCTCAACCTTACCGCTCAGCGAGTAGGTGTAACCCTTGTTGGTGTTGCTCAGAGCCACGATTGCCGAGTAAGCGCTGCTGGTCTGAGTGTAGTAGGGAGCTGCAATAGCCTCGTTCGAAGCAACGGGATAAACTTTGGCACCATTCTCGTTGTTGATAGCCAAGTTGTTGAAGAATACGTTGTTCAGAGTCTTCGAGAACAGAGCGTCGAAGGTAACTTTCAGACCATTGTCGAACTCTTTGTCCAAACCGAGGTTCACACGGAATACCTGGGGATATTTGAAGTTCTCGTTCAGAGTGTTGATGGTAGCACCCGACTCACCTGCCTTGATGATATTCTGCTCGATCATCTGGTAGGGGTTGCTGGTGAACATGAAGCCGTCAACGTTCAAAGGATTGTTTACGGTAACCGACTTCGACTCCATACCGGTATTGTTGTAAGCATTCGAGATCCATACGAAGGGAACACGACCGGTGAACATACCTGCGCCACCACGGAGCAAGGTAGTGTGGTCGTCATCCAACCAGTAACGGAAACCTACACGGGGCGACCAGAGAATCTGAGCCTTAGGAGTGGTACCTACATACTCGTTGTTCTTGGTAGCAAAGTCGGTAGCGTTGAAGGTGGGGTTCTCGGTAGGATTGTTCAACAGCATAGGCATATCTGCACGGATACCAGCGGTAACGGTCAGATCGCGGTTGGGTTTCCACTCGTCCTGTGCATACAGACCAAACTGTGCTGCATAGGTAGTAGCTGCCCATACACTCTCGCCACCGGTGAGGTTAGGATCTGCATATTTGTAGTTGAACTGGGTGGGGTTGTTTTCAAAGAAGTCTGCAAGCGAGTTGTAGGTGTAACCACCAAATGCGTACTGCAAGAAGATGTTCGAGAACTTGAAGATCTCGTTGTGGGTACCAACGGTGATGTTGTGGTCGCCCATAAAGATCGACAAGTTGTCCGAAATGGTGTACGAGTCCGAGTTCATACCGTTTGCACCCGACGAGTACTCGGTACCGAGGTCGATGGTGATGTTGTCCTTGATGTACATATTTGCACCGTGATAGGGAACATCACGTTTGTCGCGAACGTACACTGCGGTAGCACGGAACTCGTTCGAGATGTTGTCCGAGATGCGCGAGTTGAGCTCCAATACGAAGGTATTGGTGCGGTTTTTCATCTTGTACGACGAGTTGTTGAAGTAGTAGGTGTAGTAACCAGAGCTGTATTTATCCGAGTACGAATCGGCAAACTGGTAGCGGAACATCAGTTTGTTGTTCTGGTTGATGTTCCAGTCCAAACGAGCCAAAGCGTTCAACGAACGGTTGGTAATCTGGTGGGGATCGTAGCTCTCGCTGAAATTCTCAGTGCCGTAGGTGTTTTTGTAGTGCTCAATCATAGCATCTGCAACCTCAGGAGTGAGGTAGTTATACTCCTGACCATTAACGGTTACGGGTTTTTTCAGCATGTGATCATCCTCGTTCAGATACGAACCATTTACGGGGCTGTAAACATTGGGGCGCGACGAACCGAAGTACTCACCTGCAACAAACAAGAAGAGTTTGTTTTTGATGATAGGACCACCAACAGCAACACTGTAAGTCTGCTGGAACTGCTCCTCGTATTTAGCCCTCTCGGTCTTGCCAACCATCTCGTTGTAGGTAGTGTTGCTCATACCAATCAGGTTCTGATCGTTGTAGTAAGCCGAGAAGCTACCTTTGATGGTGTTGGTACCCGATTTGGTAACTGCGTTGATAGCACCACCGGTAAAGCCCGACTGACGAACATCGAAGGGAGCGATTACAACCTGAATCTCCTCGATAGCGTCGAGCGATACGGGGTTACCACCTGCCTGACCACCGTTGGTACCGCTTGCTGCCAAACCAAACGAGTCGTTAGCAATAGCACCGTCGATCTGGAACGAGTTGTAACGGTTGTTCGAGCCTGCGAACGAGATACCACCGTTCTTGCTGATCGAAGCCTGGGGAGTGAGCTTAACAATGTCATACACGCTACGGTCGATGGTAGGCATGTTCTCCACTGCTTCGAGCGAGAAGTTGTCGGCAGCACCGGTCTTGCTTGCAGCAAACTTGTTGCTACCAACAATCGACACAGCCTCAATCTCGGTACCCTCTGCCAACTCGGCGTTGAGCTCTACGGGCTCACCAAGTTTCAGATATACATCCGAGAATTTAACAGTGTTCATACCGAGGAACGAAACCTCCACGGTGTAAGGACCACCGGTACGCATACCGTTGATGATGTAACGGCCGTTGCCATTGGTAGCAACTGCGTACTCAGTACCCGAGGGAGTGTGAACAGCAACGATGGTGGCACCTACGAGTACCTCACCTTTGTTGTCGGTCACAATACCACTCATGCTCGAAGTAGTAACCTGGGCCATTGCGCCAAGGACTACAAACATCGAGAAAATCAATGAGAATAATTTCTTCATACGATTTTGAATTTTAGTTTGTGATTAAAAAAGTTTGTAATTAGTTAATTATTGTTTGGTTGTTTTGTGTATTTTCCGTCGCCAATCCTCTTTAAAAAACAAAAGGGCTATCCATTTATGGATACACCCCCTCTGTAATCATTCACCACGACAAGCAATATATGCCCCTGCGAAGCCGCAAAAGCACATATTAACCATCTGTCTATCAGTGTATTGAAACATCATCTTTCCATTTGCCCGAATCATAACCACTTTTCAGGCACACAAATATAGACATTTCTTTGGTTTATTTGCAATTTTTCTACCCACAAAATAACTAACAATCCGCTAACAACCATAACGTAGTTATGGGGAATTGAGAATTGAGAATTGAAAGTTGAGAATTGAAAGTTGAAAGTTGAAAATTACCCCAACTCCCTAAACTCATTAAACTCATTAAGGAATTTAAGGACATTAGGGGCCTTAATGATTTTATAGGAGCTTTAAGAGTTATAGGAGCTATGGGATTTTTATTACCTCCTATTACTCCTATTGCTCCTATTGCTCTTTGACGTTAGACATTAGACCTCCGTCGGTCGACGGTCGACGGTTGACGGTTGACGGTCGACGGTCGACGGTCGACGTCAGAACATTGCCGCGGCGAGTTGGCCCACGGTGTTGATATAGACCACTTCGACACCTTTGGGGGTTTTGAGGCCTCTATCGCGGAGGTAGCCGCTAACGATAACCTTCTTAAAGCCGAGGCGTGCAGCTTCGGCTATGCGTTGTTCGGTGCGGGGCGCGGGGCGCACTTCGCCCGAAAGGCCAATTTCGCCTGCCACGCATACGCCCTCGCCAATAGCTCTATCGAAGTAGGACGACATTACGGCTGCCACGACGGCCAGGTCGAGGCCCGTATCTTGCACCTTAAATCCGCCCGCAAAGTTCAAAAAGACATCCTTCTGGAACATCTTCATACCCACACGTTTTTCGAGCACCGCCAGCAGCATATTGAGCCTGCGGTTGTCGAAGCCCGTGGCCGAGCGCTGAGGGGTGCCATAGGCAGCGTTGCTCACCAGAGCCTGCACCTCGATCAGGTAGGGCCTAATGCCGTCGACAGCTGCGCCCACCCCCACTCCACTGAGGGGTTCTTCTTGGTGGCCGAGCAGTATTTCCGAGGGGTTTTCGACCTCGCCGAGCCCCTCTTCGCGCATCTCGAACACGCCAATCTCGAAGGTTGCTCCGAAGCGGTTTTTGATACCTCGCAGTATGCGGTAGACGTTGTTGTTGTCGCCCTCGAACGAGAGCACCACATCAACAATGTGTTCCAAGATTTTGGGACCCGCGATGGTGCCATCTTTGGTTATGTGGCCGATGATGATTACCGAGGTGCCGCTCTCCTTGGCCATTTTGAGCAGTCGTGCTGCGCACTCGCGAATCTGTGACACGCTACCTGCACTCGACTCTATCACCTCGCTGAAAATTGTCTGTATCGAATCTATGACCACAAGGTCGGGTTTGGTGGCCTCGACCTGGCCCAGAATGTTCTCCAAAAGTGTTTCGGGATAGATGTAGCACTCATCGTTGGCCACACCCAGGCGCAGAGCCCTCATCTTAATCTGCGATGCCGACTCCTCACCGCTGACATAGAGGGTTTTAATGCCCTTGGTTGCAAGTGCTACTTGAAGGCTCAGCGTAGACTTTCCGATACCCGGCTCACCGCCCAGCAGCACCATTGAGCCACGCACCAGACCACCGCCCAGCACACGGTTCATCTCGGCCGACGAAAGAGCCAACCTATGGTGGTCGGCATCCTCAATTTCGGCCACCCTCTGGGGGCGAATCTCCGAGGTGCGACGCCCTGCCGAACTCTCCGCAGCACGCGAGATTACCTCCTCGGTACAACTGCTCCACGCTCCGCAAGCGGGGCACTGGCCAAACCACTTGGGCGACTCGTTGCCACACTCCTTGCAGAAGTATGCCTTCTTAACTTTTGCCATAGCTCTATATGCTAAAAAATCTACAACTCGAAACTGCTCTTTTCGGGATACATTCGCTCCAAGAAATCCTTCATCCCCTTGCGATCTCGATCGTCGGCACGCTCGTTGTCGTTCAGACAGAAGAGCGTGGGGTTATACTTGCGGAACTTTCGCTCGACACTCACGCCGTGAATACCGAAACTCCTCGAATCGACCTTGTATCGGAACTGCACCAGACACTTGATGCGGTCCCACAACCCCGTGGTAGCGGTGTAGTGGCGCACAATCCTCATCTTTGCCCTACCCTTGGCCATCGCCCAATATAGCCACACCACTCGTTGTAGGTCGTGCGTGGTCCTAAATTGTGCACTGCGAGTGCGCTCTACCCACTCGGCAAACTCCCCATTACAAGCCACAACGTCGCTTTTCAGATAGGCATCTATGTTGTGGTGTGGAGTACGCACATAGCGCTTGCCATAGATGGCCTCGATGGCCGCCTGAGCCCTACGCACAACCGTCATATAAAGGCTCTGTTTTTTCGATATATGGCGGGCAAAGCGGGCAATAGGCAACCCCTCGGAGGTGTAGAAAAACTCCGGCCCGATAGGCTTGGCAATAAAGGTGTCGTCGTTGGCCAACAGAAAGCGCTCACTAAGCCCCTTAATGCCGGGTATCGACATTTCGATAGCGTGAGAGTTGAAGGTCGGAAGATGGTGAGGAGCAAGTATTTCGCTGTGCGACACTATCCTCAGTTTGGGGTGATTAACATCTATCCACGCAGGGGTTTGGTCGGCCGTAACGACATACACTCGGTTGATCCAGGGAGCATACTTCTCCACCGAACGGAGCGAGTATTTCAGCTCGTCGTTGTCCACAAATCGAGCCTCGGCCATAGGTTGCGAGTCGGATATGGTGTCGATGGCCATCAGGGCCTTACGCTTCTTCTCGATCCAATCCTTGTCGCTACCATCTACCCATAGGTAAACGAGATCAATCTTATCTTGCATAAATCAGTATGGTTATGGTTGTTATTACTCCAAATATGGCTCGGTAGTTGGGTTACCGAGCCACACAATGGGGTATTTTGCAGTGAGGAACGCTGTTCCTTATGCTTTTTTGCTAAAAATGAACTGCGACGAAATCTCGCGATAGTTGTGTACGCGCTCAATCACATCGGCCAACATGTCGGCAACGCTCAGAACGGTAAACTTCGAGGTATCTTTGTCGGTGCGCAGGGGCAGAGTATCGGTAACGATAATCTCGGTCAGCTGGCTCTCGGCAATACGCTCGTAGGCAGGGCCGCTCAATACGGGGTGGGTAATCACCGCGCGCACGCTGGCTGCGCCCATCTCCATAAACATACCTGCTGCTTTGGTCAGAGTACCTGCAGTATCTACCATATCGTCGAAGATGATGATATCGCGGCCTTTAACCTCGCCAATGGCGGTCATGGTACCAACCACATTGGGCCTCTCGCGGTGCTTGTGGCAGATCACCAGAGGTGCATCCAGGTACGATGCGTAGCTATTGGCACGTTTTGCACCACCGATATCGGGGGTAGCAACCGACAAGTTCTCCAATTTCAGATTCTTGATGTAGGGGACAAATACCTTCGATGCGTAAACGTGGTCTACGGGAATGTCGAAGAAGCCCTGAATCTGATCGGCGTGGAGGTCGATAGTAATCACCCTATCGCAACCTGCTGCCGAGAGGAGGTTTGCAACCAACTTGGCACCGATGGGTACACGGGGACGGTCTTTGCGGTCCTGACGTGCCCAGCCGAAGTAGGGCATAACTGCAACCACCATGTGGGCCGAAGCACGACGTGCTGCGTCGATGGTCAGCAGCAACTCCATAAGATTCTCGGTTGGAGGAGGAGTCGACTGTACGATAAATACGGTGCATCCACGGATGCTCTCATTAAAGGCGGGCTGAAACTCGCCATCGCTAAATTGACTTACTGTCAGGTCGCCAAGCTCCACTCCGTAGCTCTTGGCAATCTTGGCTGCTACGCTCTCCGAGCCGCGGCAAGCAAAGATTTTAAGTTTGTGAATTGCCATTTATAGAGATTTTGGGTTATAATCGTTGCACAAAAGTAGTACCTATTTAGTGAATATGCAATTTTCCGCACACCACTTTATCAACATTTTGTTAAACAATCCTCAATAAAAGCGATTATTTCTTCCCTGCCGCGTCCTTTGGCCGACGAGGTGGCAAACATCAGGGGCAGTTCTTCCCACCACTCCGACAGCACTTGGCGGTAGCGCTCGATGTTCTGATTGGTAATCCTTTGGTTCTGTTTGTCGGTCTTGGTGAAGACAATTCCGAAGGGCACACCCTCGCGACCGAGCAGCTGCATAAAGTCGAGGTCGATCTTCATAGGCTCGTGGCGGCTATCGACCAGCACGAACAAGAAGTGCAACCCCTTGGCCTTGGTAACATAGTCGGTGATAATCTTCGAGAACTCTCTGCGCACCGTTTGCGAGGTGCGGGCGTAGCCATAGCCGGGCAAATCGACCAGCCACCACTTCTCGTCTACCAAAAAGTGGTTTATCAGTTTGGTCTTGCCTGGGGTGGCCGACACTTTGGCCAACTTGCTCTCCGAGAGCATATTTATAAGCGACGACTTGCCCACATTACTGCGACCGATGAAGGCAAATTCGGGTTTGCCGTGGTCGGGTATCTGCGACAGTTTTGCGCTACTGAACTTAAATACTGCTTTCATTTTTTTATTTGTCTAACGTCGAACGTCTAACGTCTAACCGACCTAAGGCTCTTAAAGCCCCCTAACAACTTGTTCGACATTTGTCTAATTACGAGTGCAAAGGTACGATTTTTTGTCGGGATTTTACGCACAAGGCAAGGTTTTTGGTAATTCAAAATTCAAGATTCAAAATTCCAAATTATCCACCAACCAATCATTACCATGAAAAAGCGTCGTTTAATTCTTCCGGCAGTGGTGTTTGTAGTGGCCCTCATCGCAGCTATTCCGCTGGTTATCAGCAACACCCCCACCGAGCGAGGCTCCACCCTGCCAGCCGACCAGAGGTTCGAGCGAGAACTCTCCACCAAGCACCAAGAGCGCATTGCTCGTCGCAAAGCACGTCAGGCAGCCTACGAGCGTTTTGTCGATTCGACAATCCTCTCCCACAACTTCCGCTTCATACCCACGATGTTCAACGTCGAGCCCGCAGGAAGCAGCCACTTCATCACCAATCCCAACGTGGAGCTCTCCTACCGAGGTGATTGGGCCGACGTGTGCCTACCCTACTACCGAGGTTTTGTGCCACCCTACCGCCTCGATTTGTTCAACACGGTGGTAACTCAGCTCAACAACTTCACAACCATCCAGACCGACAACGGCTGGACCGTCACGTTCGACTCGTGGATGTACAGCGCCAACGACTACACCTTCACCCTCACGGTCTACTCAAAGACGGGCGGAGCGCAGTTGGAACTATCGTCAACAGCCTATCCCACAACGACTTATTGGGGAAGCATTTCGGCAATATATTAGAGTGATTTTCCTCTTAGAATTTGGGAAGTTTGCCTATGCCGATGGGCAGTACCCACCCCACTTTGCCGTCGCGATTCTTCTTGTCGTGCAGCAGGGCCTCGTGGAGTTTTTCGTTGGGCAGGTGAGTGGTAGTAGGCAGGCCGTAGCGTTCCAACAGAGCGACTATTCGGGCGCAATCCTCGCCACTCATCACCCCACGCTCCACAGCCATTCGGGCCACCTCTGCGATACCCACAGCCACCGCCTCGCCGTGCGAAAAGTCGCTCGTGCAGGCCTCAATGGCGTGGCCTATGGTATGGCCCAGATTGAGCACTCGACGCACTCCGCTCTCGGCAAAATCTTCGTTCACAACCCCACACTTAACAGCCACCGCGTGGGCCACAATACGGCCACACAAAGCAGCATCGCGTCGCACCTCATCAAGAGTGCTATTTTCCAGCAATTCAAACAGTTCCGCATCGCCAACAATGGCCGCCTTTATCACCTCGGCCATACCGCAGCGCCACTCTCTTTCGGGCAGAGTGGAGAGCCACTCGGGGTCGCACACAACATCCTTAGGCAGGCAGAAAGCACCAACCATATTTTTCAGCCCCGCGAGGTTTAGGCCACACTTGCCACCAATGGCCGCATCGACCTGGCCGAGCAGAGTTGTGGGCAGCAACACCGCCCTCACGCCACGCATATAGGTTGCAGCCACAAAGCCCACAAGGTCGGTAACCGTTCCACCTCCGATGCCCACAAGCACCGTTTGGCGGTCGGCCCCCATCTCTACAAGCATCTCCCACACACTTTGGGCCACTTCGAGGCTCTTGCACCCCTCGCCACCCACGACGGTAATCATCTCGGGGAAGCGCTCGGCCAGCTCAAACTCCGCCGCAACCCTCTCATCCACAATGGCTATGGTGCGGGTAAAGGCTCCATATAGTTCCATCTTCTGCTCCCAACTGCCAATGGTGATGTGGCACTGTTTGCCCTCCTGGTGGGTTATCGTATAGTTGTGCTCCATAAAAAATACCTAAATTTATATGCGAAGGTAGTACAAAAACTTTGATAATTTACTACCTTTGCGGCCAAATAATCACGAAAGAAGATGCAGAAACTACGCAACATCGCAATTATCGCACACGTTGACCACGGAAAAACTACTCTCGTGGACAAGATGATTCTACAAGCCAACCTCATCCGCAAACAGGAGGCCAGCGGTACCCTCGTACTCGACAACAACGACCTCGAACGCGAAAGGGGTATTACCATCCTCTCGAAAAACGTGTCGGTAATCTACAAAGACTACAAAATTAACATCATAGACACCCCCGGACACAGCGACTTTGGTGGCGAGGTGGAGAGGGTGCTCAATATGGCCGACGGCGTTATCCTGCTGGTAGATGCCTTCGAGGGTACCATGCCCCAGACCCGCTTTGTGCTCCAAAAGGCACTCGCACTGGGCAAAAAACCTATCGTGGTGGTAAACAAGGTCGACAAACCCAACTGCCGTCCCGACTTTGTGCACGAGCAGGTGTTCGACCTGATGTTCACCCTCGATGCCAACGAAGACCAGCTCGACTTCAAGACCATCTATGGCAGCGCCAAGCAGGGCTGGATGTCGCACACATACAAAGAGAAAACCAACACTATTACCCCTCTGTTGGATACCATTATCGACGAGATTCCCGAGCCCGAAAAGGTAGAGGGTACTCCTCAGATGCTCATCACCTCGCTCGAATACTCGCCCTATCTGGGCCGTATTGCTGTGGGCAAAATCACCCGTGGCAGCCTCTCGGCAGGTATGAACGTAACCCTCGCCAAGCGTGACGGCAAGACTATGGTCAAGAGCAAAATCAAAGACCTGATGGTATTCGAGGGCCTTGGTAAAGCCAAAGCCGAGCGTGTGGAGTGTGGCGAGATTTGCGCTCTGGTGGGTATCGACGGCTTCGAGATTGGCGACACCATCTGCGACTTCGAGAATCCCGAGCCACTGCCCCCTATCACCATCGACGAGCCCACGATGAGTATGCTCTTTACCATCAACGACTCGCCCTTCTTTGGTCGCGACGGCAAGTTTGTCACCAGCCGACACATCAAGGAGCGTCTGGACAAGGAGTTGGAGAAGAACTTGGCTCTGCGCGTAGTGCAGGGCGAGAGTGCCGACAAATTCATCGTTTATGGCCGAGGTGTGCTGCACCTGTCGGTGCTTATCGAGACCATGCGTCGCGAGGGCTACGAGTTGCAGGTAGGCCAGCCCAAGGTAATCTTCAAGGAGATAAACGGTGTAAAGTGCGAGCCCGTAGAGGAGCTTACAATCGACCTTCCCGAGGAGTATGCCGGCAAGGCTATCGAGCTGACAACCAAGCGCAAAGGTACGCTCAAAAATATGGAAACACACAACGAGCGCACCCGCTTGGAATTCGAGATTCCCTCGCGTGGCATCATCGGCCTACGTAGCAACCTGCTCACCGCAACCGCCGGCGAGGCCATTATGGCTCACCGACTGAAAGGTTTCGAGCCCTACAAGGGCGAGATAGAGATGCGCTCGGTAGGCTCGCTGGTGGCTATGGAGACCGGTCAGGCCTTTGCCTACGCACTCGGCAAGGTGCAGGATCGTGGCCGTTTCTTTGTGGAGCCCGGCGAGGAGATCTACTGCGGTCAGGTGGTGGGCGAAAATACCCGCGACAACGACATCTGCCTAAACCTCACCAAGAGCAAAAAGCTGACCAATATGCGTGCCAGCGGCTCGGACGACAAGGTAATCCTTGCTCCTGCTGTTAAGTTCTCGTTGGAGGAGGCGCTCGAATATATCCGCGAGGACGAGTATGTAGAGATTACTCCCAAGTTTATGCGTATGCGCAAAATCCTCCTCAGCGAAATCGACCGCAAGAGGGCCGAGAAGAATAGCTAAACCCTACGCCAAGGGGCAAGGATAATGGCCGTTTGGGGCAATTATACCAAGCACAAATAAACCCGAGATTCTGTTTCAGAACCTCGGGTTTATTTATATCCGTTTATTTCAGTCCGACCGACTACTCGGTATTAGCATCGGGAATCTCCTGCGAGCCGTCGATTGCGCACACCCAAATCTCGAAAATCAGCGGTGTGAAGGGCAAAATCTCGGTAGAAATCTGCACCTTGCTCTCCTCGGTCTCGTCCTCGTTAGAAGATGACGACGAGCTGGTGTCGTACATCGACGAGTAGAGCGAAGCGTAGTAGGCGCTATTGTAGTAGTCGTTGTAGTAACCATTGCCGTAGCCATAGCCACCATAGCCGTAGCTACCATAGCCATACATCTGATTCATATAGTTATAGTAGTTCAGATAGTTGTAGTAGTTGGCATATTCGTCGTAGCTGCTGTCGCTCGACGAGCTGATGGTGGTAGCCGTAGCCGAACTGCCACTGATACCGTAGCCCCAAGCCGAGGTGAATACCGTGCGGATGTGGTCGCCATAACAAGCCTGCAAGCAAGCCTCCTTGAAGCCCGAAATCATCGAGGTCGAGCTATCTTTCATATCCCACTCCAAGGGGCCCTCGTTGGTAATCTCGCCCCAAGCGCGCATCTGCACCGAGTCGATATTGCTATCAAACACAAAGCCGTCGAGGAAGTAGGCCTTATAGTAGCAGGTGAGAGTCGAGTCCTTAGCCACCGAGTCGCGTTTGAATGGCAGAGGGGTCATCAGCTGAACATAGAGGCCCTCTTTGAGCGAGTCGGCGGGTTTCATAGCCCACCTATCTTTCACATAGGCTGCAATCTCTTTGTTCTCGGTAACGATTGGGTCGGCCGAGACCTCAACGAGTTCGAGCGAGTCTACAATAATAGGTACGTTGCCCGCCAGACCAAACTGGCCGTTGTAGCCCACATTGGTAGACGAGTAGCCATCCGAGCCCGAATAGCGACCGCTGGGCATAATCACACGCACCATCTCGCCCACCTTCATACGGGTAAGAGCCTCGTAGGTGCCGCTATGGATGAGGGTATTCTCCTCCGAGAGGTATACAAAGTCGGGCACATAGTGGGTACGACGGCTGTAAGTACCCTGAATTTTAGCCACCTTGGCATTACGGGTGTAGAATACATCGTTTTGCAGGTTTTTGCCCGTGTAGTTGATGCGCACCCAATTCTCGGGCTTGATGATGGTGTCGGTAGCGCTCTCCTCCACCCTGCGGAGCCATTTGATATATACTCCGTCTACGGCAGTCCACTCGCCACTTGTTTTCCAGTCGGGATAGTTTTTATCCATCCAAGCGGCCAACGACTGAGCTTCGAGAGCGTCGAAATCGCCCTCGGGCTTCTGTGCACAACCCACAGCCGCAACAATCATAAGTGCCACCAAGGCTATCTTGCAAAAAATTCTGTTCATATAATATAATATGGTATGTATCTATTAGTTTTCCACATCAAGTATGTTCAGCACCATCATCACGGCCGTATTGGCGGGTACCACTCCAACGTGGCGGTCGCCATAGGCATTCGACGAGGTGAGGAATACCACCACCGAGTCGCCCTTGCGACAAGATGGTAACGCACTTTCGAGCCCTTTTAGTATAGGCTCGCCGCCAAGTCGCACGCTCACAGGCTCGAAATCCCAGAAGCTGGTGTCGATAACATCGCCCAACTGCTCGGCCAACCACTCTTTGTTGGTGTAGTAGGGCAGCGTTGCGGGCCTGCCGTTGAAGGTGTAGGCCTCGAAGTTGTACTTCACCTTGTCGCCATTCTGGATGACGGTTTGGTCGCCCTCGGGCAGGGGGTTGTAGGCGGTATGGACATAGACGCTGTCAGTAGTCAGTCGATACTCCAACGAGTTCTGCGCCAAGAAACTCTCTATCTGCACTCGCTGCTTGGGCGCAAAGGTGTCGGAGGCTTCACACGCCACCATAGCCGCTCCCAAGAGGGCCACAATCACTGCGCCAAATATGTAGTTTCGTAACTTCTGCATACTCCAAGTCCAATTAACCGACAAATATACGAAAATAATTGAGAATTGAGAATTGAGAATTGAGAATTTTTGCTCCCAACACAAAAAAAGCCCCCGCACATTCCGTGCGAGGGCCTTAATTTTGAATTCTGAATTCTGAATTTTGAATTACTCCTTATTCACTGCCACCAAGTTGCGGTCGCCAAAGCCATTGTCGATCTTGGTAACATAGGGGAAGAACTTCTGAGCCTTAACCCACTCCAAGGGGAAGACTGCCTCCTCGCGCGAGAACTCGTGGGCCCACTCGCCTGCCACCTCAGCAGCAGTATAGGGAGCGTTTACCACAATGGCGGGAGTCTGCTGAGCCTCGGCCAAAATTTTCACCAGTGCGTCGCAGAACTTGTCCATCTCCTCTTTCGACTCGCTCTCGGTAGGCTCTACCATCAGCGTATCGTGTACGGGGAACGAAAGGGTTGGTGCGTGGAAGCCGTAGTCCATCAGTCGGTGTGCCACGTCACCCACCTCTACGCCATACTCTTTGCGGAAGTTGGTCAAATCGAGAATCATCTCGTGGCCTACCCTGCCGCTCTCGCCCGAGTAGTAGGTGCGGTAGCTCTCGGCCAGACGGCACGACATATAGTTGGCATTCACGATAGCCATCTCGGTAGCTTTGCGCAAGCCCTCGGCACCCAACATCTTAACGTAGCCGTAGGTGATAGGCAACAGCAGTGCGCTACCCCAAGGCGACGACGAAACGGCAGTAATACCATCGGCACCACCGGTGGGAACAACCGAGTGCGAAGGCAAGAACTCTACCAAGTGCTCGGCAACACATACGGGACCTACACCAGGACCACCACCGCCGTGAGGCATTGCGAAGGTCTTGTGCAAGTTCAGGTGGCATACGTCGGCACCGATAAAGCCGGGGTTGGTGAGGCCCACCTGGGCGTTCATATTTGCACCGTCCATATAAACCTGACCGCCGTGCTCGTGGATTGCGTCTACAATCTCGCGAATGCGGCTCTCAAATACGCCGTGAGTCGAAGGATAGGTTACCATCAGACCTGCGAGTTCGCCCTCATACTGCTCAGCTTTGGCTTTCAGATCCTCAACGTCGATGTTACCCTTGGCGTCGCAAGCCACAACCACAATCTTCATACCTGCCATAGCGGCCGATGCGGGGTTGGTACCGTGGGCCGATGCGGGAATAAGAATCACGTTGCGGTAGCCCTGCGAACGGCTCTGGTGGTAGGCACGGATAATCATCAGACCTGCATACTCGCCTGCCGCACCCGAGTTGGGCTGCAAGGTGCAACCCGCAAAGCCGGTAATGGTAGCCAAATCTTTCTCCAACTCGCTAATCAGAGCCATATAGCCCTCGGCCTGAGCGGTGGGAGCAAAGGGGTGCATATTTGCGAAGCCTGCCAGCGAAAGGGGCTGCATAGTGGCTGCGGGGTTGAGCTTCATGGTGCACGAGCCGAGCGAAATCATGCTGTCGGCCAGCGAGATATCACGGTGCTCCAAGCGTTTGATGTAGCGCATCAGCTCGGTCTCGCTGTGGTATTTGTTGAATACGGGCTCGGTCAGAATTGCACTCTGGCGACGGAGCTCGGCAGGAATAACGCTTGCAGCCTCGTCGATTTTGATGCTCTTAGGAGCTTTTTTGCCTGCGGCCTCGGCAAAGATGGCCACAACCTCGGCTACCTCCTCGTCGGTGGTAATCTCGTCGAAACTCATACGCACCTTATCCTCGGCGGGATAGAAGAAGTTGATGCCGTGCTGCAAGGCGATATCCTGAACAACAGCAGCCTCGGCCGACACCTCCAAAGTGTCGAAATACTCCTCCGATGCCAACTCATAGCCCAGAGCCTTCAAAGCCTCGGCTACGGCTACGGTGTGCGAGTGGATGTGCTGAGCAATGCGAGCCAAGCCCTCGGGACCATTGTACACGGCATAGAAACCGCTCATCGAAGCCATCAGGGCCGATGCAGTACAGATGTTCGAGGTTGCTTTCTCACGTTTGATGTGCTGCTCGCGGGTCTGCAAAGCCATACGCAGAGCCCTATTACCCAGGCGGTCTACCGAAACACCGATGATACGACCGGGCATATTACGTTTGTAGGCATCTTTGGTTGCCATAAAGCCTGCGCTGGGACCACCAAAGCCCATAGGCAGACCAAACCTCTGCGACGAACCAACAGCGATGTCGGCACCCCACTCTGCGGGAGCTTTGAGCACCACAAGGCTCATCAGGTCGCACACTGCGG
>JAZLDU010000023.1:0-12739 GCA_045614885.1 Tidjanibacter sp. | reverse complement strand
CGCAAAAACTTTTCTGAGATACTCGCCAAGCTCGTATCTCTTACAGTCTAGGTAGGTCTTTGTTTAGCACCACTACCTAATACACTCGGAGTGCCCGTAGGCACCCTTGGCGTAGTCTTGTGGCTGAAATAGAGCGTGCCTATCAGCACGACCAAAAATAAAAGTGAGTACCACCTTGCAAATGAATTTGCCGTTGGTACTCGCTTTTATTTTTTGCCACCCCTGTCTGGGCGGCCATACTCTCTTTCATCCCCCCCCAGACTCCGAAAACGTCGAACGTCGACCGTCGACCGTCAACCGACAGAGGTCTAACGTCTAAGATTTTTAGGAGTAATATGAGTAATATGAGTAATATGAGTAATAAGACCTCTATAAATCCTATTAGTCTTATATCTCCTATATCTCCTATAAAATCATCAAACTCCTTACCCTCCCTAATCTCCCTAACCTCCCTAACCTCCCTAATCTCCCTATAACTTTCAACTTTCAACTCAAAAAAAGAGTCCAACCCGAAAGTTGGACTCTTTTTTTGACCAAGCATTGCGCCTTACTCAACCTCTTTGAGGATACGCAGAGCAGCCTGATAGATGGTGTCGTCGTCGAAACTTACAGTGCCACCATCGGGACCCTCCTCGAAGTGAACACCTGCGGTGCCGCCCTCGAAGTGGCGAGCGCCAAAATAGTTCCTTACTACATCTGCATCGATTCCAAGCTCGTCAGCGATACGCTGCATGCTACCGCTGGGCAATTTGTCCTTGGTGCGGCGCAACTCATTGAAGGTAATAATCATAGTCGATATTAGTTTTAGTTGTTGTTTACGGTTAGCTATTTTCAGCACTACTAAGATACCACCATTTATTGGAATAAAAAAATTTTTGACACAATTTTTCTTAAACATTTAGAAACTGACACAAAAAGTATGACATTTTGTCAGTCGCCGCTGTGCGTGCCACCGCTTTTGTCAGTCGAATGGCCACTTTTTGCGCTTGGCACAGAGATTGCCCATTTGGAGGGCAAACGGAGCGGGTGCTCCGAGCTAAACAAGGAACAAATAAGTTGAACATATAAATAATAAGTAAAGTTATGGCAAAGATTATTGGTATCGACCTTGGTACAACTAACAGCTGTGTGGCAGTAATGGAGGGCAACGAGCCCGTAGTAATCCCCAACAGCGAGGGACACCGCACAACCCCTTCGATTGTGGCTTTCACCGAGGGTGGCGAGCGCAAAGTGGGCGACCCCGCAAAGCGTCAGGCTATCACCAACCCCAAAAACACCATCTTCTCGATCAAACGCTTTATGGGCGAGACGATGGACCAGGTGGCAAAAGATGTTACCCGCGTTCCCTACAACGTAGTGCGTGGCAACAACAACGTGCCCGTGGTTGAGATTGGCGACCGCAAATATACTCCCCAGGAAATTTCGGCCATCATCTTGCAGAAGATGAAAAAGACCGCCGAGGACTACCTCGGAACCACTGTTAGCGAGGCAGTTATCACCGTTCCCGCATATTTCTGCGACTCGCAGCGTCAGGCTACCAAAGAGGCCGGCGAGATTGCAGGTCTGAAAGTTCGTCGTATCATCAACGAGCCCACCGCCGCTGCTCTGGCTTATGGTCTGGACAAGGCTGGCAAGGATATGAAAATCGCTGTGTATGACCTCGGTGGTGGTACCTTCGATATCTCGATTTTGGAGCTTGGCGATGGCGTATTTGAGGTTAAATCGACCAACGGTGACACCCACCTTGGTGGCGACGACTTCGACCACGTTATTATCGACTGGATGGCTGCTGAGTTCCAGAGCAAACACGGCATCGACCTGCGCAAAGACGCAATGGCTATGCAGCGTCTGAAAGAGGCTGCCGAGAAGGCCAAAATTGAGCTTTCGAGCAGCACCTCGACCGAGATTAACCTGCCCTACATCATGCCCGTAGACGGCATTCCTCAGCACTTGGTAATGACTCTTACTCGTGCTAAATTCGAGCAGTTGGCCGACAGCCTGATTCGTGCCACCATCGAGCCCTGCCGCAAGGCTCTGAGCGATGCAGGTATGAGCGCAAGCCAGATCGACGAGGTTATCTTGGTGGGAGGTTCGACCCGTATCCCCGCAATCCAGAAAGTGGTTGAGGATTTCTTCGGCAAAGCTCCTTCGAAAAACGTAAACCCCGACGAGGTTGTGGCTATCGGTGCTGCAATTCAGGGTGGCGTACTTACCGGCGAGGTTAAGGATGTGCTTCTGCTCGACGTTACTCCTCTGTCGCTCGGTATCGAGACTTTGGGTGGCGTATTTACCCGTCTGATCGACGCCAACACCACCATTCCTACCCGCAAGAGCCAGGTGTTCTCGACCGCTCAGGACAACCAGCCCTCGGTAGAGATTCACGTTTTGCAGGGCGAGCGCCAGATGGCACGCGACAACAAGACCATCGGTCGCTTCCACCTCGACGGCATTCCCGCAGCTCCTCGTGGTGTCCCCCAGATTGAGGTTTCGTTCGACATCGTCGCCAACGGTATTCTGTACGTGTCGGCCAAAGACAAAGGCACCGGCAAAGAGCAGAGCATCCGCATTGAGGCTTCGAGCGGCTTGACCGAGGCAGAGATTCAGCGTATGCGCGACGAGGCTAAGGCCAACGAGGCAAAGGATAAAGAGGAGCGCGAGCGTATCGACAAAATTAACGGTGCCGACTCGATGATTTTCTCGACCGAGAAACAGCTCAAAGAGTATGGCGACAAACTGCCCGCCGACAAGAAATCGGCCATTGAGGGTGCTTTGGCAGAGTTGAAGGCTGCACACTCGGCCCAGAACATTGCCGACATCGATGCAGCAAGCGAGAAACTCAATGCCGCATGGCAGGCAGCTTCGCAGGACATCTACTCGCAGCAGCAGGCTCAGGGTGCTCAGCAGGGTGCTCAGCAGCAGGCTGGCGACCAGGGTGGTCAGAAAGCCCAGGCCGAGGATGTAGAGTTCGAGGAGGTAAAATAAGGCTTAATTGCCCATACAAACAGAGGGGTTCGTCCGACCGACGAGCCTCTTTGTTTTTTTTGTCGACCGTCGACCGTCGACCGTCAACCGACCTAAGTCGTTAGGGAGTTTAGGGAATTTAGGGAGTTTAAGGAGTTTAGTGAGTTTTACTATATAACTTTCAACTTTCAACTTTCAACTTTCAATTCCCTTTTTATAATAGGTATTTTTTTGAGTTTACGAAAAAAAGTGTATTTTTGCGGGTTAATTGTGCGAAAACTACCCGTGAGGTGGCATTTGGGGCCCAAATATGGGGCGTAAAATGAACAAAATCGCACCGCTTGACAAGAACAATAACAAGCAAAAACAAATAATACACAAAAACTTAAAACAATGCAGAACAAAGGATTTATCAAATTCATCGCCATCGCTTTGGCTTTGGCGTGCGCTTACCAGCTCTCGTTCTCGGTTGTTTCGGGCGTTGTGGAGAAAAAAGCTGCCAAATATGCCGCTGAGCAGGTAGCTGCTACTACTATCGACGCCGCTGCTATCGAGAAATCGGGCCTCAGCGAGGACGCTTTCATCGAGAACCTCCTGGCCAAAAAAGAGCAGCAGTATCTCGACAGCGTTAAGTCGAAACCCGTTTACAACATCCTCATCAAAAAGTTCACCTACAAAGAGGTAAAAGAGAAAGAGATTAACCTCGGTCTGGACCTCAAAGGTGGTATGAACGTGATGCTCGAAATCGCTGTTGAGGACGTAGTTAAAGCTCTCTCGAACGACTCGAAAGACCCCACCTTCCTCGCTGCTATCGAGCAGGCTAAGGTGGAGGCCAAAAACTCGCAGAGCGACTATATCACCCTCTTCGCTAAGGCTTACGACAAACTCTCGAACGGTGCTCCCCTGGCTGTTATCTTCAACAACCAGATTATGAAGGACAAAGTTACCCTCAATAGCACCAACGACGAGGTTGTGAAAGTACTCCACGAGGAGGCCGAGAGCGCAATCGCCAACTCGTACAACGTACTCCGCAGCCGTATCGACCGCTTTGGTGTGGCTCAGCCCAACATCCAGCGCTTGGAGAACGGTGGCCGCATCTTGGTTGAGCTCCCCGGTGTTAAGGAGCCCGAGCGTGTGCGTAAACTCTTGCAGGGTACCGCATCGTTGGAGTTCTGGGCAACCTACGACAACTCGGAGGTATTCCCCATGTTGCAGAGGGCTAACGCTATCCTCCGCGATATGAACGCTGGCGAGGTTGAGGAGAAAGTTGAGGAGAAAGCAGCTGCCGAGGGCGACCTGCTCGCCGAGCTCGAAGGTGCTGAGGCTCAGAATGCCGAGGCTGAGTTTGCTGCTTACGCCAAGAACAACCCTCTGTTTGCTAAACTGATGCCCGCAACCAGCGCTGCCGGTCAGGTAATGCGCGGTCCCGTTGTTGGTCACGCTATGAGCTACGACATGGAGGCTATCGAGGAGATGCTCGCCCTGCCCCAGGTTAAGGCTGTTATCAACCCCGACGTTCGCTTCTTGTGGAGCTCGAAAGCTCTCGACGAGGCCGGCACTATCTACGAGCTCTACGCTATCAAGGCCGACGGTCGCGACGGTAAAGCTCCCCTGGATGGTGGCTCGATCGTAGACGCTTCGCCCCAGTACTCGCAGACCGGTGGCTCGGCAGAGGTTGATATGGTTATGAACACCACCGGTGCTAACGTGTGGGCTCGTCTGACCAAAGCCAACATCGGCAAGAGCATCGCTATCGTATTGGACAACGTGGTTTACTCGGCTCCTACCGTACAGAACGAGATTACCGGCGGTCGCTCGCAGATTACCGGTCAGTTCGACATCACCGAGGCTACCGACTTGGCCAACGTGCTCAAATCGGGTAAATTGCCCGCTCCTGCTCGCATCATTCAGGATACCGTAGTTGGTCCTTCGCTGGGTGCCGAGAGTATCAACGCTTCGCTTATCTCGTTTGTGATTGCGTTCATCTTGGTACTGCTCTATATGATCTTCTTCTATAAGGGTGCAGGTGTTGTTGCCAGCGTAGCTCTGGTTTGCAACGTATTCTTCCTGTTCGGCGTACTTGCATCGTTTGGTGCAGTTCTGACTCTGCCCGGTATCGCAGGTATCGTGCTGACTCTGGGTATGGCAGTGGACGCTAACGTAATTATCTACGAGCGTATCAAAGAGGAGATTAAAGCAGGTAAGGGTGTGAGCCTGGCAGTGAGTGAGGGTTACAAGAACGCTATGAGCGCAATTGTGGACGCCAACATCACCACCATCATCACCGGTATCGTGCTCTTCGTATTCGGTACAGGTCCTGTTCAGGGCTTCGCAACCACTCTGATTATCGGTATCATCACCTCGTTGTTCACCTCGTTGTTCTTCACCCGTATCATGTTTGAGAGCCGCATTGCTAAGGGCAAAAACATCAGCTTCTCGAACAAACTCACCGAGAACTTCTTGGCTAACACCAAGGTTGACTTTATCGGCAAACGTAAATACTCGTACATCGTATCGCTCGTGCTGATCGTTGCTTCGGTTGTATCGCTTTCGACTCGTGGTTTGAACTACGGCGTAGACTTCTCGGGTGGTCGTACTTTCGTAGTACGCTTCGACCAGCCCGTAACCGCCAACCAGGTTCGTGAGGGCTTGCAGGAGGTATTCGACGCTGTTGAGGGCGACGCAAGCAGCAAATCGTTTGAGGTTAAACAGTTTGGCGACGATACTCAGATGCGTATCGTTACTCAGTACCTCTACGACGAGCAGAACGACGAGGCTACCGCAGTTGTTGAGCAGTTGCTCTACAATGGTGTGAACGGTTTGTATGCCGAGCCTATCTCGTTCGAGGAGTTCACTTCGACCGTAAACAACCCCAACGGTATCATCCAGGCCGATATGGTTGGTCCCAGCGTTGCAAGCGACATCACTCGTGGTGCATTCATCGCAGTATTCTTCGCTCTGATTGCTATCGGTCTTTACATCATCATCCGATTCAAGAAATGGCAGTGGGGTGCTGGTTCGGTTGTGGCTTTGGCTCAGGACGCATTCCTCACCTTGGGTGCTTTCTCGCTGTTGCACGGTCTGTTGCCCTTCAACTTGGAGATCGACCAGTCGTTCATCGCAGCTATCCTGACCATTATCGGTTACTCGATCAACGATAAGGTGGTTATCTTCGACCGTATCCGTGAGTTCACCACTCTCTATCCCAAACGCAACCTGAAAGAGACCATCAACGCAGCTGTGAACACTACTCTGTCGCGTACCATCAACACCACCGGTACTACTTTGGTTACCTTGTTGGCAATCTTCTTGTTCGGTGGCGCAGTTATCCGTGGTTTCGTATTCGCGCTGATGTTTGGTGTGATTATCGGTACTTTGTCGTCGATCTTCATCGCAACTCCCGTTTCGTATGATCTGATGAACAAAGCTGCTAAAAAAGAGGCTAAGGCTGCTAAAAAATAGCACAACCTAAACCATAACTTCAAAGAGCCCGCTCCAAACTCGGAGTGGGCTCTTTGTTTTTTGAGATTGAAAGTTGTATATTTGTGGGGTTAAAGGCATAAGAGATTGCTATGGGTTTTATTAAAATGACTATTATCGACATTGTGGATATACTAATGGTGGCTACCATTATGTATTATATCTACAAACTTATTCGCGGCACCAATGCCACGAGTATACTTACGGGCATTGTTCTGATCTACTTTGCCTGGGTGGTGGCAAGGGCTCTGAATATGGAGCTTATGAGTGGCATTCTGGGCGATGTGGTGAGCGTTGGACTGATTGCCCTGATTATCATCTTTCAGGCCGAGATACGCAAGTTTTTGCAGTCTATTGGCGATAGGGGGCAGATGTCGGGCCCGTTGTACTATCTGAAAAAGATTCTCTTCCCCAAGCAGGCTGTCCGCCACGTCGATATCGAGTCGAGCATCAACCCTCTGGTGAAGGCTTGTGGCGATATGAGTGCCACGCTTACCGGTGCGCTTATTGTCATTAAGCAGTCGGGTAGCCTCGAAGATGTGGTGGCAAGCGGTGTGGAGGTAGATGCCCACATCAGCGACTCGCTCATCCGCAATATCTTCTTCAAGAATTCGCCCCTGCACGACGGTGCAATGGTAATTGAGAATGGCCGCATCCGTGCAGCCAAGTGTGTACTGCCCTCGACCAAGAGCGAGGTGCCCTTGTCGTTTGGTATGCGCCACAGGGCAGCTATGGGCTTGTGCGAGGAGAGCGACGCGATTGTGGTGGTTGTGTCGGAGGAGACGGGCGGAATCTCGGTGGCCCACAATGGCCGCATTCGCACGGGGCTGTCGGCCATTGAGCTGAAAGCCGAACTCATACGCCTGAACAACGAGCCCACGGAGGCTGCTAAGGCCGAAAAAGAGGAGGCGAAGGCCGAACCCAAAGAGGAGCCCAAACAAGAGTAGATTTTATACATATATAAATATATATAGAGCGTTTATGAAATTCGATTTTAGAAGAGTTGCAGGCCTGGTGTGTGCCGTAGCAACTATGGTATTGGCCGCAGGTTGTACCACCAAGGAGAAACCAGATGGACCCGAGGTGGGCGAAGATTACTTCGAGATAATCGTAGGTACCGTAACCCACAACTCGGCACCCGTGACCGTAAAGGCTTCGGGTGAGCTACCCGTAGATTGGTATTGGGGCGTTGCTACTGCCGATGTGGGCGAAACGGTGCTCGACACCAACGATGTGGCGGCACTGATGGACGAGTCGTGGCACCTGATGATCGACTACTACGAAACTACCGAGCAGGAGTATCCCTACTTGGAGTTTGCTGCCTCGGTAATGCTGCCCGCAGGAAGCGAGGATAGCTATCTGTTCGACTTCCTCGAACCCTCGACCGACTATATAGCCTGGGCGTGTGGCTTCGATGGTAGCGGAAAACCTGTCGGCAAAGTTGCTTGCTACAACTTCACCACCGAGGCAGTAGCCTTCGAGAGCGTGGAGTGCTACAACTATGGCGATTACTACGGCGATGGTACCACCAACTTCCTGATCGACTTCTATCCCTCGGAGAATGAGATATATACCTTCGATATCAAGGCTCCTGCCAACTCGGTTACTCCCGTGGGTGAGTATAGCGTGGGTGGCTCGAAATACTCGATTGTGCCCGGCGATGTTGAGGAGGACGAGGAGGGTTCGTACCTTGTGGGTAGCTACTATGGCTCGATGGACGATGAGGGATACTTCGAGGAGTTCTTCTTCATCACGGGCGGTACTGTGAGCATCAAGCGCGAGAGTGCCAAATATGTGATTAAGGTTAAGTGTACCGACGACTATGATAGGGCCGTAGAGTTCGACTATACGGGCGATTTCGAGATTGTGGATGCCACCGAGGAGTATGCCGCAGGCGTGGCCGGCCAGAGCCGAGTTGTTGCCCGCCAGCACTTTGGCAAGGTGGCAGCCGAGCACAAGTCTGCCAGCCCACTGCGTAGTGTTGTGAGGTAGAAATATCCGTCACCTTGGCGCAAAACAGAAGCGGCCACCCGATGTTGGGCGGCCGCTTCTATTTGTTTGTGGTATGGTCGAAAGACTATACGAAGGGGAGTTTAACAACCTCGGCTTTGAGGGGTTTCTCGCGCACGATAACGGTGAGGATGTTGCCAACGGTAGCCATCTCTTTGGGTACATAACCGGTACCAATACCCACCTTCAAGCAGGGCGACATGGTACCCGAAACGATGTGGCCAATGGGGTTGCCCTCAGCGTCGCCAATGGCGTAGCCTGCACGAGGAATACCACGGTCGATCATCTTCAAGCCCACAAGTTTACGGGTCAGGCCGCCAGCTTTGAGGCCCTCCATATACTCGCGGTCGATGAAGTCTTTGCCGTCAACAAACTTGGTGATCCAGCCCAGACCAGCCTCGATGGGCGAAATGGTGTCGTCGATTTCGTGGCCGTAGAGGCAGAAACCTTTCTCCAAACGGAGGGTGTCGCGTGCGCCCAGACCGATATTTTTCAGACCAAACTCCTCGCCGGCTTTCCACAACTCCTCCCAGAGTTTGTCGGCATCCTCAGCTTTGATGTAAACCTCGCAGCCACCCGAGCCGGTGTAGCCGGTGGTCGAAAGGATAGCCTCGCAACCGCCCACTTTGAGGGTTTTGAAGGTGTAGTAAACCATATCCTCTACGGGCTCGTCGCACATTTTCTGCACGAGTTTCATGGCCAAGGGGCCCTGGATGGCCAACTGAGCGGTCTCGTCGCTGGCGTTGAAGAGCTCTTTGCCGGGCTCCATGCCGAAGGCTTTGCCCTGCTCGCAAACGAATGCCCAGTCTTTGTCGATGTTTGCGGCGTTGATGGCCAACAGATAGCACTCCTCGCTGAAACGGTAGAGAAGGAAGTCGTGTACGATACCGCCCTTGCCGTTGGGGAAGCAGGTGTACTGAACTTTGCCGTCGGTCAGCGCGGCCACGTTGTTGGTAGTGATGCGCTGCAAGAGTGCAGTAGCTTTGGGGCCTTTAACCCAGAGTTCGCCCATGTGGCTCACGTCGAAGACGCCCACAGCCTCGCGTACCCAGAGGTGCTCGGCGTTGATACCTGTAAACTCGATAGGCATATTGAAGCCTGCGAAGGGGGCCATTTTAGCACCAGCGGCGATGTGGTACTTGGTAAATGGAGTAGTCTTGATGTTTTCCATTTGAGATGTAGATTTAAGTATTAGTTTTATGATTTGTGAATTTGCGTCAAAGTTGTTTCGCTCCCCAAAGATACCGATATAAATTCAAAATTCAAAATGCGAGATTCAAAATTGACAGACCCTTCCGCCACTTTGTGGCACCTCCCCTAACTTAGGGGAGGAGTTTAGGGAACTTAGGGAATTTAAGGAGTTTAAGGATCATAGGGAAGAGTGAGTTTTAACTTTCAATTCATTTCCCCTCCCCCTCTAAGTTAGAGGGGGTGTCGCTTTGCGACGGGGGCGTGTGTTAATTTTCAATTTTCAACTTTCAACTTTTTGTACCTTTTGGTGGCAAAAGGTACAAAAAAGCCACTGCGATGCATTTCGGCGGGGTGTGGGCTGTTGGTGTCTAAAACAAACGACCGTAAAGGTCGGCCCCATTCGGGCGTCTTTGTTTTTTAACGCCTCCAACACCCCACACCTTCTTCCGCCTGCAATGCTGTCGCAGATTTTCCCCTCATAATTACCCCACAATATCCCAGGTGTTATTTTTAATACCCGGGAATAAAAGGAATTCCCCCTCTAAGTTAGAGGGGGGTGGCCGTAGGCTGGGGGCGTGTGTACTGCTCCCCTAAGTTAGGGGAGCTGGCGCAGAGCGCCTGAGGGGTCTGTTGGCGGCCGACGGTTGGCGGCCGACAAAAAAAGGTAAGGGAACAAATCCCTTACCTTCGTATAGTCTGTAAAATGGAGTTTAGAATTCCCAACCGAGGCGAAGTGTACAATACGGATCTTCATATCCTTTTTTTATTTCTCTAAGACGCCAATAGTTGAAATCCACACCAATCATCAACTTCTGTTTGACTCGCAAACCTACCGACCACATTACAAGTGTGTCGAGTGCAAAATCACCCCTTGTGCCTATTAACAAGCCAGCCTTGACACCGACAAAAGGATTTACATTCATTCTCGTAAACATATTATATCGGAAATCTCCACCGAGCGGTATGTCGGCAGAGCCATGACGAGAGTAGACACCACTCATCAAACCGCCCGCAAAGTTGGCGCTAAAATCCTGCATCCACGAGGCCGTTAGACTGATATCCAACAAGTCGTGATTTATCTCATCCCACAGTTCGCAAGTGGCAAAGTCCACAGCAATCCACGAGTATTTGAGTTCTTGTGCTTGTGTTGTTATTGTTCCCAAGGTTAGAAAGAACAATACAACTGCTGTTAGTTTCTTAACGTGTAAATTCTTCATAAGAATGGTTTTTAGAAAGTTAAACAATAACCGATTCGACTGAGTAACATAGCACGAATCAACGCTACGCAATTGGTGTGGCACATCGGCCCGACTCAATTGGGAAAAAAAAGAACAAACCCAAACGGTTTGGTTGCCACCAAAACGGGTGTTTACAAATTTACGCAAAAAATGTCTACGCAAAAAGGTTTGCGCAAAAAATGTTTAAAAAATCATAAAAACTTGCACAACCGATACAACATCCAATAAAAATTTGTAAATTTGGGGGTGCATTTAGTGCATATATGTGAGAATTTGACTCAAACCTAATAACATTACACACAAACTTAAAACTTAATTCAGTATGAATGTACAGAATCTGATGGCTGAGTTGGAGCGTAAACACCCCGGCGAAAGCGAGTATTTGCAGGCAGTTAAAGAGGTGCTCGAATCGATCGAGGAGGTATACAACCAGCACCCCGAATTTGAGAAAGCCAAAATCGTTGAGCGTATGGTTGAGCCCGACCGTATCTTCACCTTCCGCGTAACTTGGATCGACGACAAGGGTGAGGTGCAGACCAACCTCGGCTACCGCGTTCAGTTCAACGCAGCTATCGGTCCCTACAAGGGCGGTCTTCGTTTCCACAAAGCTGTGAACCCCTCGATGCTGAAATTCCTCGGCTTCGAGCAGACCTTCAAAAACGCTCTGACCACTCTGCCTATGGGTGGCGGTAAAGGTGGCTCGGACTTCGACCCCGTTGGTAAATCGGAGGCTGAGATTATGCGCTTCTGCCAGGCATTTATGTTGGAGCTCTGGCACAACATCGGCGCCGATACCGACGTTCCCGCAGGTGACGTAGGCGTGGGCGGCCGCGAGATTGGCTACCTCTTGGGTATGTCGACCAAACTCGCTCGCGAGTACAACGTGCGCGTGCTGACCGGTAAAGGCCAGAACTGGGGTGGTTCGATTCTCCGTCCCGAGGCTACCGGTTTCGGTGCTCTCTACTTTACCGAGCACGTACTTGCCAAAGCCGGCAAAGACATCAAAGGCAAAACCATCGCTCTGTCGGGCTTCGGTAACGTAGCTTGGGGTGCTGCTACCAAAGCAACCGAGCTGGGTGGTAAAGTAATCGCTATTTCGGGTCCCGACGGCGTTTGCGAGATTCCTAACGGTATCACCGCAGAGATGATCGACTATATGCTCGAAATGCGTGCCTCGAACCGCAACAAAGTTGAGGATATGGCTACCAAATTCCCCGAGGCTGCTAAATTCACCCCCGGCAAGAAGGCTTGGAGCGTGAAATGCGACATCGCACTGCCTTGCGCATTCCAGAACGAGCTCAACGGCGACGACGCAAAAGAGTTGCTGGCAAACGGTACTTGGTGCTGCTGCGAGGTTTCGAACATGGGTTGTACCCCCGAGGCTATCGCTACCTTCCAGAACGCTGGTATCCTCTTCGCTCCCGGTAAAGCTGTGAACGCTGGTGGTGTTGCCACTTCGGGCTTGGAGATGACTCAGAATGCTGCTCACCTGAGCTGGGCTGCACAGGAGGTAGACGACAAACTCCACTTCATCATGCAGAGCATCCACGAGCAGTGCGTTAAATTTGGCGAGAAGGCCGACGGTAGCGTCGACTACGTTAAGGGTGCCAACATCGCCGGCTTCATGAAGGTAGCACAGGCTATGTTGGAGCAGGGCGTCATCTAATAAAAAACGCATATAGCGGGTGCTTTTTGCACCAAAATTCAGAGAGCGAGTTCCTCACCTACGATAAGTAGGCTGCGGACTCGCTCCTTCTTTTGGCACAAAAATCCCTCCACTCTATGCGTTTTTTTGTCGACCGTCAACCGTCAAATCTCTCTAAATTCCCTAACCTCCCTAATCTCCTTAACTTCCCTTT
>JAZLDU010000022.1:0-46998 GCA_045614885.1 Tidjanibacter sp. | reverse complement strand
CCATATACGCATCGCAAAATATGTGCATTATGTAAAGCACGAAGTTGATTGGGGTAATAGTGGGGGTGGATGTTGAGCATTTTTTTTGAGGGGGGGGGATTTAGGGATATTTGGCATTTGGGGTATTTAGGGGTGGTGTTTGGGGATGTTTTTGAGTTGAAAGCTGTGGTTTTTTGGGAGTACCGCCCTATTTGGAATTTTGAAGAGTGCGATAATTGCGCAATGCGTTGTATTATCCGCTCTCCATGGAGTATATTGAGTTTTTACTTGTTTGCACTTATGTTACATTGAATTGCGCTCGCACGACTAAATACAAGCCACAAGCACAACGAAAAGAGCTATTGCGACACAACCGACGACAATAACAGCTTTTGCTCTACGGCTAAAATATATCAAATTAAGGCCGTGTTTATAGGTGATAATTGAGAACGTGTCGCCTTATTTCTTTGGGGTGTACTCGCTGAATGTGCCGTCGGGAAAGCAGACGATTAGCCTGCCGGTGCTGGTGGCTTGTGGGGTGTTGGTTATATTCTCCTCCGAGGGGGCTGCAAGAGGCTCCTCTTTGGTGGTTGCAGCCTCTGGGGCTTGTTGTTCTTCGGCATTAGGTTTATTTGGCTCTGTGGCGATCATGTCGGCCTGGGCTGGCTGAGATTCTGGCGTTTGAATGATTTGTGGGGTTTCGAGTGGCTCGCCGCTGCCGGTCAGGAGCCAGCGGAGGTTGTAGTGGGGCAGTTTTTCGGCAATCTTAACCACAAAGTCGAAGCTTGGTTTGTTTCTCTCCGATAGAATGTGAGAAATCGATGCAGGGTTTACGCCCAGCATTTCGGCAAATCTTAGATTTGTAACGCCCTCGTTGTTGATGATGTATTGCAACCTCTCTTTCATGGTATTGTATTGTTTTGTGTTACAAATGTAATACCAATAATTTAGACTACCAAAAATAGTTTGTGTTAAATTTTTGTGCATTGAATTTGGATGCTTGCTTGTGCGGGTGTTTTTGTGTGGATTTTGTGTTTGTGTAGTACTTTAAATCACAATGTCTAAAACATTGAAAATGTGATAAATAAATGTGGTTTTTGTGCTGGTTTGACTGTTTGGATTTGTCCTTGGTTGGTTTGTGGTGATTTATTTTAATTTTTACTTTACATTATACTTGTTAAGTTGTTGGGTTTGAGTGTGTTGTGTTTTGCAAATTAAGTTGTTGAACTTTGCGGATCGAGTGATTTTTTATTTTATTGAATTGAGTGTGGGCAGGCACAAAAAAAAGAGTGGGGCCTCCCCCACTCTTTCGCTCTCGCATAAAATTACTATGACGATTGGCGTAGAAAATTTTACAATTTTACTTTTTCGGCAATAGCCTCAAACTGCTCTTTGCTCAGTTGCAGTTTGGGTTTGCGGAAATCCACATCGGCCTCGCTGCTAATTGGAATAAGGTGGATGTGTGCGTGTGGAACTTCGAGTCCCAGCACCACAACTGCTACCCTCTTGCACTCGATGTTGGCTTTGAGCGACGCTGCTACTTTCTTGGCAAATTTCATCATTCCGCCCAGCTCCTCATCTTCCAGGTTAAAAATGTAATCCTCCTCTCGCTTGGGAATTACAAGTGTGTGGCCCTCGGCCAATGGGTTTATGTCGAGAAATGCAAAATAGTTCTCATCCTCTGCCACCTTGTAGCAAGGAATCTCGCCATTCACGATTTTGGTAAAAATTGTTGCCATACCTATTTATATATTATAATCGTTCAACTTTGTCTATACCTTTAATTTTGTTTATGTTCTCCATCAGTGCGTTCAGGCTGTCGGTGTCGGGAACGTAAAGGCTGATCTTGCCGTCGAAAATTCCGTCGTGGCTCTGAATCTGCAACTCTCGGATGTTGATGTTGCGCTCGATGGTGATCACCTGTACGAGGTCGCGCAGGATACCCACCCTATCTATACCACGCAGCTGCAACTCAGAGAGATACGACTCGGCCTTGTAGCTCGACCACTTGATGTTGCTCACCAGGTTTTGTCCTTGCTGCGAGCCGAGGCTGATGAGTTCGGGGCACTCGGTTTTGTGAACAACGATAGCGCCGGTGCGTGGATCGCGATAGCCGGTGATGTTGTCGCCGGGGATGGGGTTGCAACACTCGGCAATCATAAACTTCTGACTTTCGCCATCTTCGTCGCCCACCTCGTTTTTCTTCACAACGAGGTCTTTGGGCTTGTTGCTACCCGAAAGCTCAAAGGTCCAGAATTTCAGAATCTTGTTTTGCGAATTCTGTTTTAGCACCTTGTCGATATCGTTCAGGTTGATGATCTCCGAGCCCAGCTTGCTGTAAAACTCGTCCTTGTTGGTACAGTCGTATGCGGGCAAAAGCTTGCGGAAGAGCCTTGCGCTGGGGGTAATGCCAAACTCTCTAATACGTCGCTCAAAGGTTGAGATGCCTCGCTCTATGTTATTCTGCCTTACACGTTTAAGGTAGCTGATGATGGATTGCTTTGCCTTCATCGTGCCAACGTGATCGAGCCACTCGATTGTTGGGTGTGCGGTCTCGGCAGTGAGTATCTGGATTTGGTCGCCGCTATTGAGCTTGGTGTATATCGACTCAATTTTGTGGTTGATTTTTGCGCCAATGGCGGTGTTGCCAACATTGGTGTGGATGTCGTAGGCAAAGTCCAAGGCGGTTGCACCTACGGGGAGTTTTCGAGCTTCGCCCTTGGGGGTAAAGACCACAATCTCAGTTATATAGAGCGTCATCTTGACATTCTCCAAGAAGTCGGCCGCATTGCCCGTTGGCTGATTTAGGGCATTGCGCACATCCCTGAGCCACTTGTCGTACTCGTCTTCGGCCTCCTCTTGCTGCTGTTTGTATTTCCAGTGGGCGGCCAGACCTCGCTCGGCAATCTCCTCCATCCTCTCGGAGCGGATTTGCACCTCGGTCCAGAAGCCGTCGGGCCTCATAAGCGTTGCGTGCAGAGCCTCGTAACCATTTGCTTTTGGGAAACTTACCCAATCTCGAATACGATCGGGCTTGGGCGAGTAGATGTCGGTCAGCAGTGAGTAGATATGCCAACACTGTGCCTTTTCGGGCACGATGTCGGTGGGCTTGAATACAATGCGGATTGCAAACAGGTCGTAAACCTCCTCGAAGGGAATCTTTTTGCGCTGCATCTTCGACCACACCGAGTAGACGCTCTTCACCCTACCCGACACGGTAAATTCGATGCCCGCCTCGGTGAGTTTTTCGCGTATGGGGGCTATAAACCTGTCTATAAACTCGTTACGCTCTTGGGCGGTAGCCTTCATCTTCTCCTCGATGATGGCATACTCCTCGGGGTGCATATATTTGAGCGACAAATCCTCCAACTCGGTTTTGATGGTGTAAAGACCGAGCCTATATGCCAGAGGAGCAAAGAGATACATTGTCTCGCTGGTGATTTTCAGCTGTTTGTGTCGTGGCATCGACCCCAGGGTGCGCATGTTGTGCAACCTATCGGCTATCTTGATGAGTATCACCCTGATATCGTCCGAAAGCGTAAGCAGCACTTTGCGGAAAGTTTCAGCCTGAGCCGAAGCGTCGTCCGACAGGGCTGCCGATACTTTGGTGAGTCCGTCGACCATCGAGGCAATTTTGGCCCCGAAGAGGTTCTCCATGTCGGCCACCGTGTAGCTCGTATCCTCCACCACGTCGTGCAGCAGGGCTGCTGCTGTGGATTTTACGCCAAGGCCAATCTCGTCCACCACGATTTTTGCAACCGAGAGCGGGTGGAGAATGTATGGTTCGCCGGAGCGTCGCCTAACGCCCTTGTGTGCCTCCTTTGCGAGGAAGAAGGCTTTGATAATCATATCCCAATCAGATTCGTTCTTGCAAATCTTGTCGCAAGAGGCGAGCAACTCGTTGTATAGTTGGTCGATAATCTGCTCATCTTCTGGTGTATAACCAGCCATAGGACAATGTGTTAGAAAGGTTTGACTTTGTTATGTCGAATTGTTTTCTGTGGTGGGTGGGCGAAAAAGTGTATTCCCCCACCCCCACAAAACCTTGCGATTAGTTCTCCTTTTGAGTTTTTAGAGCCTCGCGTACTTTGGCCTCAATCTCGGCAGCCAGGGCCTCGTTGCCAAGCAGCAGGTCTTTGGTGGCGTCGCGGCCTTGTGCCAACTTGCCATCTCCGTAGGAGTACCACGAGCCGCTCTTCTTGATTACGCCCAGGTCGCAACCCAGGTCGAGGATCTCGCCAATCTTCGAGATACCCTCGCCGTACATAATATCGAACTCGGCTTTGCGGAAAGGAGGAGCCACTTTGTTCTTCACAACTTTCACTTTGGTACGGGTGCCGAGCATCTCGTCGCCATCTTTAATGACCGAAGTTTTGCGGATGTCGATACGCACGCTTGCGTAGAATTTCAGTGCGTTACCACCGGTTGTGGTCTCGGGGTTGCCGTATACCACACCAATTTTGTCGCGCAGCTGGTTGATGAAGATACAAACGGTCTTGGTCTTACTGATTGCTGCGGTGAGTTTCCTCAGAGCCTGCGACATAAGCCTTGCCTGCAAACCCATCTTCGAGTCGCCCATCTCGCCCTCGATCTCTGCTTTGGGGGTAAGGGCTGCAACCGAGTCGATAACGATGATGTCGATTGCGCTCGAACGAATCAGTGTTTCGGCAATCTCCAAGGCCTGCTCGCCACTGTCGGGCTGCGAAACGAGCAGATTATCAACATCTACGCCAAGTTTTGCTGCGTAGAAGCTGTCGAAAGCGTGCTCGGCGTCGATGAAGGCAGCAATGCCACCGGCTTTCTGAGCCTCGGCAATAGCGTGGATTGCCAGGGTGGTCTTACCCGACGACTCGGGACCATAAATCTCAATTACACGACCTTTGGGATAACCGCCCACTCCGAGTGCATTGTCGAGAGTGATTGAACCCGAGGGAATTACGGCTACGGGCTCGATACTCTCGCTGTTCATGCGCATAATCGAACCTTTGCCAAAATCTTTCTCAATTTTGTCGAGCACGGCGCTCAACACCTTCTGTTTGTCGGGATTAACCGCTACTTTTTCTGCCATGATGTTTTCTCTATTTTTAGTTATTACTCTTATTTGCTTGTTTGCTTTTGCCACCACTCGGCTATCTGCTCCCAATGGTTGGCGGTCTTCACCTTGTCGAAGATGTGGATGATGGTGCCCTCCTCGTCGATTATGAAGGTGGTGCGAACGATGCCCATATACTTACGACCATACATACTCTTCTCCTTCCACACGTCGTAGGCTGTGGCGATGCTCTTGTCGGTATCGGCCACGAGGGTAAAGTTTAGCTCGTGCTTTGCGCAGAAGTTCTGGTGCGACTTGACGCTATCGGGACTTACGCCCACAATCTCGAAGCCCATCTCGGCCAGAGCCCTTTTGCCATCCCTTAAACTCTTGGCTTCGAGAGTACAACCCGAGGTATTGTCCTTTGGGTAGAAGTACAAAATAACCTTGCGCCCTGCCATGTCGGCAAGCATTACAGCCTCGTTTTGTTGAGATACGCCCTCGAAAAGTGGGGCTTTGTCGCCTACTTTCAGCATAGTTCGATAGGTAGTTAGTAAATACTAAGGTGAAATCTTCGTAAAATTACAAAAAAAATCGCAACCACCAATGCGATAGTTGCGATTTTTTAGCGTGTGATATCTATTTTTTTTAGCACCACACCCCTATTTGTTTGGGAGTGTTATTTTGCCAATACAATGCGCTCGATCTCCTCGACAGTTTGAGCAAAGGCCTTGTCGGTCTCCATAAGGTTGGTTACGGCCTTGCAAGCGTGGAGTACGGTTGCGTGGTTCTTGCCACCAATGGCCGAGCCAATTGCCGAGAGCGACGCTTTGGTGTGCTGCTTGCAGATGTACATTGCAATCTGCCTTGCCTGGGCAATCTCCCTTGTGCGCTTGGGCGAATCAAAGGCTGCCTCGTCGATGTCGAGCTGCTCGCACACGATTTTGCGCACCTGCTCGATGGTAATCTCCTTGGGGCAAATCTTCACATACATCTTCAAGACCTCTTTGGCCAACGAGATGGTAATCTTGCGGTTAAGGAATGCCGAGTTGGCAACCAGGGCCGATAGCGCACCCTCAATCTCGCGAATGTTGGCGTTGATATTCTCGGCAAAGTAGGCCACCACCTCGTCGGGAATCTGAGCACCCAACCTTTCGGCCTTGTTGCGAATAATCTTCACCTTGGTCTGATAGTCGGGCTGAGTAAGCTCGGCTGCCAAGCCCCATTTGAAACGGGTGAGCAGACGATCGTTAATGTCGCTCAACTCCGAGGGGCGTTTGTCCGAGGTGAGAATCAACTGCTTGCCCGTGAGGTGCAGGTGGTTGAAGATATTGAAAAATGCATTCTGAGTGCTGCTCTTGTTGCCCGACAGCTCCTGAATGTCGTCGATAATCAACACATCGACCATCTGGTAGAAGTTGATAAAGTCGTTGGGCTCTTTGTTCAACACAGCGGTTGTGTACTGAGCCTGAAACTTGTTCATCGACACATAGAGTACCTGTAATTCGGGGTGGCGCTGCTTGATCTCCATGCCGATAGCCTGAGCCAAGTGGGTTTTGCCCAAGCCCGAATCGCCAAAGATGTACAATGGATTGTAGGCATTTTTGCCGGGCTCGATGGCTACTGCAAGACCCACACTGCGCACCAAACGGTTGCACTCGCCCTCCACAAAGGTCTCGAAAGTGTAGTTTGGATTGAGCTGCGAGTCGATTACCAGCTTTTTGATACCGGGAATTATAAAAGGATTTTTTATCTTTGCGGTATCGTTCTGAGCTACGGCCTGAGCCATGGGCTTGGTGCTGGCCTCGGTGGGGGTGTAACCCTGAGGAGCAGCTTGTCCGGCCTGAGGTACCGAGTAGCGCAGACGGGTTTTGTCGCCAAAGAGTTCGTAAATGATAGGACGGAGCGAAGGGATGTAGTTGTGTTCGATGTGATAAACGCACTCCTCGCTTGGCAACCTCAGACGTAGAGTCTGGCCGTCGAAACCGATGGGGACTATGGGCTGGAACCATTTGGCAAACTCCTCGTCGGAGGTTTGCTTTCTGATTCGAGCGAGGCAGTCCTGCCATACGTCGTTGTATGTTGCCGAGTTTTGTATCATTTACTATGTGATTGGGTGGAGTTGTTTCCTGTTTCCGTTGCAAAATTGTGCATAATTTTGTTAAAAAAAATATCTTTTACTGTTGCAAATAAAAATAAAAATACTATGCATTTTTACAGGGCCAACGCAACCCCCTTTTTAACACGCTGATAGTGAGAATTAGCATTTTTTTTGTATCTTTGCCTATCGGAAAATCGAATTAAAACGAAAATATAATATAAGAAAAATTTATAATTATTATAACTCATTATGGAACAGTACATTCTCGACAGAGCACAGAAGTGGCTCGACGGAAATTATGACGAAAAGACCAAAGAGCAGGTTAGGAATCTGATGGCTAATGACCCCAAAGAACTCTCGGAGAGTTTCTACCAAGACCTCGAATTTGGCACCGGTGGTTTGCGCGGCATTTTGGGTGTCGGCACCAACCGTATGAATATATATACAGTAGGTATGGCTACCCAGGGTTTGGCCAACTACTTGAAGAAATGCTTTGAGGGCCAGGAAATTAAGGTTGCCGTAAGCCACGACTGCCGCAATTTCAGCCGCGAATTTGCCGAGCGCACTGCCGACATCTTCGCCTCGAACGGCTTCAAGGTATATCTCTTCGAGTCGCTCCGCCCCACCCCCGAGCTGAGCTTTGCTATTCGCGAGCTGGGCTGCAAGAGCGGTGTTATGGTTACCGCCTCGCACAACCCCCGCGAGTACAACGGCTACAAGGCTTATTGGGAGGATGGCTCGCAGGTAATTGCACCCCACGACAAGAACATTATCGACGAGGTAAACAAAATCACCTCGGTAGACCAGATTATCAGCGGCCTTAACCCCGAGAATATCACCATCATCGGCGAGGAGTTCGACAAAATCTACCTCGAAAGGGTTAAATCGCTCTCGCTTTCGCCCGAGGCTGTTAAGCAGTTCAGCGATATGAAGATTGTCTACACTCCTATCCACGGCTGTGGCCACAAACTCGTGCCCGCATCGCTGCGCAACTACGGCTTTTCCGACATCACCACCGTAGCCGAGCAGATGGTTATCGACGGCAACTTCCCCACCGTAGAGTCGCCCAACCCCGAGGAGCGTACCACTATGCGTATGGCAATCGAGCTGGGCCAGAAGATTGGTGCCGAGATTGTTATGGCTACCGACCCCGATAGCGACCGTATCGGTATCGCTGTTCCCGACGAGCAGGGCAACTTTGTGCTGCTGAATGGCAACCAGACTTGCGTGCTGCTCACCTACTATATGTGCCGCCGCTGGAAAGAGAATGGTATGCTGGATGGCAAACAGTATATCGTTAAAACCATCGTAACCAGCGAGATGATGACCGACGTGGCTAAGAGCTTCGGCGTTGAGTACTTCGACTGCTTGACCGGTTTTAAGAATATCGCCAAGGTTATCCGTGCCGAGGGGGCTAAGGGTAAGACCTACATTGGTGGTGGCGAGGAGAGCTTCGGTTTCTTGGCCGGCTCGTTCCTGAGGGACAAAGATGGTGTTTCGGCTTGTTCGTTGGCTGCTGAGGCTGCTGCTTGGGCCAAGAGCATTGGCACTACCCTCTACGGACTCATCAAGGAGCTCTATGTAGAGTTTGGCTTCTACAAAGAGGGCCTAGTATCGGTTGTTCGCAAGGGCCAGGAGGGCGCTGCCGAGATTAAACAGATGATGGTAGATTACCGCAACAATGCTCCCAAACAGATTTGCGGCTCGGACATCGTAACCATTAAGGATTACCAGTCGGGCCTTGCGCTGGATGTTAAGAGTGGCACCACTACCCCTATGGATATCGACAAGAGCAACGTGTTGCAGTATCTGACTGCCGACGGCACTATTCTGTCGATTCGCCCCAGCGGTACCGAGCCTAAGATTAAGTTCTACTTTGGCGTGAAGGAGCCTCTGGCTTCGGTTGCCGATTTCGACAAGGTGTCGGCTCAGTTGGATGCCAAGATCGAGAGAATGAAAGAGGAACTCCACCTTAAATAGTCGGTGGTAACCCGATAAAAGAAACGAAGGCGAGTCGGAAAATCCGACTCGCCTTCGTTGTTGTATGCGTGTAACCGCGTAAATGGCTTAGTACCAATCGGTAAATAGCCTAACGACCACGCCGAGTTGCAGGTCGAGCAGCAGTTTTGCCGAGCCCTCTTTGGGGAAGCCGGCACCAATGCCCACGCCACCAAAGAGCCCTACTCGGGTATTGGGCAGGAAGTAGCCATAACGAGCGTCCAGTTCAACGGCCAAACCGCTACCCTTGTAGGCGGGCTCGTCGGGCACATTGTTGGGCATAGCGGTCGAGCCGACAACCATACCAAACTCCACAGTGTTCAGCTCGTCGCTCAGATAAAAACCAGAGCCCAAGTGCCAATACACATCGTCGCCAAGGTCTTTGCGAAAGAGCCCCAACTTGCCCAATCCGCCATAGAACAGAAAACCCTTTGTGCCGCCTCGGGCATAGCGGGCACGCACAAAGTTGGTGCAAAATCCCGAGCGACCAATCTCAATACCAATGTATGGAAATCCATCTTCGGGAATGTATAACACCCTGCCGAGTGCTGCGCCAAAGTTGTCGGCCAACTCTTGCTGTGTCAGCACTTTGTCTTCCTTTTCGGGGATTACCACTTCGGGTTCTTTGTATATTTTGGTAACATCATAGAGCCTGGCCTCTTTGCCATTCTCGTCGACCGATACCGAGCCCTGCACCACCATAACTTTGCCATTGGCGTCGTGTGCGCTGCGGATTGTTACATCGCCGTTGATTTGCAGTTCGAGCGATGTGGCCATATATATTCCCCTCGATGTCTGCAACTTTACGGGCAGGTCTATGCCCTTTTCGATGCGAACAAAGGTGTAGTCTATGGCATAGAGACTGCCTACGCTTAGCAGTGCAGCCACAAGCAGAGTTAGAAATTTTTTCATAGGTCGGTAGGGTTATAGTAGTTTGCAAAAGAGTTATGTAGCTGGGCTACAATACCTTTATGAGGTTAATACCATCTCTAAGGGGGATGATTACGCTCTCTACCCTATCGTCGTCGCGCACCATCTGGTTGAACTCCAAAATACCCTGCGTCTGACGGTCGGAACTCTTCACGGCCTCGGCAGTAACCTTGCCGTACCAGAGGATGTTGTCGGCCAGAATGTAGCTCCCCGAGTGGAGGTGTCCGCCATCCATCAGCATTCGATAGTAGTCGGGATACTCCCTCTTGTCGCCATCTATAAAGACCAGATCGTAGCACTCGCCCAGCGTGGGAACAATGTCGAGTGCCGAGCCTGTGTGTCGGCGGATTTTGTAGCCGTGGGGAGAACGGCCGAAGAATTCGCACTGAATACTCTCCAACTCGTCCTCGATTTCGATTGTGTCGATAATGCCATCCTCGGGCATACCCGCTGCAAAACAGAGAGTTGCATAACCCGTAAAGGTGCCTATTTCGAGCACCCTGCGTGGGCGGATCATCTCGGTAAGCATAGTTAGGAATTTGCCCTGAACGTGGCCCGACACCATTTTGTGCTGCACCACGCGCAGATTGCTCTCCGAGTCGAGCTCGGCCAGCAGAGGATCTTCGGGCGATGAGAGGTTGCGTATGTATCTTTCGAGTTCTTGATTCATATCGGCAAGTGTGTAACTATTTGTATGTCAGCGATGATAGCGAGCCAAAAATGTCGCGCGCCACATCCATAATATCCTGCGGAGTGATTTGCTCTATCTTGCGGTAGACCTCGTCGAGACTATCTACCGAGCCGAATACGAGATAGCTTTTGCCCACGCCGAGCATATAGGCCTCGTTGTTTTCGGAGGAGATGGCAAATTGGCCGATGAACTGCTTTTTGGCCACCGATAGTTGGCGTTTGGTGAGCGGAATGGTTTTGATTTTATTCAGTTCCTCGGCAATCACCGCCCTGCACTGCTCCAACTTATCCTTCTCGCACGAGAAAAAGAGTGTCCACATACCGCAGTCGCTCAGAGGGGTGTAGATTGTTTCCACGCAGTATGTCAGCGCATTACGCTCCCTAAGGGCTACATTGAGCCTCGATGCGGCCGAGGGCCCTCCGAGCAGATTGGTGAGCAACACGAGCGCTACACGCCTTTGGTCGTCGAGGGCATAGGCCCTTGTGCCCATCACCTCTCGCACTTGGTGCATCGAACGCCCTACCTCTTTATGAAAAGGCTCCACGATGGCGGGCACCTGACGCTGAGTAGACTTGGTGGTCGCTTTCACTACGCCAAAGTAGCGCTCCATGGCGGCCTCAAAGGTGCGGGGTGAGATGTTGCCAATGACTGCAAAGACCATTCGGTCGGTGGTGTAGTTGCGCTCCACAAAGTGATGAATATCAGCCGAGTGAAGCTTCGACAACCCCTGTTTGCGTCCCAAAATGTTGTGGCCCAACTCCGAGCCGGCAAACAACAGATCCTCAAACTCGTCGTAGATTCGCTCGTCGGGCGAATCTTTGTACATATTTATCTCGTCGTAGATTACGGCCTTCTCTTTCTCGACCTCGGCTGTGGGGAATGTGGAGTTGAAGATAATGTCGCTCATAAGTTCCACTGCCTTGCCGAAATCGCCCCTCAGAACGGTTGCGTGCACCACGGTCTCCTCTTTGGTCGTAAATGCGTTGATCTCGCCACCGAGGTTTTCGAGTCGGCAGTTCACTTGGTAGGCTTTGCGCCTGGTGGTGCCTTTGAAGAGTGTGTGCTCCACAAGGTGAGCAATGCCCTGCTCACCGGCCTGCTCGTCGCGACCACCTGCACCGATGGTCATCGAGCAGTAGCACACAGCGCTTCGCACCTGTTTTAAAATGCACCTAATACCATTGGGTAGCGTGTATGTATAAAACTCTTCCTTTTTCATTAGTTCGATTTATTCCTCAGAGCCAGATATTTACCCGTGTAGCTCTCGGGCGCTGCCACGATTTGTTCGGGCGTACCCTCAAAGACCACCCTACCGCCACCGCTACCGGCCTCGGGACCGAGGTCTACAATCCAGTCGGCACACTTGATTACATCCATATTGTGCTCGATGACCACAATGGTATGACCGCGTTTGAGCAGTGCGTCAAAGGCTTTGAGTAGTTTGTTTATGTCGTGGAAGTGCAGACCTGTGGTGGGCTCGTCGAAGATAAAGAGCGTGCTATCCACACTACCCTCGTTCATCAAGAACGAGGCGAGCTTTACACGCTGAATCTCGCCACCCGAAAGTGTCGATGTCGATTGTCCGAGCTTTATGTAACCGAGGCCTACCTCCTGCAAAGTGCCCAGCGTGGACACAATGCGTTGATTGATGGCCCCTTTATCCTCGCCAAAGAACTCCACGGCCTCGTCTACATTCATCTCCAATACGTCGTAGATAGATTTACCCTTGTAGCGCACCTCCAAGACCTCGTCGTTGAATCGCTTTCCGCCGCAGTGTTCACATTTTAGCTCCACATCGGCCATAAACTGCATCTCCACACGGATAACACCCTCGCCCTGACACTCCTCACACCTACCACCCGGGCGGTTAAACGAAAAGTGCGACTGAGTGATGCCGTTGTGAATAGCATAGGGCTGTGCGGCAAATAATTGGCGTATGTCGTTGTAGGCTTTGGTGTAGGTCACAGGGTTCGAGCGCATCGACTTTCCAATGGGGCTTTGGTCTACCATTTCGACCGAGCGAATAAGCCCCAAGTCGCCCGAGATACTCTCGTAGCCACCGGGTTTGTTGCCTGTTTCGTAGATGTGTCGCCTGAGTGCGGGATAGAGAATACCCTCTATGAGCGAAGATTTACCACTACCGCTCACACCCGTAACGCAGGTCATCACGCCCAGCGGAATCTTTACGTCGATACCTTTGAGATTATTCTCCCTGGCTCCTTTTATCTCTATGTAGTTGCTCCACCCGCGATGACTCTTGGGCATCTCTACCCTCTTGCGCCCCGCCAGATAGTCGGCCGTAAGGCTACCTTTGGCCTTGGCAAGCTCGGCAAGTGTGCCATTAAAGACCACCTCGCCACCATTTACACCTGCCTCGGGGCCTATGTCAATCACTCTGTCGGCCGCACGAATTACCTCCTCTTCGTGCTCCACCACGATTACTGTGTTGCCCAAGTCGCGCAACTGTTTGAGTACCCCAATGAGGCGGTTGGTGTCGCGTGGATGCAGGCCGATGCTTGGCTCATCGAGAATGTAGAGCGACCCCGTAAGGTTGCTTCCGAGCGATGTGGAGAGGTTAATGCGCTGACTCTCGCCACCCGAAAGTGTCGAAGAGAGCCTGTCGAGCGTGAGGTATCCGAGCCCCACTTCGGCCACATAGCGCAACCTTGTGCGAATCTCGGTCAGCAGTCGTTCGCTCTTTTTCTGCTCTGTGGGCGTAAGCTCCAACGAGGCAAAAAACTCCATCAGTTCACCAATGGGCATTGCCACCAATTCGGCGATATTGCGCCCGCCAACCTTCACACACAAAGCCTCTTGGCGCAGCCTTGCACCCTCACATTCGGGGCACAGCGTCTTGCCCGTAAAGCGCGAAAGCATAACCCTGTACTGCACCTTGTAACGCTCCTTTTCGAGCATAGCAAAGAACTCGTTTAGGCCGTGGAAGTATTCATTGCCGGTCCAAAGCACCCTTTTCTGCTCGGCCGAGAGCTTGTAGTATGGCTCGTGTACGGGGAAACCAAATCGGTGGGCGTTCTGAATGAGTTGGTCGCGCCACCAACTCATCGTAGCGCCTCGCCAGCAAGCAATTGCGTTCTCGAAGATGGTTTTATTTTTGTCGGGCACAACCAGATTTTCGTCTATGCCCACCACCTTGCCGTAGCCCTCGCACTTAGGACAAGCGCCTATGGGGTTGTTGAACGAGAAGAGGTGTTCGGTGGGCTCCTCGAAGGTTATGCCGTCGGCCTCGAAACGAGTAGAGAAGGTCTGCTCACCGCTGTCGCTAATGAGTTTGCACACTCCTGCGCCCACCTCAAAGGCTCTGGCTACCGAATCCCTCATACGGCTCAGCGACTCCTCGTCGGTGGCCGATTTTAGTCGGTCGATCACCACAGCAATATCTTCGGCCGAGGTGGCTGTGGATAGTTCGCCCACAAACTCTTCGGCCAGAAAAACCTCTCCGCCCAGCATAAATCGCTGCACACCCTCGCCCATCAGCAAGGTTATTTTCTCAATAATACTCTGCCCCTCGATGAGCGCTAAGGGTGCAGTAATCACCACCTTAGCTCCTTCGCCAAGCCCCACGATGTGGTCTACCACATCGTCTACGCTATGGCGCACCACCTCTCTGCCCGATATGGGCGAAAAAGTGCGTCCTATGCGGGCAAAGAGCAGTTTAAGATAGTCGTATATCTCGGTAGTAGTGCCAACCGTCGAACGAGGATTGCGGGTATTTACCTTCTGCTCGATGGCAATGGCGGGAGCGATGCCCCTGATGATGTCCACATCGGGCTTCTCCACACGCCCCAGAAACTGACGCGCATAGGTCGAAAGACTCTCGACATAACGCCTCTGTCCCTCGGCAAAAATGGTGTCAAAGGCGAGTGTCGATTTGCCCGAGCCCGAAAGCCCCGTAACAACCACCAACTCGCCGTGAGGTATCTCCAACTCAATGTTTTTGAGATTGTGTACCCTTGCACCCTTGATATATATGGAGTTATACCTCTGTTTCATCTTCAATGTTTATACCTTCTATCTTTTCGAGCCTTCCGTAGAGTTGGTCGGCCAGCGAGAGCCTTACGGCCAGACGCATCGAACACATATTGTCGAACGTCTGCTCCACAATTTTGGGCCCTACTGCTTTTACGGCCCTCATTACTCCGTCCATACTCTCGAACGGATAGCGTATGTGGTATATGCGGTCGATGGTGCGCTCCTCGACCTTGCACACATCGAGCACAGCAGCCGTAGACTCGCGATAGGTCTCAATGAGTCCCGAAACGCCCAACTTTGTGCCGCCAAACCACCTAATAACCACCACCAAAATATCCGTAATGTCGCGCGAGAGCAGCTGCCCAAGTATGGGTTTGCCCGCAGTACCCGATGGCTCACCATCGTCGTTGGCGCGGAACTCCTCGCCGCGAGGACCCAGGCGATAGGCGTAGCAGTGGTGGGTTGCGTCGTAGTGTTTCTTGCGCAGCCCCTCCATAATCTCCTTCACCTCCTCGGCTGTGCGAACGTGGTAAGCCAGCGAGAGAAACTTGCTGCTTCGCTCGCGGATGATTGTTTCGCTCTGCCCTACTATGGTTTGGTATGTATCTTTCAGCTCTGCCACGCTTTTCGGTTACTTGTGGTTCTTAAACATTCTGTTCCAACGGATGTTCGATGGGAAGGGTTTGTATTTGTCCAACGAGAGCCACACAAACGAGGGAGTGCCCACAATGTGGTCTTCGGGAACAAAGCCCCAATAGCGCGAGTCGGCCGAGCAGTGTCGGTTGTCGCCCATCATAAAGTAGTAGTCCATCTGGAAGGTGTACTCATCGGCCGGCTGACCGTTGATGTAGATGGTGCTGCCTTCGACACTCAGGTCATTGCCCTCGTAGTTCTTGATGATTCGCTCGTAGAGAGGTAGGTTTTCAACCGACAGAGCCACCGTAGCACCCTTGCTGGGCACCCACAGAGGGCCAAAATTGTCCTCAGTCCAGCCGAACTTCACGTCGTTGGGGAAGATTGCCGAGTAGGTTTCGGTGGCTTCGTTCTTGGTCACCGACACTACGTTCGACAGAGCCTTCAAAGCCTCCACCGAACTGTTGGTCAGGGGCATAGCATAGATGCCGCTGCTTGCCGAATAGTGAATATCGTCTTTCGAGATGCCCAAGCGGTCGAATACCCTCTGGCCAATGGGCGAGGTGGTCTGCACAAAGTAGATATACTGCTGCTCGGTGCTAAAATTTTGGGGCTCGCCATTGACATATAGCTGTGAGCCAACAATCTCCAAGGTATCGCCCGCCACAGCCACGCATCGCTTAACGTAGTGCTCCCTCTTGTCTACGGGGCGCGAAAGAATGGTGTACTGCTTGCGGAGCAACTCGCGGCCACGCTTCTCGCCATAGCTATCCACATAGCTGCGCACAATATCGTAGTAGGTTTCGTTGAGCCTTTCGAGGGCCACCGTGTCGCCTGCGGGGAAGTTGAAAACCACAATATCGCCACGCTCTACACCTCTCTGGCCCGCCAAACGCTTGTAGGGCCTCTGAATAGCCTCCGAATAAGACTTTGTACCCCAGGGAGTTGTGTTGTGCATAAGTGGCAACGAGAGGGGTGTTTGTGCCAGCCTTGGACCGTAGGTCGACTTGCTCACATAGAGATAGTCGCCCACAAGCAGAGTCTTCTCCATCGACGATGTGGGAATGGTGTACATCTGGAAGAAGTAGGTGTTGATGAGCGTCGCAAAGACCAACGCAAAGACAATGGCATCGATCCAGCTCCACACCTCACGATAGGTCTTGTTGCTCTTTTTGAGTGCTTCGTGCTTGTCCCACCTTACCAGGCGTGCGAGCAGCTTGGTTATGTAGATGTCGAAAATGATGGGCAGACCCAAGAGCAACCAGAGGTTTTTGGTCCATACCACAAACCACAGTACATAGATGGTGGCAACGAGTGCAAATTTCACCCACTTGTTTGCTAATATCTTTTTCATAGAGTTATGCTAAATTGCTAAAAAATCATCCATCGAGTAGACGCCACTGCGACCCACGAGCCACTCTGCTGCCAAAACTGCGCCAAGAGCCAACCCACGGCGCGATTTTGCACTGTGGCTCACGGTGAGGGTGTCCTCCTCGGAGTCGTAGGTGATGGTGTGGATACCGGGCACTTCGCCCTCGCGGTAGGAGATAATATCCTCTTTGGCCACCGACAGACGGCCCTGGCTGGCCTCATTCATCTCGGCTGCGAGAGTTGCGGCAGTACCGCTGGGAGCATCGAGCTTGTGGATGTGGTGAGTCTCTTCGATTTTGACCTGATACTGAGGCAGGCCGGCCATCACTTTGGCCAGCCACCTGTTCAGGCGGAACATTACATTTACGCCCAGCGAGTAGTTCGACGAGTAGAAGAATGCCCCACCCTTCTGACGACACAGCTCGTCAATCTCGGCCTTGCGCTCGGTCCAACCGGTCGAGCCACTCAGTACGGGTACACCGGCCTCGATGCAACGACGAATGTTGTCATAGGCGGTTGCGGGCGAGGTGAACTCGATGGCCACATCGGCTTGCCTAAGCTTGTCGGCCACCATCATCTCCTCTGCGTTGTTGATATCGATTGTGAGTACTACGTTGTGGCCCCTTTCGGCGAGAACTTTCTCTATCTCGTGGCCCATTTTGCCGTAGCCAATAATTGCGACTTTCATATTAGTGCGGATTTTACATTATCGTACAAAAATACGGATATTTTTCGTATATTTGTCAAAACAAAACGGATATTTATGAGATACTTTGCCGAACTATCCTACAAAGGCACCGCCTACTGTGGCTGGCAACGCCAACCTAATGCCCGCTCGGTGCAGCAGACTATCGAGGAGGCCCTTTCGACTATCTTGCGCGAGAGCATAGAGATTGTGGGTGCGGGGCGTACCGACACAGGTGTTCACGCAGCCTTCTATGTGGCTCATTTCGACACCACTAAGGCCATTGACGATGCCGAGGGATTTGTATATCACCTCAATGCCTTGCTGCCTGAGGATGTGGCTTTTCGCCGCGTCTATGAGGTTGCCGACGATGCCCACGCCCGCTTCGACGCAACCGAGAGGGAGTATCGCTACTATATCCAAACCCGCAAAGATCCCTTTACGAAGGCCACCACTTGGCAGTTCACTGCTCCGCTCGACGTGGATGCTATGAACGAGGCCGCCAAGGTACTACTCACCACCGAAGATTTTACCACGTTTGCCAAGCTGGGCAGTAATAATACGAGCAACATTTGCCATATTTTCCGTGCCGAATGGGTTGAGATAGAGTGTGGTATGGTGGTATTTATCTTCCGTGCCAACCGCTTTTTGCGCAATATGGTGCGTGCTGTTGTGGGCACTTTGGTCGATGTTGGCAGGGGTAAAATCAGCGTCGAGCAGTTTGCCGAGATTGTTGCCTCGCGCGACCTCTCTCGCTCCTCCTCTTCCGCCCCCGCAAGCGGCTTGTTCCTAACGGATGTGAAGTACTAATTGAAAATGGAAAATTAAGGTGCGCCCTATATTGAGCGCACCTTTGTTTTTGCCAACCTTTTCGTTGCAATAAAGCGAATAGAGCGAGGGAAATTTTGTACCAAACAAGAAGGCGAGTCCGCAGCATAGTAGACCTATGTGAGGAACTCGCCTATCGAAGTGCGGTGTAAAATTTACCCGCTAGTATTCGCTTTTACTCCCATTCGATGGTGGCCGAAGGCTTGGGCGACATATCGTAGCAAACACGGTTTACGCCGGGAACCTCGTCCAAAATCCTCTTGGTAATCTTGTCCAAAATAGCCCAATCGATGTGCTCAATCGAAGCGGTCATGGCATCGATGGTATTCACCGCGCGGATAATCACGGGCCAATCATACGAGCGAGCGTTGTTCTTCACGCCCACCGACTTAAAGTCGGGCACCACGGTAAAGTACTGCCAAACCTTCTTGTCCAAGCCTGCCAGAGCGAACTCCTCCCTCAGGATAGCGTCGCTCTCCCTAACGGCCTCCAACCTATCGCGAGTGATGGCGCCCAAGCACCTAACACCCAGACCGGGACCGGGGAATGGCTGGCGGTAAACCATCTCGTAGGGCAAGCCGAGCTCGACACCGCAAGCCCTCACCTCGTCCTTAAAGAGCTGTTTCAGAGGCTCAACCAAGCCAAACTTCATATCCTCAGGCAGACCACCCACGTTGTGGTGCGACTTAACCATCTTGGCGGTCTTGGTGCCACTCTCCACGATGTCGGGGTAGATGGTACCCTGGCCGAGGAAGTCGATACCATCGAGTTTGCGGGCCTCCTCCTCGAATACGCGGATGAACTCGCCACCGATGATTTTGCGTTTTTGCTCGGGATCCTCCACGCCATCCAATTTGGTGAGGAAGCGGTCGGTAGCGTCTACATACACAAGGTTGGCGCAGAGCTGTTTGCCGAATACCTCCACAACAGCCTCGCTCTCGCCCTTACGCATCAGGCCGTGATTAACGTGTACGCACACAAGGTTGTTGCCGATAGCTTTGAGCAGCAGAGCAGCAACTACCGACGAGTCTACACCACCCGACAGAGCCAAAAGTACTTTCTTGTCGCCCACCTGTTTGCGAACAAGCTCCACCTGGTCGTTTACAAAGTTGGTCATATTCCAGTTGGCCTCGGCCTTGCAGGTGTCGAACACAAACGACTTGACAGCCTCTTTGATAGCCTCTTCGTCGTCGGCAAAAGCAGTCAACTTAACCTCGCACAGAGCCTTCTCGTGGCCGGCCGAGATTACGGGGAAACCTGCCGAATAGATTTCGGGCAACACATCAATCTCCACGCCGTCGATTACGTTATTCTCGCCACCGTTGATGATTACACCCTTAACATTGGGCAGTGCTTTCAGCTCCTCGGCAGTGATGTCGTGGGGATAAATCTCGCTATACACACCAAGTGCGCGGATAGCCCTTGCCAATACGGTATTGTGGTGGCTACCCAAATCGAGAATTACAATCATATCCTGTTTCATACTCTAATTTTGAATTTTGAATCCTGAAATTTGAATTATCTTACTCGCCACGAGTGTAGTTGGGAGCCTCCTTGGTGATGGTTACATCGTGGGGGTGGTTCTCAACCACAGCAGCCGAGGTGATTTTTACGAACTTAGCCTCGTGCAGAGCCTCGATATCCTTAGCACCGCAGTAGCCCATACCCGAGCGCAGACCACCAATCAGCTGGTAGATAGTCTCGCTCAGAGTACCTTTATAGGGCACTCGTGCCACGATACCCTCGGGTACAAACTTGCTCGAATCGCACTTCTCGCTCTGGAAGTAGCGGTCTTTCGAGCCGGCCTCCATAGCCTCAATCGAGCCCATACCACGGTAGGCCTTGAACTTACGACCGTTGTAGATAATAGTCTCGCCGGGCGACTCCTCTACGCCTGCCAACATCGAGCCCATCATCACCGAATCGCCACCTGCGGCCAGAGCCTTCACAACATCGCCCGAATAGCGCAAACCACCGTCGGCAATCACGGGAACATCGTATTTGTGAGCTACTTTGGCAGCGTTGAAGATAGCGGTCAGCTGGGGAACGCCCACACCTGCAACGATACGGGTGGTGCAAATCGAGCCGGGGCCGATACCGACCTTAATGCCGTCGGCACCTGCTTTGATTAGATACTCGGCAGCCTCGCCGGTTGCAATGTTGCCCACCAGCACATCAATCTGGGGGAAGGCAGCCTTCACAGCCTTCAAGGTGTTGGTCACGTTTGCCGAGTGGCCGTGAGCGGTGTCGATAACCACAGCGTCTACGCCTGCCTCAACAAGTGCCTCTACACGTTTCAATGTGTCGCTCGTTACACCCACACCTGCGGCAACACGCAGCCTACCCTTGTCGTCTTTACAAGCATTGGGATAGTCCTGAATTTTGGTAATATCGCGGTAGGTGATCAGACCAACGAGTTTATTGTCCTTGTCCACAACGGGCAATTTCTCAATCTTGTGCTGCAACAGAATCTTCGAAGCCTCGGCCAAGTCGGGATTGGTGGTGGTAACCAGATTTTTGCAGGTCATCACCTTCTCGATTTTGAGGTTCATATCGGTCTGGAACCTAAGGTCGCGGTTGGTAACGATGCCGAGCAGTTTGCCCTGCTCGTCTACCACGGGGATACCGCCGATGTGGTTCTCTTTCATCAGTCGCAGAGCATCGCCCACGCTCTCCTCTTTCGAGATGGTTACGGGGTCGTAGATCATACCGCTCTCGGCACGTTTAACCTTGCGCACCTGAGCTGCCTGAGCTGCAATCGACATGTTTTTGTGAACTACGCCGATACCGCCCTCGCGAGCGATAGCGATAGCCATATTGGCCTCGGTTACGGTATCCATAGCTGCCGACACAATAGGAATGTTGAGTCGGATGTTGCGCGAAAAGCGGCTACCTACCGAAACCATATTGGGAGTAACCTCCGAGTATGCAGGAATGAGCAATACATCGTCGAAGGTCATACCCTCTTGTGCAATTTTCTCTTCAATAAACGACATAGTATTATAGGTATTAAAATTTCTTCAATTTCTCGTCGATGATAATAGTTTTGCTGCGGTCGGCACCAACCGAAATGATACCCACCTTCACACCTGTAACCTCCTCGACTTTGCGTACATAGGCTTTTGCAGCCTCGGGCAGCTCGTCGAACGATTTAACCTCGGAGATATCCTCTTTCCAACCCTCCAACTCAATGAGCACGGGCTTGCACTTGGCCAGCTGGCTGATGGTTGCAGGAGGATTGTTGATAATCTTGCCGTCGCACTCGTAGCCGGTGCAGATGCACACTTTGTCCAAGCCCGAGAGTACGTCGAACAACATCAGAGCCCAGTTGTCGATACCGGCCAACTTGGCGGTGTAGCGAGCCACCACAGCGTCGAACCAACCCACCCTGCGGGGACGGCCGGTTACGGTACCATACTCGTGGCCACGCTCGCGAATCTCCTCGGCCCTATTGTCGAACAACTCGGTGGGGAATGGGCCCTCGCCTACGCGGGTGCAGTAGGCCTTAGCTACGCCCAACACATTGTCAATCCACTTGGGCGAGATGCCTGCACCTACGGGTACGCTTGCCGACGAAGGAGTCGACGAGGTAACGTAGGGATAGGTGCCGTGATCGATGCAGAGCATCATACCCTGAGCGCCCTCGAAGAGCACCTTCTTGTCGCTCTCCAAAGCCTCGTTGATGAGTGCCGAAGTGTCGCAAATCATGTGGCCAATCTTCTCGGCAATGGCCATATACTCGTTGTAGAGAGCCTCGAACTCAAAGGTTTCAAGACCGAGCATCCTGAGCTCCATATTCTTAATCTCCACTGCGGCAGCCAAACGCTCGGCAAAGTACTCCTTGTCGAGCAGGTCGCCCATGCGGATACCCACACGGCTGTATTTGTCGGCATAAGCAGGACCGATACCCTTCTTGGTGGTACCAATCTGTGCGCCACCTTTCAGAGCCTCATAAGCACCGTCGAGAGCCGAGTGATAAGGCATAACCACTGCTGCACGGTCGGAAATGTAGAGCTGATAGTCGGTAATGCCCTGAGCGTGGAGTTTGTCCAGCTCGGCCAACACCGATACGGGGTTGATGACCATACCGTTGGCCATCACATTCACAGTTTTGGGGTTGAAAATTCCCGAAGGGATGCTCTGCAACGAGTATTTGTGGCCGTCGAATACAACGGTGTGTCCAGCGTTGTTGCCACCCTGGTAGCGCACTACCATATCGGCCTTGCAGGCAAAATAGTCGGTAATTTTGCCTTTACCCTCGTCGCCCCATTGCGAGCCTATAACTACTAATCTCTCTGACATTTCTATCCTACTCCTCCTCTATTTTATTGCGTTTGTAAATATAATCTACGTTCTTCATGTAGTACTCCAAAGTGAAGCAACCATCGAGTTCCTCCTCGGTGAGGGTTGCCATAACGGTAGGCTCCTCTTTCAGAAGGTCTTGGTAGTTGGCACCGATGCTCATGGCCTTCATAGCCACGGGCTGAACGGTGTCGTAGGCCTTCTCCCTCACAAAACCCTTGTCGATCAGAGCGTTCATCACCCTCTGAGCAAAGATTACGCCATTGGTGCGATAGATGTTGGCCTTCATCTGCTCGTCGAATACCACCAAGTTCTCCAAGATACCCATCATACGGTTGAGCATATAGTCCAACAGGATGGTTGCGTCTGGCATGATGATACGCTCGGTTGCCGAGTGCGAAATATCTCTCTCGTGCCACAGAGCCACGTTCTCGTAGGCGGTAGCCATATAACCCCTCATAACCCTTGCGCAGCCGCAGATATTCTCGCTACTGATGGGATTACGCTTGTGGGGCATTGCGCTCGAACCCTTCTGACCTTTGCCGAAGGCCTCCTCTACCTCGTGTACCTCGGTACGCTGCAAGCTCCTCACCTCCATAGCCATCTGCTCCAATGAAGCGGCAATTACTGCCAGAGTAGCCATATAGTAAGCGTGGCGGTCGCGCTGGATTACCTGAGTAGATACGTTTGCGCTGTCGATGCCGAGTTTCTCGCACACATAGTCCTGCACAAAGGGAGGAATGTTGGCGAAGTTGCCCACAGCACCGCTGATTTTACCAACCTCTACGCCACGAGCAGCAGCCTCGAAGCGCTCGATATTGCGCCTCATCTCCTCATACCAGAGTACCCATTTGAGACCAAACGAGGTGATGTCGGCGTGAATACCGTGGGTACGACCAATGCAGGGGGTATATTTGTATTTTATAGCCTGTTTGCGGAGTACCTCTTTGAATTTTGCCAAATCCTCGGCAATAATCTTGTTAGCCTGGCTAAACAAGTAACCGTTGGCGGTATCTACCACGTCGGTACTTGTCAGACCATAGTGTACCCATTTGCGCTCCTCGCCCAGCGACTCGCTCACCGCGCGGGTGAAGGCAACGATGTCGTGGCGGGTTTGCAACTCAATCTCTTTGATGCGGTCGATGTTGAAGGTTGCTTTCTGGTTAAGTTTCTCCACATCTTCGCGGGGCACTACGCCCAACTCGCACCACGCCTCAGCAGCTAGAATTTCTACTTTCAGATAGGCGTTAAACTTGTTCTCTTCGGTCCAAACTTGGCGCATAACCTCGCGCCCGTATCTCTCAATCATTACTTTTTGATATTGTTAAGGTAACACTCTATTGTATTCTCCATCAAGCAAGCCCTGGTCATAGGGCCAACACCACCGGGTACGGGGGTAATAACCGATGCTTTCTCTTTGCAAGCCTCGAAATCCACGTCGCCGCAGAGTTTGCCGGTTTCGGGATCGCGGTTTACGCCCACGTCGATAACGGCTGCGCCCTCGCCCACCATCTCGGCTGTAACGAACTTGGGCTGACCAATGGCCACCACCAAAATATCGGCCTCCGAGGTAACCTGAGCGAGGTTTTTGGTACGACTATGAGCGATGGTTACGGTGGCATTTCTGTCCAACAGCAACTTCGACACGGGCAAGCCCACAATGTTGCTACGACCAATCACCACGGCCTTTTTACCCTCAATCTGCACACCTGCTTTGTCGAGCAGTTTTATGATACCCTTGGGGGTGCAGGGCAACAAGCAGGGCAATTTCTGCCACAACGAAGCCACATTCAGGGGGTGGAAACCATCCACATCTTTCTCTTTTTTGATAGCCTCGATAACTTTTGCCTCGCTGATGTGTTTGGGCAGTGGCAACTGTACCAAAATGCCGTCTACCAACTTATCTTCGTTCAGCTCGTGAATCAGAGCAATAAGCTCCTCCTCGCTGATGGTGTCGGGTTTGCGGATGGTGGTATTCTTGAAACCCACCTCTTCCGAGTCTTTGGCCTTGCCGGTTACATACGACACGCTGGCTGGGTTGTCGCCCACCAAAATAACTACCAAGTGGGGCACTCGGCCATACTGAGCAGCCAGTTCGGTCACTTGTTTTGCAACATCTTGCTTAATCTCTTTTGCAAGTGCTGTTCCGCTGATAATCATACTATATAAATCGTTTTATTTAATCCAATACTTTATGTCCAATATCGCTGCGATAGAAGAGCTCCTTGCACTCCACTTTGGCCACGTCGGCCATTGCCATTGAGTGGGCCTCGGCCAGAGTTGCCCCCTTGCCAACAACCATCAATACCCTACCACCTGCGGTAACCAGATTGCCATCTTTGAGGGCGGTACCCATGTGGTAGATGTGCGACTCGGCCTTGTCCAAACCACCGATTACGGCACCCTTGGTCGAGCTTGCGGGGTAGCCCGTCGAGGCCATTACCACGCCCAAGTAGGCCTCGTCGCTCCACTCGGTCTGGTGATCGCGCCCCTCGATAGCTGCGTCGAACAACTCGTAGATGTCGCTCTTCAACCTGGGCAACACCACCTCGGTTTCGGGGTCGCCAAAGCGTGCATTGAACTCAATAACCTTAGGACCCTGCTCGGTCAGAATCAGACCGCCATAGAGCACACCGCAGAAAGGCACACCCTCGGCCACCATAGCAGCCGCCGTGGGCTTCATAATCTGCTCCAAAGCAATGCTCTCAATCTCCTCAGTCACAAAGGGAACGGGCGAATAAGCACCCATACCGCCGGTGTTGGGACCCTTGTCGCCATCGTAGGCTCGCTTGTGGTCTTGTGCCATGGCCAGAGGGTAGACCTTCTCGCCCGACACTACACACATAAACGAGAACTCGGGGCCGGCCAAGAAATCCTCCACCACCACTCTACCCTTGCCAAAACTTGCATCCAAGAGCATGTCGCGCAGAGCCTCCTCAGCCTGGTCGTAGCTCTCGGCCACCACCACGCCTTTGCCTGCTGCCAGACCGTCGTACTTGATAACTGCGGGCAGAGGGCGATTTTTTACATACTCCCAAGCGGCCTCAAACTCGTCGAAAGCCTCATAAGCAGCCGTAGGAATTCCGTATTTGGCCATCAACCTCTTCGCAAACTCCTTGCTACTCTCAATCTGAGCTGCCTCTTTGGTGGGGCCAAAGGCTTTCAGCCCACACTCCTCAAAGCGGTTTACGATACCAACGGCCAGGGCAGCCTCGGGACCCACGACGGTCATATCGATCTTCTGCTCTTTGGCAAAAGCCACCAGAGCCTCCACATCGGTAACACCAATGGCCACACACTCGGCCTGCTCGGCAATACCGGCATTTCCGGGGGCGCAGTAAATCTTCTCTACCTGTGGCGAACGGTTCAGTGCATCCACAATGGCGTGACACCTACCGCCGCTACCCACAACAAGTACTCGTCTGTTTTTCATAAGGTTATATCTCTCCTCTATTTTCTCTTCGTCTATTAGTGTTTGAAGTGGCGCATACCGGTAAAGAGCATTGCGATACCCTTCTCGTTTGCCTTTTTGATAGCGTCCTCGTCGCGGATGCTGCCACCGGGCTGAACGATAGCTGCTACGCCATACTTCGAAGCCAACTCTACGGTGTCATCGAAGGGCAAGAAACCATCCGAAGCCAATACCAACCCCTCGGTTGCCCCTGCGGCTTTGGCCTGATTGAGAGCAATCTCGGCCGAGCCTACGCGGTTCATCTGACCTGCGCCCACGCCCAGCGTTGCACCATCTTTCACAACCACAATTGCGTTCGACTTAACGTGTTTTACAACCCTCCAACCGAAGTTCATATCTACCAACTCGGCCTCTGAGGGTTTGCGCTCGGTTTTGCACATATCGGGGGTTACTTCGATGCAGTTCACGTCGGCATCCTGAACCAGCAGACCACCGCTCACGCCAACATATTGGGGCTGAGCCTCTTTCTGATTGTCCATCTTAACCTCCAAGAGGCGCAAGTTTTTCTTCGATGCCAAAACCTCCAAAGCCTCGGGCTCAAATGCGGGAGCCATAACAATCTCCAAGAAGATGGGTTTCATCAGCTCGGCAACCTCGGCAGTCAAAGGCCTGTTCATTGCCACGATACCGCCATAGATGCTCACCTTGTCGGCCTCGTAGGCTTTCACCCAAGCCTCTTTGAGGTCTTTGCCCACAGCCGCACCACAGGGGTTCATGTGTTTCAGACCCACGCAGAAGGGCTCGCTAAACTCCCTTACGATCTGCAAAGCAGCGTTGGCATCCTGAATGTTGTTGTACGACAACTCCTTGCCACCCAACTGTTTGGCGTGAGCCACCGAGTAAGAAACCTCTTTGTTTGCACGGTAGAATTTAGCCTGCTGGTGGGGATTTTCGCCATAGCGCAGAGTCTGAATAGCGTCGAACGAGAGGAACAACTTCTCGTCCAAGCCTGCGGCCTTACGCATATAAGTAGCGATGTGGCTGTCGTAGAGAGCAGTGTGAGTGTAAGCCTTTGCCGAGAGTTTAAGCCTTGTTTCGGCCTTGGTATTACCACCCTCGCGAATCTCTGCCAAGATGGTATCGTAGTCGCTGGGATCGCACACTACGGTTACCGAAGCGAAGTTCTTAGCAGCACTACGCAACATCGAGGGACCGCCAATGTCGATATTCTCCACAGCATCCTCCATAGTTACGCCCTCTTTTGCGATAGTTGCCTCGAAGGGATAGAGGTTTACGCACACCATATCGATAGTTTCGATACCGTTCTCGGCCAACTGTGCCATGTGGTCATCGCTGTCGCGGCGAGCCAACAGACCGCCGTGCACTTTGGGGTGCAGGGTTTTAACTCGGCCCTCGCAAATCTCGGGAAAACCGGTAACGTCGCTGATGTTGGTAATCTCCAAACCAGCAGCCCTAAGGGTGGTCATTGTACCACCGGTGGCTATAATCTCCCAACCTAACTCTTTCAGGGCGGTAGCAAATTCCACTACTCCCCTTTTGTCGCTAACACTAACTAATGCTCTCATATTTAATTATTTGTATTCTTCACTTATTTAATCAATTTATTTACCGTATCGACATACAATCGGTGTTCGGCCTTGTGAATCATTGCCTCCAACTCGTCGATATCGCTTCCCTCGTAGGGCACAGCCACCTGGGCCACAATTTTGCCACCATCGAGGGTTTGGTCTACATAGTGAATCGTTACACCAAAGACCTTCACGCCATATTCGAAGGCGTCTTGGATTGCGTGGGCACCCACAAATGCAGGCAACAACGAGGGGTGAATGTTGATAATTCGGCCACCATAGCGGCTCAACATCTCCTCGCCAATGATGCGCATATAGCCCGCCAAGCATACCAAGTCGATACCCAGCGAGTCCATCTTGTCGGCAATCATACGCTCAAACTCTGCCTTCGAGCCGAACGCTTTGGGGTTGAATACCAGCGTCTCTACCCCATATTTAGCTGCCCTCTCGATCACATAGGCACCCGCCTTGTCGCAGACGCACAGCGCCACTTGGGCCTCAATCTCGCCACTCTGGCAGGCTGCCGCCAAAGCCTCGAAATTGCTACCATTGCCGCTTGCAAATATGGCCAACTTTTTCATACTCAACAGCCTACAACATTGTTACGCCCTCACCCTCAATGACGCGACCAATCACGCTGGCCTTCTCGCCACACTCGGTGAGAATATCGATAACCTTCTGAGCGTCGGCCTCATTTACGGCCAACACCATACCGATACCCATATTGAAGATGTTGAACATCTCGCGGTGAGGAACGCCACCATACTGCTCCAACAGGCGGAATACGGGCAGAATCTCCCAGCTACCCTCTTTTACCTCCACGCCTTGGCCCTCTTTCAGGATACGGGGAATGTTCTCGTCGAAACCGCCACCGGTGATGTGGGCAATACCGTGAACATCCACCTCGGCCAAAACCTTGTGAATCTGTTTGATGTAGATTTTGGTGGGGGTAAGCAGCATCTCGCCCAGAGTCTGCTCGCCGGTGAGCTCATATTTCTGACCAAAGTCGAGGTTGTTGTCGCTCACAACTTTGCGCACAAGGCTGAAACCGTTGGAGTGTACACCGCTCGATGCCACACCTACCAACACATCGCCCACAGCTACCTTCGAGCAGTCGATAAGCCTATCTTTCTCCACTGCACCTACGGTGAAACCTGCGATGTCATACTCGCCCTCCTCATACATACCGGGCATCTCGGCGGTCTCGCCACCAACAAGTGCACAACCTGCCTGACGGCAACCCTCGGCCACACCTGCCACGATAGCCTCCACAACCTCGGGGTGGTTTTTGCCCACTGCCACATAGTCGAGGAAGAGCAGGGGCTCGGCGCCCTGTGCCAACACATCGTTCACACACATAGCCACTGCGTCGATACCGATAGTGTCGTGTTTGCCCATTGCGAAGGCGATTTTCAGCTTGGTACCCACGCCGTCGGTGCCACTCACCAATACGGGGTGTTTGTAGCCCAGCGAGCCCAAGTCGAACATACCGCCAAACGAGCCGATATTACCCATCGAGCCGCTGCGAACGGTCGACGAAACGTGTTTTTTAATTCGGCTTACAACCTCGTAGCCTGCTTCGAGATTAACGCCCGAAGCCTCGTAACTCTTTGCCATTTAATCTTTTTATTTGTTTGCCTCCCAAGTGAAGTGGGCTTTACATTCACCCCCGCTCCCACTTGGTAGGCCTCTATTTTACTTTAATTTGATAACGCTTGTAGAGCGACTCTTCCTCGTCGGTCTGGTAGAGGTCGGTGGGATAGTTGCCGTCGAAGCAAGCCATACACATCTCTTTTCTGTCGCCCGATTTCATCAGAGCCTCGGTCGAGAGGAATGCCAGCGAGTCGGCACCAATATACTCCCTCACCTGCTCAACATCCAGGCGTGCCGAAATGAGTTCCTCATAGGTCGAAGTGTCCACACCATAGTAGCAGGGGTGCTTCATTGCGGGCGAACCGATCCTAACGTGTACCTCGGTGGCACCAGCCTCTTTCAGCAGCCTAACGATACGCTTCGAGGTTGTCCCCCTCACAATCGAGTCGTCTACCATCACCACCCTTTTGCCGCCAACGATGCTCCTCACGGCCGAGAGTTTCATCCTCACGCCTTTCTCGCGCATCGACTGCGAGGGCTGAATGAATGTACGAGCCACATATTTGCTCTTCACAAGTCCCATCTCATAGGGGATGCCGCTTGCCTCGGCATAACCGATTGCAGCACTAAGGCTCGAATCGGGCACACCAATTACGATGTCGGCATCGGCAGGAGCCTCATTGAAGAGCAACTTGCCACTCTCTTTCCTAAAAGCGTGCACATTGCAACCATCGATGTCGCTATCGGGACGTGCGAAGTAGATATACTCCATCGAGCACATCTTGTAGTGCTTGTAGGCCGAGAAGTGGTTGGTACGCAGACCGTGGTGGTCTATTGTAACAATCTCACCGGGCTCGATATCCCTTACAAACTCGGCACCGATAACCTCAAAGGCGCAAGTCTCGCTTGCCACCACCCAGCTACCATCTTTCAGCCTACCGAGCGAGAGGGGTTTCAGACCATACTTGTCGCGGCAGGCGTAGATGCGTTTCTCGGTCATAATCAGGAAGGCAAAAGCACCCTCCATCATATTCAGAGCCTCTATAATCGAGTGAATCCTATCGTTTTGTGCCTGAGCAGCGTCTTTTTTGATAAGGTTGGCAATAATCTCGCAGTCCGAGGTGGTCAGAAACAGACTACCCTTGTCTTCGAGATATTTGCGCAGCCTGCCTGCATTGACCAAGCTACCATTGTAGGAGATAGCAAAGTCGCCCGTACCGTGACGGAACACGATGGGCTGGATGTTCTCCACCCCACCGCCTCCGGCTGTTGTGTAGAGCACCTGACCGATGGCTATTTGTCCATCGAGCCTTGCCAGATTCTCCTCGTTTATGACATTATTGACCAAGCCGGGGCCTTTGACATACCTCAAACCGCCCTGGGCGCTTGCGCTAACAATACCGCAACCCTCCTGACCTCGGTGTTGCAGAGCGTGGAGGCCGTAGTAGGCCAGGTTGGCAGCCTCGTCCGAGCCGTAGATGCCAAACACGCCACACTCCTCACCAAGTTTGTGGAGCTTACATATTTTGGAGCAGTTCTCCATCAGAGTCGTTGTTATATATATTATTATTTAATGGTATTCAAGCGCGAGTTGATCTCCTCGTAGGCCTCGATAACTTTGCCCATATCCCTGCGGAAACGGTCTTTGTCGAGTTTCTCGTTGGTCGAAGCATCCCACAGACGGCAGGTGTCGGGGCTAATCTCGTCGGCCAACACGATTTTACCATCGGCAGTTTTACCAAACTCGATCTTGAAGTCTACCAGGCGGATGTTCACCTGAGCAAACATATCGATCAGCACTTTGTTGATGCGTGCGGTCAGATCGTAGATCTCGGCCAACTCCTCATAGGTAGCAGCACCCAGAGCTACTGCGTGGTGGTCGTTGATCAGAGGATCGCCAAGTGCGTCGTCTTTGTAGCAAATCTCAAAGATGGTGTTGGGAGCCTGAGTACCCTCCTCGATGCCGAGGCGTTTTGCCATCGAGCCTGCGATTACGTTACGAACAATAACTTCCAGAGGTACAATCGACACCTTCAAGCACACCTGGTCGCGCTCGTTCAGAGTCTCGATGTAGTGGGTAGGGATACCTGCCTCTTTGAGTTTGTGGAAGATGATGGTCGAAATCTCGTTATTCAACACACCTTTGTTAGCGATAGTTGCTTTTTTGATGTTGTTGAATGCGGTAGCAGCATCTTTGTAGTGGATAATCACCTTGTCTGCCTCGTCGGTTGCGAACACCTGTTTTGCTTTGCCCTCATAGAGCATCTCCAATTGTTTCATTGTAGTAACCTGATTTTAATGTTGTTATAATTTGTCTTATTTTTTCCTGAAATAGTTCACCGCATTGCGGAAGAGGTTTTGGTCTTTGTTGCCGCTGATGTTTTTCATCAGACCCTCGGCATAACGCTCCGAGTGGCCCATCTTGCCCAGAATCCTACCATCGGGCGAGCAGATACCCTCGATTGCCTCGGTCGAGCCGTTGGGGTTGGCGGGCGAAGTCATCGTAGCGTTGCCCTCGGCATCGGCATACTGGAATGCGATTTGACCATTTGCCCTCAGTTGAGCTGCCAGCTCGGCGCTTGCCACAAATTTACCCTCGCCGTGCGAAGCTGCAATCGAGTGCAACTCGCCAACCTCGAAGCCCTCCAACCAAGGCGAGGCTACCGAGCCTACGCGGGTAGAAACCATCTGCGAAATGTGGCGGTGGATATCGTTGTGGAACAGCGTGGGCGAGTCGGGTGTGAGCGAGCCAATCTTACCAAAGGGCAGCAGGCCCGATTTAACCAGTGCCTGGAAACCATTGCAGATACCCAGAATCAGACCGCCCTTTGCTTGCAGACGTTCCACTGCGGCTTTAACCTTCTCGTTTTGGAGCACGCTGGCGATAAACTTACCGCTACCGTCGGGCTCATCACCGAGCGAGAAACCACCACTGACTGCCAGAATGTGACAGCCGTCGATCATCTCGGCCATCTTGGCGGTCGAGCGCTCTACGTCATCGGCCGAGAGGTTGCAGAATACCGAGGTGGTAATCTTAGCACCCTCCTTCTCAAATGCCCTGGCCATATCGTAGTCGCAGTTGGTACCGGGGAATACGGGCAAGTAGACGATGGGGTTCTCAACAGCCTCACCCTCCCATTTGCTCTGGTTTTTGCCCGAAGTGGCATTTTCAACCTTGCCCTCCACACCGCTGCAATCGGGATATACAGCCGTAAATTTCTGTCGGTTGGTTTGGTAGAGATCCTCAATAGCCATCTCTACGCCATTGACGGTCAGGCTCTCTTTGTCGGTTGTGCGGCCCAAGAGTTCAAAGTTGGGGTAATCCAACTCCCTTGCGCTCTCAATCACAATCGAGCCATAGTTGTAGTTGAACAAGTCAGCCTCGTTCATCTCCACCTCAGCACCAATATTATTACCGAAGGTCATCTTGGCCAGAGCCTCTGCCACGCCACCAAAGCCTACTGCATAGGCCGACGAGATGGCACCGCTGAAAATCTTGTGCCTGATGGTCTCGAAGTTATCGCGCAATGCCTCAGTGTCGGGCATGAAGTTCTTCAAAGGAGTGTGGCGCACCAGATAGATGTAGCTGCCACTCTGCTTAAACTCGGGGCTAATAACCACCCTACTATCAACGGCTGCTACGCCAAAAGCAATCAGGGTTGGAGGAACGCTGATGTTGGCAAATGTGCCACTCATCGAGTCCTTACCACCAATCGAGGGCAAGCCCAGAGCTACCTGCATGCGCAGAGCGCCCAGCAGGGCTGCCAGAGGTTTACCCCACGCTTTGCGCGAGGTCATCTTCTCGAAATACTCCTGATACGAGAACCTCATCTTGTCGAACTCCACACCTGCTGCCACAGCCTTAGCCACAGCATCTACCACAGCGTAAGCAGCACCGTGATAGGGACTCCAACTGCTCAGGAAGGGGTTGAAGCCATAGGCCATAAGGCTTGCGGTATTGGTGTGGTGATTACCTACGGGCAGTTTCTGCACCGACACCTGTGCCTCGGTACGCTGAGTCTTACCACCAAAGGGCATCAACACGGTCGAAGCACCGATGCTCGAATCGAACATCTCGATCAAACCCTTCTGCGATGTTACGTTTGCATCGGCCAAAATGGTCTTCATCTTAGCCTCCACACCCTCTCCCTCTACGGGGCGCTCGAAAGGATTCTTCTCCTCGATAGTGCCGATGGTAGCCTCGGTGTAGTGTTTAGCACCCGCCGAGTCGATAAACTCCCTACTCAGGTCGGCCACAATCTTGTCGCCATAGTACATAGTCATTCTGCCACTGTCGGTCACGTCGGCAACGTGATTTACCTCCAAGTTCTCCTCGTGGCAGTAACGCATAAATTCCTCTTTGTCTTTGGCCTCCACAACCACCGACATACGCTCCTGCGACTCGCTAATGGCAAGCTCGGTAGTGTTCAGACCGCTATATTTGGTAGGAACTCTGTCGAGATAGATATCCAAACCATCGGTCAGCTCGCCAATGGCCACGCTCACGCCACCTGCGCCAAAGTCGTTCGACTTTTTGATAAGCCTTGTAACCTCGGGCCTGCGGAACAGACGTGCAATCTTCCTCTCCTCGGGGGCGTTACCTTTCTGCACCTCGCTACCACATTCTTCGAGCGACGAGGTGGTGTGCTCTTTCGACGAGCCGGTTGCGCCACCGATACCATCCCTACCTGTGCGGCCGCCAAACATCAGAATAACATCACCGGGTGCGGGCCTTTCGCGCCTTACGTCGGCAGCCTTAACAGCGCCCACAACAGCACCTACCTCCAAACGCTTGGCTACATAGTCGGGGTGATAAATCTCCCTAACGTGGGTGGTAGCCAGACCAATCTGGTTGCCATACGACGAGTAACCCGCAGCGGCTTTGAGCGAGATAATCCTCTGGGGCAGTTTACCCTCCATAGTCTCGCCTACGGGCTGATAGATATTTCCAGCACCGGTAACCCTCATAGCCTGATAAACGTAGCTACGGCCACTCAGAGGGTCGCGGATTGCACCACCCAAACAGGTCGATGCACCACCAAAAGGCTCAATCTCGGTTGGGTGGTTGTGTGTTTCGTTCTTGAACTGCAACAGCCAGCGCTCAGGTTTGCCATCAACATCCACATCTACATAGATGCTGCACGCATTGTTCTCCTCGCTCTGTTCGAGGTCGTCGAGCAGGCCCTGTTTTTTCAGATAGCGTGCGCCAATGGTAGCCAAATCCATCAAGCAGAGACTCTTGTTCTCTCGGCCCAACTTCTTGCGGATGTTTTTCCACAACTGCACAGCGTCTTTGATGTCGTCCGAAGCAAACGAGTCATCTACCTCGATATCGGTAATCTCGCTGGTGAAGGTGGTGTGACGGCAGTGGTCGCTCCAATAGGTGTCCAGAATTCTCAACTCGGTCTCGTTGGGCTCCCTACCCTCGGCCTTAAAGTAGCGCACAACCTCCATCAGGTCGTCGCCATTCATTGCTAAACCTTTGGCCTTGCAGTAGGCCTCGGCATCGCTCTGCTCCATCGAGCAGAAACCTTCGAGTACCTCTACGGCTTTGGCCGAAGCCCTCTCCGAGGGGGCCAAGATGTCGAGATTTTTCTCCCTCGACTCCACGGCATTTATGCAGTAGTGGGCGATTTTGGCCTTCTCGGCCTGGCCTACACTCTGGTCGAAAATCATAAGTTTTGCGCTGCGGATCTCCACCTCGGCTGTGGGGCAGATGAGTTTTACGCAATCAACAGCCGAAGCGGCCCTCTGGTCGAACTGACCGGGTAGACACTCCACTGCCAAATAAGGCATACCGCCAAAGTCGATCTGCTGACTTACGGTGTCGGTAGCCCTCTCGCCAAAGACGCGGTAGGCGCACTGCTCCACCAACTCGTCGCTAAAACCGAACAAGTCGTAGACGCAGATTACCCTCAGCGAGCCAATGTTAAGTCCCAGATTGGAGTTGAGCTCTTTGCGCAGACTCTCGGCCTCCACCCTGTATTGTTCTCTTTTTTCTACGAATATACGATGTGTATTCATCACTTAGTTTATCTCTGTGGATTGTAGTTATCTTCTCTCTCTTCGGAGTTGTTTGCGGCCTAAATCTCGGCCTCCAAAACCTTCTGAGCCTGCTCGGCGCGGAATTGGTCGAGTTTGGCCTTCATCTCGGCATCGGTTACCGACAGCATTGCCACTGCCAGCAGAGCTGCGTTCTTGGCTCCGTCGATACCAACGGTTGCAACGGGAATACCCGAGGGCATCTGGACCATCGACAGCAGCGAGTCCAAACCTTCGAGGGCCTTCGTCTTGTGGGGTACACCAATTACGGGCAGAGTGGTGAAAGCTGCCACCACGCCTGCCAAATGGGCTGCGCCACCTGCGCCAGCGATGATTGCTGCAAAGCCACGCTCCCTTGCGCCACTAGCCCACTCCTCCAACTGTGCGGGAGTGCGGTGTGCGCTGAGCACCTTTTTCTCGTATTCAATACCGAACTGCTCCAAAATAGCAGTAGCACCCGACATAACGCCCCAGTCGCTTGTCGAGCCCATTACAACGCCTATTTTCATATCTCTGTATACTAGCTGTTTATATCGTTTGTCTAATTAAAAAAGCGGGGCCGCCAAGGCATTATCTTGGCGGCCACACTGATTCTTATATTCGCACTTTGGGCTGTGTATTACACTTTTCTTGGCGCACTTTACCCTCTGCAAGGGCCACACTAAGCCCCCAAAGTTGTTGCCAAGCACCACTTGTGCCCGACACGCCTCTGCGCCTAAATTCTATGGCGGATATGTTTCGAGGTTTCCTCATCTTTTCTACTCTTCTATAATGGGCAGGTTTGGGGTCTCCCTTCGGTTATCACTATCCTGAGCCACAAAAGTACTCTTTTTTCCCTTTTGTGCCAACTAATTTTTCAATAATTTATCAACAATTTTGCTCCGTTTCTACGCATCCAATTTGGCCTTCGACTCGCAGTATACACAGCGGTACTTGCCGGGCTTGTCGGTGCGGGGGCGGAACAGGGTGTCTACGTTCTCCATATTGGAGATGCAACGCTTGTTGCTGCACACATATTCGTGGCGAACGGTATCCTCGGGAATGAGGTCGATGGTCTTGCTGTCGTCCTTAGCCCATTCGAGCAGTTTAAGGATAAGAGCCATACGCACAAACTTGCCATTCTCCACCTGACGGAAGTAGGCAGCCCTTGGATCGTCGTCTACCTCTACGGTAATCTCGTTCACCCTTGGCAGGGGGTGGAGAATACGCATCTCGGGACGTGCGTTTTTGAGTTTTGCGGGATCGAGGATAAAGCTATCTTTCAGCCTATCGAACTCATCCTCGTCCAAGAAACGCTCCTTCTGCACACGGGTCATATAGAGCACATCAAGCTGATCCATAACCTCTTCCATCGACGACACCTCTACATAAGGGATGTTGTTCTTGTCGCAAACCTCCTGCTTCATATAGCTGGGCAGACGCAACTGCTCGGGGGCAATCAGCACAACCTTCACACCCTCGTAGCGCGACATAGCCTTGATGAGCGAGTGAACCGTGCGGCCAAAGCGCAAGTCGCCACAGAAACCGATGGTCAGATTGTCGAACCTACCAATTTCGCGTTTGATGGTCAGCAGGTCGGTCAGAGTCTGTGTGGGGTGGCTGTGGCTACCGTCGCCAGCGTTGATTACGGGCACGGTGGCGTTCATTGCGGCCACAAGTGCAGCGCCCTCCTCGAAGTGGCGCATTGCAATAATATCGGCAAAGCAGCTGATAACTTTCGAGGTGTCGGCACAGGTCTCGCCTTTGCTCACCGACGAGTTCTTGGCGTCCGAGAAGCCCAACACATTGCCGCCCAACTCCATCATTGCGGCCGTAAAGCTGAGCCTTGTGCGGGTACTTGGCTCATAGAACAGGGTTGCCAACTTTTTGCCCTTGCAGGCCTCGGCATATTTCTCACGATTGTCGATAATATCGAGTGCGAGGTTGATAATCTCGTCCAACTCCTGCATCGACAGGTCGGTAGGGTCAATCAAGTGTCTCATAATTTGTAGTAGTTTTATATTGTGTTTATTATTAACAATTTGGATTGTTGTAGCTGAACTATTTATTCATCCAACTCTCGTCCGAGGGGTTGGCCATAAACTGTTTCAGTTTTGCCTCGTCGGCGGGTGCAATATAGCCCTGCTCTACGGCCACCTCTACGAGGGTATCGAAGTTCGAGAGCGAGTAGTTTACCACACCTGCTGCTGCCAGACGCTCAATACCCTTCTTCATACCGTAGGTAAAGATGCTCACAACGCCCAGCACCTCGGCACCAGCCTCCCTCAGAGCCTCTACAACCTCAATACAGCTACCACCGGTCGAAATAAGGTCTTCGATAACAACCACCTTGGCACCCTTCTCCAAACGGCCCTCGATGCGGTTACCCCTGCCGTGATCCTTTGCGCTACCACGAACATAGCCCATAGGCATATCCAGAATGTCGGCAGCAATGGCAGCGTGGGCGATACCTGCGGTACTTGTACCCATCAGCACCTCGCCCTCGGGGAATTTCTCTTTAACGGTCTGAGCAATGGTGCTCTCCACCACCTTGCGAGCTGCGGGAGCGGTCAGAATCAGTCGGTTGTCGCAATAGATAGGGCTTTTGATGCCGCTTGCCCAAGTGAAGGGCTCGTTGGGGCTCAGGAACACAGCCTTGATGCTCAAAAGCTGCGATGCGATAATCTTCTCGGTTGTCATAATTGTATCTCTCTATTTTTTATTGTTATTATTCGTTCAAAAACTCTGCTACGCAACGACGGTAGGCAGCCACAGGATCCTCGGCAGCGGTAATGGGCCTACCAACTACGATGTAGTCCGAGCCAATCTCGCGAGCTTTGGCGGGGGTGGTGATACGCACCTGATCGTCGGTCGACGAGTCGGCAAAGCGGATACCGGGGGTGATGGTCATAAACTCCTGACCACAAGCCTCTTTAACCAACGAAGCCTCCAAGGGCGAGCACACAACGCCATCCAAGCCTGCCTCTTTGGTATTCTGTGCATACTTGGCGATGGTGTCGTTGATAGTTGCGCCAATGAGCAGCTGGCTCTGCATTGCCTCCTGGCTTGTAGATGTGAGCTGGGTTACGGCAATCAGCAGAGGCCTTGTGCCATCCTCGCGGGTGAGGCCCTCTTTGGCCGCCTTCATCATCTCGATAGTGCCGCTGGCGTGTACGTTCACCATATCCACATCCAGAGCCGAGAGTACCTTCATTGCCTTGCGAACGGTGTTGGGAATATCGTGGAGTTTCAGGTCGAGGAAGATTTTGTGTCCCCTGCGTTTAATCTCCTTAACAATCTCGTTTCCTGCGGCATAGTAGAGTTCCATGCCTATTTTGAGGAAAGGTTTGCGGCTCTCGCCCTCGAATTTATCCAGGAATGCGAGAGTCTGCTCTGCCGACGCAAAGTCGCAGGCAATAATGACATCTTTGGCGTTTACGTTCATAGTAGTTTTGTATGCTTATTTGTTTACAATTCCAATAATATCGCTGAGGCGCTCGATGCCCAACTTGGCCATTTCGGCGGGCAGTGCCTCAATAATCTCTTTGCAGGCGTAGGGGTTGCGCAGGTTGGCAGCACCCACCTCCACGGCGGTAGCACCCGCCATCATCATCTCTATCACATCCGAGGCGGTCTCCACACCACCGCAACCAATTACGGGGATGTTGCACGCCTTGGCCACTTGATAGACCATCCTCACCGCTACGGGGAATACCGCAGCACCCGAAAATCCGCCCATAGTATTGGCAATCACAGGTTTGCGAGTGCGGGTATTTATCCTCATACCCAGCATAGTGTTAATCAGGCAGATACCGTCGGCACCAGCCTCTTCGGCAGCCTTGGCAATTGCCACAATGTCGGTAACATTGGGCGTAAGTTTAACGTAGAGGGGCTTGGTAATCACCTTTTTAACCTCTCGTACCACCTCGGCAACCGACTCGGCCGAAGTACCGAAGCTCATACCGCCACCGTGCACATTGGGGCAGCTAACATTCAGCTCGATGATTGCCACCTGCTCCTCGGGGTCAATCTTGCGGCAGCACTCCACATACTCGTCGATCGAAAAGCCACTGATGTTGGCCACGATGGGTTTGTGGAAGGCGGCCCTCATCTTGGGCAGTTCCTCGGCAATAACAGCGTCAATACCGGGGTTTTGCAGTCCCACCGAGTTAATCATACCCGACGAACACTCGGCCACCCTTGGCAGAGGGTTACCATAGCGGGCATCGCGAGTGGTACCTTTGAACGAGATAGAGCCGAGGATGTTTATGTCATAAAACTCGGTCATTCCGTAGCCGTAGCCAAAGCAGCCACTTGCGGGAATTATGGGGTTGTCGAGCCTTACACCGCTCAGCTCAACCGACAAATCTACATTTTTTACTTCCATATCAGCTCCTCCTTCTTAAATACGGGTCCCTCTTTGCAGATACGCTTAGCACCGCTCTTGGTCTCGACGCTGCAACACATGCAAACGCCAAAACCGCAAGCCATACGCTCATCGAGGCTCAACTCGCCGTCTATCTCCATTGCACCTGTCAGTGCCCTGAGCATAGGCAGCGGGCCACAAGCGTAGAAGTAGTCGCCCACGATATTCTGCTCCTTAATCACGTCGGTAACAAAGCCCTTGGTGCCCACCGAGCCATCTACGGTGGCCACATAGACCTCTGCTCCACTCTGCTCAAACAACTCGGCCACAACTGCGTCGGCTGCCGTATTGCAACCCGCAATTACCACAGGCCTCTTGCCCTGCCCGGCCAACACCTTAGCCAGGTTGAGCATAGGCGCAATGCCCACGCCACCGCCCAACAGCAGGGGCCTTTGGCACTCCACCTCGGTATCGAAACCATTGCCCAAGCCCGTGAGCAGATCCAACTCTGCACCTTCGGCAAGGCCACTCATATACTTCGTACCCTCGCCCACTACGTCGTAGAGCAGTGTAATAGTCTGCTCGTCGTAGTCGCACACCGAGATAGGCCTACGGAGGAATTTACCCTCAATGGCCACATTGACAAACTGCCCTGGGGCGGTCAGATATTGAGTGTCGCCCTCCAACACCATCAGCCACGTCTTGGCCGACAGCGCCACATTCGAGCGCACCTTATATATATTCTTCTTATACATCTTTCGGAGTTGTGTTTTTGGGTGTGTAGGTTAATCCTCAGCGTCGATGGTCGATACGTTCATAGTAATCTCTTCGAGCACGTTCAGCAGCACCTCCACGGTTTCGAGCGAGGTGAAGATGGTGATATTGTTCTCCACAGCAGCCCTACGAATCTGGTAGCCGTCGCGGTGGGTGCTCTGCTTGCTGAGCGACATTGTGTTGATTACATAATTAACGTGGCCCTGGCGCAGCGACTCGATAATCTCGTTGCTACCCTCGCTAATCTTCTTACGCATACGGGTACGAATACCATTATTGCGCAGATAGTCGGCCGTACCGCGAGTGGCCTCGATGTTGAAACCGAGGTTGTAGAAGCGGCGAATCAAGGGCAGAGCCTTCTCCTTGTCGTTGCCGGCCAGAGTTACGAAGATGGTACCATAGTTGGCCACAGTCATACCCGAAGCCTGCAACGATTTGTAGAGCGCCCTATTGAGCGACTTGTCGTAGCCGATAGCCTCGCCGGTCGATTTCATCTCAGGCGACAGGTAGGAGTCCATACCCCTCAGTTTGGCAAACGAGAAGGCGGGAGTCTTCACAAACCAGCGTTTCTTCTCGGCAGGATAGAGCTCGTTGATGCCCTGCTCTTTGAGCGACTTGCCCAGCATTACCTGAGTAGCAATGTCGGCCAACTGCACGCCCGTAGATTTCGACAAGAAGGGCACTGTGCGCGACGAACGAGGATTGACCTCAATCACATACACGTCATCCTTGTCGTCTACGATAAATTGGATATTGTAGAGGCCCACGATACCAATCTCCACACCAAGTTTTACGGTGTACTCCAAGATGGTATCCTTAACCTTCTGACTTACGCTGAACGTGGGGTAAACGCTGATACTATCGCCCGAGTGGATACCGGTGTGCTCGACGTGCTCCATAATGCCGGGCACAAACACATCTTTGCCGTCGCACACTGCATCTACCTCCAACTCTTTACCCATAATATATTTGTCTACCAACACGGGCTGGTCTACATTCACCTCCACGGCGGTCTGCAAGTAGCGCCTGAGCGACTCTTCGTTCGACACAATCTGCATAGCCCTACCGCCCAACACATAGCTGGGGCGCACCAACACGGGATAACCGATGCGGTTGGCAGCCCTCACACCAGCCTCGATGTCGGTAACGGCCTCGGCCATAGGCTGAGGAATACCGAGCCTGGTCATAATAGCCTCGAAGCAACCCCTATCCTCGGCATTGCGAATAGCCTCGATACCTGTGCCGATAATGGGAGCACCAAGTGCAGCCAGAGGCTCGGCCAAGTTGATAGCTGTCTGGCCACCGAGCGACACAATCACGCCCATGGGCTGCTCCAACTCCAAGACGTTCATCACATCCTCCATAGTCAGAGGCTCGAAGTAGAGTTTATCGCTGGTGGTATAGTCGGTCGAAACGGTCTCGGGGTTGTTGTTGATGATGATTGCCTCGTAGCCCGCCTTGCGGATAGACCAAATGGCGTGAACGGTCGAGTAGTCGAACTCAACACCCTGACCAATACGGATAGGACCCGAACCGAGCACCACAATCTTCTTGCGGTCGCTCTTTACAGACTCATTCTCCTGCTCGTAGGTCGAGTAGAAATAAGGCACATCAGCCTCGAACTCGCCAGCACACGAGTCGATCATCTTATACACGGGCATAATGCCACCCGCCTTACGCATGTGGAATACATCGGCCTCCGAAATACCCCACAGCTTGCCGATAAACTTATCGCCAAAGCCCATACGTTTAGCATCGGCCAGCACCTCCATATCGTTGGGAGCACCCTTAACCACAGGCTCGAACTCCACGATGTGTTTAATCTTTTCGAGGAAGAACATATCTATCTTGGTGCGGTTGTAGATAATACCCGCATCCACTCCCCTACGCATCAGCTCGGCAATGGCATAGAGGCGGTCGTCGGTACCACGCTGAATGTAGTCCAACATCTGCTCCACCTCCATCGTGTCGAACTTCTTGTGGTGAATGTGGCACACGCCAGTTTCGAGCGAGCGAATGGCCTTCAAGAGGCTCTCCTCCATAGTACGGCCAATGCTCATAACCTCGCCCGTAGCCTTCATCTGAGTACCCAGCTCGTTCGATGCGTCGGCAAACTTGTCGAATGGGAAGCGGGCCACCTTAGTAACCACATAGTCGATCGAAGGCTCGAACGATGCAGGGTTGGCACCGATTTTAATCTCGTCGAGGTGCAGACCTACGGCAATCTTGGCGCTCACCCTCGCAATGGGGAATCCACTCGCCTTGCTGGCCAGAGCCGACGAACGCGACACCCTGGGGTTTACCTCAATCAGATAGTATTTGAACGAGTGGGGGTCGAGTGCAAACTGCACATTGCAACCACCCTCGATTCGGAGCGCGCGGATGAGTTTCAGAGCACTATCCCTCAGCAACTGAAACTCCTTGTTGGTAAGAGTCTGAGCAGGTGCCACCACAATCGAGTCGCCCGTGTGGACACCCACAGGGTCCACATTCTCCATACTACAAATGGCAATGGCGGTGTCGTTGGCATCCCTCATCACCTCAAACTCAATCTCTTTGTATCCCTTGATACTCTTCTCGATAAGCACCTGGTGTACGGGCGAGAGATCCAATGCGGTGCGCATCATCTCTCTGAGCTGCTGCTCGTCGTCGGCAAAACCGCCACCCGTTCCACCCAGCGTAAAGGCAGGGCGGAGAATTACGGGATAGCCAATGCCCTCGGCAATCTTGGCAGCCTCGTCAATGGTGTTTGCCACATCGCTGGGCAACACAGGCTCGCCAATTCTCTCGCAGAGCTGCTTGAACAACTCCCTATCCTCGGCCATCTCGATACTCTCGAACGAGGTACCCAGAATCTCTACGCCACACTCCTCCAATACACCCTTCTTGGCCAACTGAACAGCCAAGTTAAGACCTGTCTGGCCACCCAAGCCGGGAACAATGGCATCGGGCCTCTCGTAGCGCACAATCTTGGCCACATATTCGAGTGTAAGAGGCTCCATATAGACCTTGTCGGCAATGTTGGTGTCGGTCATAATGGTTGCGGGGTTGGAGTTTACAAGCACCACCTCGAAGCCCTCTTCTTTTAGGGCAATACAGGCCTGAGTGCCCGCATAGTCAAACTCGGCTGCCTGACCTACCACAATGGGGCCCGAGCCGATTACCATAACCTTTTTGATATCTGTACGTTTTGGCATAATTCTATCTGCTGTTTAGTGCTTGTTTGCGTTACTTAATCATCTCTATAAACTTGCCGAACAGGTAGCCCGCATCCTGAGGACCTGGGGCACTCTCGGGGTGGAACTCCACCGACATAACCTTGTGCTCTTTGTGCTCGAAGCCCTCCACACTGCCGTCAAGCAGGCTCACGTGGGTAAGGGTAAGCTCGGTTTTGGCCAACGACTCGCCATCGACCACAAAGCCGTGGTTCTGGGCGGTCATCAGAATCTTGCCACTCTCCAATACCTTCACGGGGTGTCCGCCCCTATGGCCGGGTGTCATACGGCTGCAAGTTGCGCCATAGGCAAGGGCGATAATCTGGTGGCCCAAGCCGATACCAAACATTGGCACACGACCTTTTAGAGCCTCCACCGTAGCCACAACCTCAGGCACGTCGGTAGGAGCACCAGGGCCGTTGGTCACCAACACTCCGTGGGGATTGAACGAGAGAATCTCCTCGGCCGAGGTGGTATAGGGCACAACCGTCACGTTGCAACCGCAAGCGTTCAGGCTGCGAATAAGGTTATATTTCAGGCCACAGTCGATGGCCACAATGTCGTACTTATGGTTGGGGGTACGCGAAAACCACCTCTTACGGCAGCTCACCTTGCCCACGAGGTCGGTGGACATTGGGCTCTCGGCAATCTTCCTCAGAGCCTCCTCCTTGGGAGTATCGACCGAGGTGATGATGGCCTTCATCGAGCCACACTTACGAAGAATACGGGTAATCATACGGGTATCTACACCGCTAATGGCCGGTATGCCGTTTTCTTCGAGCACCTCGCCAAAGGTCTTGGTATAGCGGAAGTTGCTGGGCAGGTCGTTGTTCTCCCTCACCACCATAGCGCCAATCGAGGGGAATTTGGTCTCGTAGTCCTCGTCGGTAATACCGTAGTTGCCAATCAGAGGATAGGTCATCACCACCATCTGGTTGGTGTAGGAGGGGTCGGAGAGAATCTCCTGATAACCCACTACCAATGTGTTGAAGACAATCTCGCACACCTTCTCTACCTCGGCACCAAAGCCGTAGCCGTAGAACTCGTGGCCATCTTCCAATACTAGTTTCTTCGTGTAGTTCTTCATCTGACAATTATCTGTTGTTTGTTTCTTATTTTTCGTAAACAATCTTGCCGCCTGCAATGGTCATCTCCACCACGCCTCGCAGGTTCATACCCTCGAAGGGTGTGCTGTGGCCCATCGACACAAAGTCGGCCGTATCGACATAAAACTCCTTGCCGAGGTTGACCAACACCGCATCAGCCCTCTGACCAATCTCTAAGCCCCCCTCGATGCCGAGCAACTTGCGGGGATTTACGGCCATAATATCGACCAGCCTTTCGAGCGAAATAATACCGCTCTCGACCATAAACGTATAGATGGCTGCGAGCGAGGTTTCGATACCCACAACGCCCATTGCGCTCTTCTCCAAGCCCCTACTCTTCTCTTCGGCCGAATGGGGAGCGTGGTCGGTGGCAATCACGTCAATAGTGCCGTCGGCAACACCCCTACGCAGGGCCTCCATATCTTTGCGTGAGCGCAGCGGGGGATTCATCTTAAACCTTCCCTCCTCGCGCATATCCTCGTCACACAGAGCAAGGTAGTGAGGTGCAGTTTCGCACGTTACCCTCACACCCCTCGCCTTAGCCTGGCGCACAATCTCGATACTCTCGGCCGTAGAGGTGTGGCAGATGTGCAGCCTACAACTCGTCTGTTCGGCCAACTCCACATCGCGTTCCACCTCGCCCCACTCGCTCTCGGAGCAGATACCTCGGTGGCCGTGGGCCTTGCACCACTCGCCATCGTGGATGTAGCCACCCCTGAGAAGGCTCTCGACCTCGCAGTGGGCTGCCAGTAGTTTACCCGTAGGAGCAACACCCTTCATAGCCTGGGCCATAACCTCCTCCGACTGAACTCCCGTGCCGTCGTCCGAAAAGCCCGCAACCTTATCGGCCAGAGCCTCGAAATCGACACACTCATCGCCCTTGCGAGCCGTAGTGATGGTGGCATAGGGCAGCACCTCAATCACTGCATCCCTCTCGATAATGGCCAACTGCTCGGCCAAGTGTTCGGGGCTGTCGGGTGCGGGATTCAGGTTGGGCATAGGGCACACGGTGGTAAAGCCACCCCTTGCAGCAGCAGCCGTACCGCTGGCAATAGTCTCCTTGTAGCCATAGCCGGGCTCTCGCAGGTGAACGTGCATATCCACAAGTCCGGGCAGCAGGTGCAACCCCTCGGCCTCCACAATCTTTGCGCCCTCGGCGGGGATGATATGCTCCTCAATGCGGGTGGTCTTGCCCCCCGAAATCTCCACGTCGCACACCCTGAAACCCTCTTTGGTCCAGACCTTTGCGCCACAAATTACTATGCTCTCTTTGCCACTATTCATATCGTTTGGTTTGGTGTTAGCACATAAAAAAAGAGGCAACTAGCCATAGGCAGTTACCTCTTGTGTATCGAAATAGTAATGAAACAGCACTTGCTCTCGGGAGATTTAACCCTCGCTTGCAATGCATCCACGCACACCTGCAAATAGCTATCCTTCATCACTGTCATACTCTCCCTCTCTATTTGCCCACAAAAGTAAGCACATTTTCTCGGCCTACCAAATTTTCGCACCACTTTTTTCTTCTTTCTAAAAAGGCGCGCGCGGGATTGAAAATCCAAAGAAAAACGCTACCTTTGCCCGTTGGAGGTGCGCCTATTTGCACCGCCCGCAAACTAAGACCCTAACAAAGTGGCACAAACCAAGCAAGAAAAGACAAAAGAGACCCCGCTGATGGGGCAATACTATGGCATAAAGGCTACCCATCCCGACGCCATACTACTCTTCCGTGTGGGCGACTTCTACGAAACCTACGGCACAGATGCGGTGGAGGCAGCACAGATTCTGGGCATTGCTCTCACACGCAAAGGCAATGGCCCCGGCAACTATATCGAAATGGCGGGCTTCCCCTACCACGCCGTAAACACCTATCTGCCCAAGCTCGTTCGCGCAGGCAGAAGGGTGGCCGTGTGCGAGCAGCTCGAAGACCCCAAGAGCGTCAAAGGACTCGTGAAACGTGGCGTGGTGGAACTTGTCACCCCAGGTGTGGTGATGAACGAAAATGTGCTCTCGGCCCGCGAAAACATCTTTCTTGCCGCCATACACTTTGGCGAAAAAACCAACGGCATTGCCTTCCTCGACCTCTCGACGGGCGAATTCTACGTCGCCGAGGGCAGCGACGCCTATACCGACAAACTCATAGCCTCGTTTGCACCCAAGGAGATTATCTATCAGCGTGGCTACGAGGATCGCTTTGGGCGTGCCATCAGCGGTCAGCACTACACCTATCGCATCGACGGCTGGGTGTTCAACGAGCAGATAAACCGCGAAAAACTCTGCAAGCAGTTTGGCGTTCGCTCGCTCAAAGGCTTTGGCATAGAGCGACTTGGCGAGGCCATTACCGCTGCGGGTGCAATCCTCTACTACCTCGACTACACCGAG
>JAZLDU010000021.1:0-42905 GCA_045614885.1 Tidjanibacter sp. | reverse complement strand
AGTAATAGGAGTAATAGGAGTAATAGGAGTAATAGGAGTAATAGGAGTAATAGGAGTAATAGGAGTAATAGGAGTAATAGGAGTAATAGGAGTAATAGGAGTAATAGGAGTAATAAGAATCCTATAACTCCTATTTCTCTTATATCTCCTATTCAAATAATTAAGGGCCTTAAAGTCCCTAATGACCTTAAAGCCCTTAACTTTAATTTTTCACTTCTATTCCGTGAGTTCGGTCCAGAGGCGCTCGAAGCGTTCTCGCAGCTCCTCGGGCCTTGCAATAATATCCCTCAGTAGGCCCAGCTGGCGGCCGTTCTCCGATTCCTCGATATACAACTTCAAGTAGCCCCCGTGGTCGTACTTCTCCCTCAGGTGGCCCACAAACCTCGCCCACTGAGCCTCCTTGCTCAGCTCGGGGTGGTGCGAGAGGCCATACTGAACAGTCCTACGCATAACCACTTCGGGCACTATCTGTCTATCGGCCTCGGCAACAATAACGCCATAGGTGCTCCTCGGAGCCCTCTCGGCCGAAGCCCTATGGTCTTCCACCGCCTCGGCAATAATCTCTATCTGCTCCTCGTTAAACCACGCCCTCAGTTCGGCCGACTCCCTGACCATCTGGGCCGAAGTTAGGTGGTGCGTCTCCCTGCCATAGCACAGCCCCAAGTCGTGCCACGCAGCCGCCGCATAGACCATATCGACATCGACATCAAACCTCTCGGCAAACTCCAAACTACGAGCCACAACCCCCTCGACGTGGTCGCGTCGGTGGGCCGCATCGTAGCCCTCATATCGGGGCAAAATCTCGCGCTCGGTATACTCCCTGAGCGACTCCGTAACTCTCTTCATCACCACTACTTCTTGCATCGGTAGTAAACTCCCAGGGGCAGATTTTTGCCCGCCCTGTCGGTAAAGTACAACTCGCCAAACTGTTCAAACCCGGGGTTGGGCAGCAGTTGATTTACGGCACTCTTGGCCAGCATGGCCGACAAGCCCATAGAGTACAGGTTGAGCACCAAGAAGCCACCCTCGGCAAGCAGTTCGGCGCAGAGCGACAGCATCTCGCTGATGTGTTGTTCGAGCACCCACTTTTCGCCCTCGGGGCCACGACCATAAGCCGGAGGATCGAGAATGATGCCGTCGTAGCGGTGGCCACGCTTCACTTCGCGGCGCACAAACTTCATCGCATCCTCGACAACCCAGCGAATGCCCTCCAAACCACTCGCCTCCATATTCTCCCTCGCCCAGCTGATGCACTGCTTTACGCTATCGACGTGGGTAACCTCGGCCCCCGCAGCCGCAGCTGCCAAGGTAGCACCGCCCGTATAGGCAAACAAGTTGAGCACCTTAGGGCGGGGGTTGCCACCCTCGATGGCCTCCCTCACGCTGCGGTAGATAAACTGCCAATTCTCGCTCTGCTCGGGGAACAGGCCGACGTGTTTGAACGACGTAAGGCCCAGGCGGAACGTAACCCTACGCTCGCCAATCTTCTGGCTCACGCGCCATTGGTCGGGCTGTTGGGGTTTCAGGTTCCAGCGGCCACGCTCGTCGCTACCGCCCTCGCGCATAAACGAGGCCGTAGCCAACCTCTGCCACTCGCCCTCGCTGAGGCTCTTCTGCCAGATGGCCTGAGGCTCGGGGCGACGAGTAATCCAGCGGCCAAAGCGTTCGAGTTTCTCGAAGCCACCGCAGTCAATAAGTTCGTAATCCTCCCACGCAGGAGTCAGTAATTCGGGATTCTTCATATATCTTTACTTAATGTCGACCGTCGACCGTCAACCGTCGACCGACTATTTTTCAACTCTAATAACGTGCATTGTGCAGTTCTTGCAGTCGAACCTCAGGCGCCACTCGTCGTCGCCGTGGCGCAGGGTGAGTGGCTCACGCAGTTTGCTGCCCTTCTTCAAGCATTGGCCCATCTCGCGGCGGATGCAATAGGGGGTACGCATAACCTCCACCCCGTCGAGCGACGAGGCAAGGTCATATCCCTCATCTATGCGCTCCACACCGTGCGAAGCGTAGAACTCTCGGGCCAAGCGGTTTACCACATTGTGGTCGCCACCAATGGTGCGCAGGGGGTAGCGGGTGTCGCTCTGCTCGGTGGTAATCTTTTTGGTCGGTTGTAGCCCCATACGAATCTCGGCCAAGCGGTCGAGCACCTCGCGGCGCAAGGCGTTAATGGTGCCCATAGCCACAAAGGGAATCTCGCTGCCCACAACATCCACACTCTGCACCACAAAGACGCTACCACCACTCTTGGCCAAGTTGGTCTGCATAGCTCGGGTAGCCCCCTCGGGGTTGTTGGCAGCGTCGAAGGGTCCCTCGGCCGTAGCAGTTGCGCTATTGCCATCCCTATCGGTGGCGGTGAGTCGAAGGCCTGCGAGCGAGGCTTCGAGCCTGAGGCTTGCATCGAGTGTGCGTCGTGTGCGCGACGATTTTATGGCATCGGCAAAGAGTTTGTCGAAGTTCTTATAGATAGTCGTGCCTACCGTTATGGAGTCCATCTTGTTGGGCATAATGCGCGCTCCATCTACGGCATTGACGTTGGTGCCACAGAGCACTCCGCCCGTCACAAAGCAGATGCCGTCGCCGGGGGCAAACTTGGCATCCCTGTCGAGCATAAACCATCTCTGTCCAACTTTCTGTACCTTGCCCACCATTTCGCCCGTAGCCTTGGGGGTGTCGAACGAAGCCAACCCCGCCCTCTTGCCACCAAAAACATAGTCGCCACCACTGCGGGTGAAGGTCTTGGCGGGCGAGGGGGTGAAGTCAACCTGTGAGTGGCCGGCCGAGGAGCGGGCATAACCCTGGCGCTCGGCTATGGCGCGGTCGATAACTCGGCGGTAGTGGGCCGTGATGTTGCGCACATAGGCCTCGTCTTTGAGCCTTCCCTCAATCTTCATCGACGTTACGCCCATATCTATCAGCTGGCCAATGTGGCTTGTCATATCCATATCCTTGACCGAGAGCAGGTGCAACCCTTTGCGCACCACCTTGCCACCACCATCCACAAGGTCGTAGCTCTGGCGGCAAGGCTGGCTACACTCTCCTCGGTTGCCGCTACGGTGGCTCAGCGAACGGCTCATATAGCACCTTCCGCTTCCGCCCACGCAGATTGCTCCGTGGATGAAAACCTCTATCTCGGCATCGGTGGCGGCACAGATCTCGGCCATCTGCTCCCTTGTGAGTCCTCTTTCGAGCACTATGCGGCTGATGCCCGTGTTGCCCCAAAAGGCCACACCCTCGGGGGTGGCGTTATACATCTGCGTCGAGGCGTGGAGTTCGGCCCCCACAAGCCCCATACGCAGGTAGGCGGGGTCTTGAACAATGAGTGCATCGACGCCCGCATCTATGGCCTCTTGGGCAATCTTGCGGGCCTCGTCAATCTCGTGGTCGTAGACTATGGTGTTCATAGTCATATAGAGCCTTGCACCGTAGAGGTGTGCATAGCGGGCCGCCTCGCGTATGTCGTCGAGCGAGTTGGTGGCCGCAGCTCGGGCTCCCAAGCGGGGACCACCCATATAGACCGCATCAGCTCCGGAGTCGATGGCGGCTCGGGCGGTGGCAAGGTCTTTGGCGGGTGCAAGTAACTCTATGTATTTCATTTTTTTGTCTAATGTCTAACGTCTAACGACGAAAATTAAATTGAAAATGGAAAATTGTGGTGTGCCTTCGGCACGAGCGTTTTAATTTTGTTATCCCCTTCTATATTCTCCTCCACTAATTTAGGGTGGAGTGGGGAGGGAGTTTAGTGAATTTAGGGAGTTTAGTGAATTTAGGAAACTCTCAACTTTCAACTTTCAACTTTCAATTCTAAACCTCTCGTATGCCTCGGCAAGTCGGGTGTCGTAGCGGTTGGCTCGGTAGCCTCGGCCGTTATAGCGCAGTGCAAAGTTAGCCCAATCTTTTGTTTTTAGCCACTTCGCAAGCCCCGTTTTTTGCATAAAGCGCAGCGAAAGGCGCATCTGGTCGGCCTCGCTCCGCTCCATAAGCCCTCGGAACTCCTCGGCCGAGCGGCAGCCGCAGGTGGCCCAATGAAACCCCATAATCTGAAACAATCCCCAGCTGGCCGACTCAATAGCCGCCGCAGGGTGAATCTTCTCGGCCCTCGCAAAGCGTTCCCACTCGCCCGCACCACCCTTATAGTGGCATCTCACCCAGCGGGGGTAGACAATGTCGGGGTGGGTGGCCGAAAACTCCTCGGGGTTGAGACCTCGCTCTGCCAGCCGTTTCCAAAATATGTGCCCCTCGAAGAGTATTCTCGCTCGGCCGTCGCGCAGAAAACCTCCCTTATTGCTACACTCTACCTCCACAACAGCCTTCAAGGCCGCCTTCTCGATGCCCAACTCGGTGGCCATCTTTTCCAAATCTTGTTCGCTTACCATAACTCTTTTTTGGCCCAAAGATATGGCAAGGGTGGCCGAAACGGTTTCTACACTTTTGGCACACGTTGAGCCTCAGTGTGTTACGGGGCTGTTTTCGCTACCACAGCATTGCGTCTACGGCAATGCCCAGGCTCAGTGGGTGGCGGTAGTGGCTGTGGTGGGTTGCAGCACCCACGGTGGGGGTTATGGTGTAGTCGTTGCGGAGCCAATTGTACTCGGCAAAGAGCCTTACGCCCAGGTTGTCGGCTGCAATGAAGCGCACCCAAGCGCCCGCCGAAGCCGTAAAGTGTTCCGTAGTGTCGTGCTCGATGGTAGCCAACACTGCACCCGTGGCATCCACCACGCTATTTTTGAGGTAGTGGTTGCGAGCCACGCCCACAAGTGTCTTGGCTCCCAGCGCCCAGCGTTCCGAGAGGGGGTGGTTGTAGTAGAGGCCCGCTTTGAGCGAGAGGCTATTGAGGGGTTTGGCCTCCTCGACGGTGCCACCCTCGATGGCTCCCTTTTCGAGCAGGTCGGCATAGCGTCCCACCGTAAACTCGCCACCTGCGCCCAAGTGTTCGCCCCAAAACCAAGCACCCTCGACATTAAAGCCCACACCCGAGGGAGCCAGGCGGTCGAAGCGGCTGCGGTCCCAAATGAGTGCGTTGTGCCCAACGCCCACGCCCACAAACGAAGGATTGCGACCAACCCTCACGGGGTGCCACTCGTCGTCGGTGGGGCGAATGAGTCCTCTATCCTTAAAAATCTTGTCGGCCAGAAGGTAACCCAGCTCGGTGGACAAGATACCCACGCCTGCACCTACCACAATATCGCTAAGCCAATGGCGGTTGTTGAGCGAGCGGCTTATGCCCGTAATCGTAGCTGCCGAGTAGCCCGCAATACTCACCCAAGGGCTCAGGTGGCCGTACTCCTTGTGCAGAATTGTGGCACTCGTAAAGGCCATAGCCGTATGGCCGCTGGGGAATGAGTTGTGGGTAGAGCCGTCGGGCCTCAGGCGGCCCAAGCCGTGTTTGACGGCATAGACCACCGAGAGCATAGAGCCCACGGCCAGAGCGTCGCTCACCACCATTCGTTCCCACGAGCTGCGGCTCTCGACACCCAGCGCCTTCAAGGCAACGGTCGCAACCGCAGGGGCAAATTGCAGATAGTCGTCGTATTTGTAGCGGAACGTGGGCAGGTAGTCCTGACGCAGTTGGCGCGTCTGCAAGTCGGCCGAGGTGAGCACCACACCCGCACCCACAAGTCCTGCACCCACCTGCACGCTTCGTCGGCCCCAGAAAGGGTGGGGTTGAGCGCTAATCTTGGGCAGGGGTACAAGTTTGGCGTGGGTGCTGTCGGCCCATACCCCAATGGCGGGGGTGGCCGAAAAAGCACTCTGCGACACCAGCAGAGCCAATAATACAAGTATGGTAAATCTTACTCTCATTACTTTATCGAATTCATGCGGATACTCGCCTTCACGAAGGCCAAAGCACGGATGCGCTCCACCTCAATATCCTTGTCGGCGTGGTGGGGATTCTGGCTCACAAGTTTGATGCATCCGGGGCGCTCCGACTTCTGGATATACTTGACGGTGATATACTCCTCGCCATCTATGTCGATCGACAGCAGGTACATGTCGCCCCAAAAAATGTTGTTCCAATCGTTCATCTGCTTATAGAGCACAATGTCGCCACTCTTCAACAGAGGGTACATACTGTCGCCCACAATATAAATCGCGCCGTCGCACTTGGGCAGGTTGGGAATGTGGATATAGTCCACCGGCTTTATCTGCGTGGGGTCTACAAACAAGGGCACCAAGCCTGCCGTACCCTCCATATCATACAGAGGTACGCTCTGGTGGGGAATGGCGTTATCGGTGCGGCGGGTAAATTTCAGGCACTCCTCCTTGGGGCCGTTGAACATCTCGCCTCGGCCGTAGTCGATCCAGTCGGGGTTGATGTTCAAATCCTGAACCAAAATGTTCTTATTTCGCTCCGAAAGAGCCGTCTTGCCCGTCTCGATCATCGACAGGGCACTCTTGCCTACGCCCAGAGCCTTGGCAAACTCATCCTGAGTAAGCCCCAACTCCTTGCGGGCCTGTTTAATCCTTTGTCCTTTGTGGTCAGCCATATACGTCGGTTTCTATTTTTTGTACACAATTTGGAAGAAGTAAAGTTCAAAAAATGAATATATCTTTGCGCTACAAAGTTAAGAAATTTATTTTGAATTCAAATTTTTACAACCCAATTTTTGATTATGAGAGAGATTAACCCTAACGACTACGCCTATGTGGCAGCAAATCTGGCGGCCGAAATAGAGGCTCGCAACTTCTTTTCGGGCACCATTCGCACCGAGCACGACGGCTTCGACTCCGAGCTGCTCACAACACTCATCATCTATCGACAAAAGCCACAAGCCGACTGCGGCCCTACATCTCTGATGGGCCCAATCGTAGACGTGGTGCCCGTATGGTGGGAGTTTCACACATTCGACCACGACGGCGAAGAGGTGCTCAACGACTTCTCCTTCTCCGATGTTAAACCCTTACTCCTCGGCCGATAGAAAGATGACACTGCTCGAATTTACACAAAAACTTATGCCCTCGTTCAAGGCAACGCCATTCCATCAGCGCTACTACGCTCTGTTGGAGGCCTTTGCCGAGGGCCGGGTGCGAAGGCTTATAATAACCATTCCACCACAGCACGGCAAGTCGCTCGGCTCGTCGGTCATTCTGCCCGCCTGGCTGCTCGGCCGAAGGCCCGACCTCCACATCGCCATTGCCTCTTACAGCGCCTCGCTCGCCCACAAGTTCAACAAGCGTGTGCAGCGAATCATCGACTCCAAAGAGTATGCCGAGCTATTTCCCGACACCCGCATCAAAGCCCCCGGGCGCAGTGGCACCTATCAGCGCACAGCCGAGCTGACCGAGGTGGTAGACCACTCGGGCGACCTTGTGGCCGTAGGGCGTGAAGGGGCACTCACGGGCAATCCCGTAGATGTCTTCATCCTCGACGACCTCTACAAAGATGCTATGGAGGCCAACTCGCCCACCATTCGTGAGAATTGTTGGGATTGGTACTGCTCGGTGGTGCGCACCCGCGAGCACAACGACTCGCAGGAGTTGATTGTCTTTACCCGTTGGCACAAAGAGGATGTCATAGGCCGACTTGTGGGGCGCGAAAGGGTGGTGGAACTCCACTCGTGGGAGCAACTCGACACGCTTAGCCGCAGCGACTGGCTGATGCTAAACCTCGAAGCCATAAAGACCACTCCGCCCACCGAGATAGATCCACGCAGTGTGGGCGAGGCTCTCTGGCCCGAGCAGCACTCTGTGCAACTGCTCACCGAAAAGCGCAGGCTCGATGCTCTGCAATTTGAGGCTATGTATCAGGGGCGGCCCTCCGACGCTGCGGGGTTGCTATATGGCGACAACTTCCAGAGCTACAACACTTTGCCCACCGACATTGTGCGTCGGGCCAACTACACCGACACCGCCGACACGGGCGACGACCACCTCTGTTCTGTCTGCTACTCGGTGGGGCGCGACGGGTTGGTATACGTCGAAGATGTGGTCTACTCGCGCGAGTCGATGGAGCAGACCGAGCCCCAGGTGGCCCAGATGCTCTGTCGTTGTGGCACGCGCGAGGCGCTCATCGAGAGTAACAACGGTGGTCGAGGTTTTGCACGCAACATTCAGCGCCTGGCTCCCGAGGTGTCGGTGGGGTGGTTTCACCAGAGCGCCAACAAGGAGTCGCGCATTCTCTCCAACGCCTCGACCGTGCTGCGCACCATTCGCTGGCCCATAGATTGGCGCGAGAGGTGGCCCGAACTTGCGGCTCATCTGTGTAGCTACAATCGTCGCTTCCGCTCGAATCGTTGGCACGACGCTCCCGACGTGCTCACGGGCATTGTGGAGGCCGAGTGCAACCAAACGGTCAAAAAGCGCATCCTCGGCACCTCGTTCAAAGTCCGCAACTACGTCAGGCCCAAGGAAAATTGACGGTCGACCGTCGACCGTCTACCGTCTACCGACTAAGATTTATAGGAGAACTAGGAGTAATAAGAGTAATAAGAGTAATAAGAGTAATAGGAATCCTATAACTCCTATAACTCCTATATCTCCTATAAAATCATTAAGGTCCTTAAAGACTTTAAGGGCTTTAAGGTGTTTAGGGAGTTTATGGAGTTTGCTGCCTAATAATTTTCAATTTTCAATTCTCCCCAAAAAAGAGGGAGGAGTGATTGGATTCACTCCTCCCTCTTTCTATTGGGCCCTACCGTTAGTTGGATTTCTGGTATTGGGGGAAGCGGCGAGATACAATCTCGTCGTCAACCTCGCGGGCCAGCATTTGTACCTTACTATCGGGAATACGGCTCAGGTCGAGCAGCATAAGCGCATCCAATGCGTCGCAGAAGTCGTGGTCGACATTGAAGCCCAAAACGTGGCTGCCAAGTTGCAAGTACTTCTTGAACAAAATAGGAATAGCCCTCTCGCCCATCTCGATATCGCGCACAATCTTGTCGATCAGCTCAATCGAGTCGATATTCTTGATAAGCCTCTCGTCCAGGGGGAAGTCGATACCCTCGGCACCCGTGCGGGGGTGAACGTGTTGAGCCAGCTCGAAGTCGAAGTGCTGCTGCAACAAGTGGTGCATAATCAGAGTTTTGGAGCTACGCTGGAACTCGCCACTGATGGTCACGGGGCCTATAAGGTAGTTGTACTCGGTGTTCTGCAACAGTGCGTACAAAATACCGCGCCAGAGCATAAGCAACGAGGCGGGTTTGCGCTGGTAGGCCTTGCACACAAACGAGCGGCCAAGTTCGATGGTCTGGCCGAGCATCGAGCCCATCTCTTTGTCGTAAGCAAAGAGCGAGTGGGTGTAGAAGCCGTCGATGCCGTGGCTCTGCATAATCTCGCCACCAAAGCCCATACGATAGCCACCCACAATCACGTCGGCCTCGTTGTCCCAAATGAACAGCTGGCGGTAGTAGGTGTCGTACTCGTCTACGTCGCAATCTTTCATCGAGCCCTCGCCAATGGCACGGAAGGTAATCTCCCTCAGTCGGCCAATCTCGCGCATAATGTTGGGAATCTGCTCATATTTGGCCAGGTAGATAGAGTAGGTATCGCCATAGTCGAAGAGTTTGCCCTCGGCTCCGAGCGCCTCAATCTCGGCCTTCATCAGTGCGGTGTCGATGGGGGCAATGATGTCGTCGGTCGAGCCCTGCGAGGCCTCAATCTCCTCGATAGAGCGGATGGGTTTCTCGCGGCAGTCGCGCAGGTAGTCCACCATAGCACGGGTGTAGTGGGCAAAGTCGTCGAGGTCGGTCAGCTCGCGCATCTTGCCGGGGGCCATAGGTGCGCCAATGGTGATGGGGTAGGTGCGGCCCTTCTTGTTGAAGAGCTCGTGAACGAGCATCGCGGTACGCAAGCGGGGGTGAATCTTGCCCAACAAGCGGAAGGTGAGGCTGTTTTTGCCGTCTATCCACGCGGGAACGATGGTAGCCTTGCTCTTGCGCATAAGTTTAATGGCCGCAGTGTCCCACTTCTTGTCGGCAATGTGGTGCCAGCCCTTCTGCCAAGTGCTGACCTCGCCGGCAGGGAACAATACCAAGCACCCGCCATCGCTCAGGTGGCGCAGGCCCTCTTTCAGGCCGAAGATGTTGCCGCCCTTGCGCTCCTCGAAGGGGTTTACGGGAATGAGGTAGGGCGTGATGGGCTCTACACGTTTGAGCAGAAAGTTGCCCAAGAATTTCACATCCTGGCGAACCTTGGTGATAATCTCGATAAGCAACATGCCGTCTACAATACCCATGGGGTGGTTGCAGATAACAATGGTGGCTCCTTCGGCGGGGATGTTGGCCAAGCATTTGGGGTCATACTGAGGTGTGACCTGAATAGCCGTTCGGTTGATGGCCTCGACGCTCTTGTCGGTCTTGGTCATTACCATTTCGTAGGCTTCGTTGGCCTTGCGTGCTCCAAAGAGCCACAGTGCCACCTTGCCTAAGCATTTCCACAACAGGCCCTTATGGCCGAACATTAAATCTTCGGGGTTGAGAAGTTTCTTCATATTTTAAGTCTAAGTCTTTGCTGTAAAGTTTCTCCCTATTATACAAAAGTAAGACTTTTTTTTGAATTTACGCCAAAAAATGGTTATTTTGTGGCACAATTGTATGTCGAAGCAGGAAAAATCACATATTAAAGAGGCTGTGGCACTGCTGCCAACCACCCCCGGAGTCTACCAATTCTTCGACTCGGCGGGCAAGGTGATCTATGTCGGCAAGGCCGTAAATCTGCGCCGTAGGGTGAGCAGCTACTTCGTAGACTCCAAAAAGCACTCGGCAAAAGTGCGAGTGATGGTGGCCAAAATTGCCGACCTGAAACACATCGACACCCCCACCGAAAACGACGCACTGCTGCTCGAAAACTCGCTCATAAAAACCCTCCGCCCTCGTTACAACATCCTGCTCAAAGACGACAAAACCTACCCCTGGATTGTGGTGCGAAACGAGCCCTTCCCACGAGTGGAATCGACACGACGAGTGGTGCGCGACGGGTCGGTCTACTACGGGCCCTACTCCTCGGTGATGTCGCAAAAGGCTATGTTGGAGAGTCTGAAAGAGATTTTCCAGCTACGCACTTGTCGTCTGGCACTCGACGATGAGTCGGTGCGCAAGGGGCGTTATCGCGTATGTTTGGAGTACCACATAGGCAACTGCGCAGGCCCCTGCGAGGGGCGGCAGTCGGCCGAGGAATATGACCAAACAATTGCGCTCGTGAAGCGACACCTGAAAGGCGATCTGAGGCCCACCCGCGAGTGGCTCAACGAGCAGATGAACAAGGCTGCCGAGGAGCTCCGTTTTGAGCAAGCCGGCAGGTACAAAGCACGCCTCGATGCGCTCGATAAATACGAGGCCAAGAGTGTGATTGTAAACCCGCTGCTCGGCAATCTCGATGTGTTCCATATAATTGTGGATGAGATAGATGCCTACTGCAACTTTGTGCGTGTGGCGGGCGGTACGGTGGTGGCAGGGCGCACTATGCAGCTATCCATCGGTGCCGAGAGCGACCGGGCTACAATCCTTGCCCAGGCCATCCGTCAGATGTTGCCCATTGTGGCGGGCGGGCGGCTTAATCGTCAGGTGCTCGTGCCCTGGATTCCCGAGGGCGAGTGGGGCGAAAATGTGGAGTTTGTGGTACCCCAGAGGGGCGACAAGTTGAGGCTCTTGGAGTTTGCCGAAAAAGGGGCCAAAATGTTTCGCGCTGAGAGGCTCAAAAACCTCGAAATAAAAAATCCCGAGCGACACACCGAGAGGCTTATGGCAGCACTCCAACGAGAGCTCCATCTCGACAATCCTCCCTACCACATAGAGTGTTTCGACAACTCCAACTTGCAGGGTACTCACCCTGTGGCTGCCTGTGTGGTCTTCCGCGACGGCAAGCCCTCCAAAAAGGAGTACAGACACTTCAACGTCAAGAGTGTCGTGGGCCCCGACGATTTTGCCACCATGAGGGAGATTCTGCACCGTCGTTATTCGAGGGTGTTGGCCGAGGGTGGCGATTTGCCCGACCTGATAATTGTCGATGGCGGCAAGGGGCAGTTGTCCTCTGCGTGTGAGGTGCTTAGGGAGTTGGGCCTCACTGAGCGTATACCCATTGTGGGACTTGCCGAAAGGCTCGAAGAGATATACTTCCCCGGGGATTCCAAGCCCTACTATCTCGACCGCACGGGCGAGCCGCTAAAAGTGGTGCGACACATCCGCGACGAGGCTCACCGTTTTGGCATAACCTTCCACCGCAACAAGCGTTCGGCCGACTTTACGACCACCTCGCTGGCCGCAATACGGGGCATAGGGCCCAAGAGTAGTGAGGCACTGCTGCGCAAGTTCGGCAGTGTGAAGGGCGTTCAGCGAGCCACCCGCGAGGAAATTATTTCGCTGCTCGGCCCCACAAAAGGCGAGGCAGTGTGCGGTTATTTCAAGAAATAATCGTTACCTTTGTGGATGCTTTGGCAGAGGAGGTCAAAGTGGAACTTTGAAAGACAAAATTGCAAATCAAAATACAAGAACACAAAAGCTATGGAAAAAATTAAATGTTTGATTATCGGTAGCGGCCCCGCAGGCTATACCGCAGCTATCTACGCATCGAGAGCTAACCTCGCACCCGTACTCTACGAAGGTTTCGAGCCCGGAGGTCAGCTCACAACCACCACTGAGGTAGAAAACTTCCCCGGCTATCCCGAAGGCGTAAACGGCCCACAGATGATGGAGGATATCCGTCGTCAGGCGCTCCGTTTCGGCGCCGACATCCGCGCAGGTGTTATCACCTCGGTAGACCTGAGCCAGAGGCCCTTCAAAGTCGTAGCCAACGACACCGACGAGATTGAGGCCGAGGCTATCATCATCTCGACCGGTGCAACGGCCAAATATCTCGGTCTGCCCAGCGAGGCTAAATTCCGCGGTATGGGCGTGAGCGCTTGTGCTACCTGCGACGGCTTCTTCTACCGCAAGAAAGATGTGGCCGTAGTGGGCGCTGGCGACACCGCTTGTGAGGAGGCCACCTATCTGGCATCGATCTGTCGCAAGGTGCACATGATTGTCCGCAAAGACTACATGCGTGCATCGAAGGCTATGCAGGCCAAAGTGGCTGCAACCGAGAATATCGAGGTACACTACCTCTGCAACACTCAGGAGATTCTGGGCGACGAGAACGGCGTGACCGGTGTGCGCATCATTCACGCCGACGGACACACCGAAGATCTGGCCATCGACGGCTTCTTCCTCGGCATTGGCCACACTCCTCAGACCAAGCTCTTCAAAGGTCAGTTGGAGCTTAACGAGGAGGGTTACATCGTTACCGAGGGCGCATCGAGCCGCACCAGCGTTGAGGGCGTATTTGCAGCAGGCGACGTGAAAGATCCCCACTACCGTCAGGGTATCGTGGCTGCCGGCAGTGGCGCAATTGCAGCTATCGACTGCGAGCGTTTTCTCTTGGCTCAGAAATAATCAGGCGCAAGATTGTGAATAAAGCAATCCCTACCATAGACCAAATCGTAGGCATAAAGACCGACGGGGAGTTCCGACGCACAGCGTTGGAACTCTTCCGCTATCAGAGCACCCATTGCGCACCCTACCGACTCTACCTCCAAATTATGGGCATAGACCCTGCCGAGGTCGTCGAGGTGGAGCAGATACCCTTTCTGCCCATCGAGGTCTTCAAGAGTCAGAAGGTCTACTGCGGCCCCGAGGAGCCTGAGGTGTGTTTCACCAGCAGTGCCACTACGGGTATGACACCCTCGAAGCACTACATGGCATCGTTGGGCGACTACGAGGTGGCCTTCACCGCCGCCTACGAGCAGTTCTATGAGGGTATGCCCATATATGCTCTGCTGCCCTGCTACTTGGAGCGCGAGGGGAGCAGTCTGGTCTATATGGTCGACAGGCTCATTGCTCGCTACGGAGGAGGATTCTTTCTGGACAACCACGCAGCGCTCATCGAGGCCCTGAACAACGACCCAAGGCCCAAAATTCTGCTCGGTGTGAGCTATGCTCTGCTCGACTTGGCCGAGGAGGGGGTGAAGTTGCCCGCCAATACTATTGTGATGGAGACGGGCGGTATGAAAGGCCGACGCAAAGAGCTCTCCAAGAGCGAGTTGCACGCAGAGTTGTGTGAGGCCTTCGGGGTGGGCGAGATTCACTCGGAGTATGGTATGGCCGAGCTGACAAGCCAGGCCTACTCGTCGGGTGGGGGAGTATTCAAGGCTCCCGCTTGGTTGAGGGTGGTGGTGCGCGACGTGAACAACCCGCTGAGGATGCTCTCGGCAGGTCAGAGGGGCGGAGTGAACATCATCGATCTGGCCAACCGCTACTCGTGCGCTTTTCTGCAAACGCAGGATATGGGCCGAGTGGAGTCTGACGGCACATTTGCGCTCGAAGGTCGCATAAGCGGTGCCGACATCAGGGGGTGCAACTTGCTCGTTCAGAAATAGACCGTCGACCGTCAACCGTCAACCGTCAACCGTCGACCGACATATTCACTAAGGACTCTAAGGATAATTCTCAATTCGTGAAATATACGCCAGAAATACTCACACAGCTTCACGAAGCTCTCTTCGAGATAACCGAAGAGATTCAAAGGGTGTGCAAAGTGCTGGGGGTTAAGAGTGTAGCCCTCGGAGGAACCGCCATAGGCGTACACTTCTGGCAAAACATACTCCCCTGGGACGACGATGTGGACCTCGGAATGCTTAGGGCCGACTACGAGCGTTTTGTGGCCGAGGCTCCCGCACTGCTGGGCGACGACTTCTTCCTACAAGAGTATCGCACCGAGGGCGAAACTCCCTTCTATTGGGCAAAGGTGCGCAAGCGTTCGACACTATTTCTCGAAAGCGGCATAGAGTGGTTCGACATCTGTCACGGCATATATGTAGACCTGTTGCCCATGGATCGAGTGCCCAACAACCCCATAGCCCGCAAGATTCACCGTGCCGAGGTGTGTTGGTGGGCAGGGGCGTGGGCGTGTCAGCCCTTCTGGGAGCGCAGGGGCGAGATTCCGCGCAGCAGTTCGCTCTACTATCAGAAATCGCTCGTCAGCCGTGCTGTGCTGGCGGTAATATATCGTTGCAAGGGTAGTCGCAAGTGGTTGTGGCGCAGGCTCAACAGGGCCTTGGTGCGTTACAATGGTTGCCCCCAATGCACGATGGTCGATGTGATTCGCACGGGGGTAGACTTGGCCTCCTACGACTCCATAGCCAATGCCGAGGAGCGCACTTTTGGCCGACTTATGCTCCACAGCCCCAAGGATTTGGAGGCCTATCTGCACCACCACTATCCCGTGTTGATAAAAGATATTCCCGACGAGCAAAAGGTTAATCACGCACCCCTGAAACTCTCGTTCGACACCACCAATGGCAAAGTCTATGAATAACACCCCGCGCACATATTCGGTAATCATCCCCCTCTACAACAAAGCCGGCGAGGTGGAGCGTGCTGTGCGCTCGGCCTTGGCCCAATCGTTGCAGCCACTCGAAGTGGTGGTTGTCGACGACGGCTCGGTCGATGGAGGTGCAGAGGTGGTGGAGGCCATAGGCTCGCCACTTGTGAGGATTGTGCGCCAAGAAAACAATGGTGTCTGCGTGGCCCGCAATCGAGCCATTGCCGAGGCGCAAGGCACCCATCTGGCACTGCTCGATGCCGACGACGAGTGGTTGCCCGACCATCTGGCCGAGGTGGACCGCTTGGTGGCCGAGTGGCCCGAGTGTGGACTCTACGCCACAGCCTTCGAGGTGGTAAGCCCTACGGGGGTGGTGGCAGGCCACTGTCCGACCACAAGAGGAGTGGTGGAGAACTATTGGCAAGCGAGTATGCGTCAGTATGTTACAATCCCCTCTACGACGGTCATTCCCCGTGTGGTGATAGGCCACTTGGGCGGCTTCCCCGAGGGTATGAAGATGGGCGAAGACCAATGGTTGTGGATCAAAATTGCAAGCCACTACAAGGTATGTTTCGCGCCCACTCGGAGCGTGCGCTACTCGATGGTGGCAAGCAATCGTTCGGCCTCGACCTACACGCCCGAGCAGACCGCCCACTCGCTCGAAGAGTTGCTCCCATTGGTGCAGGCCGATGGGGAGCAAGAGTTGTGGCGCCGTGAGTTTGTGGCCAAGTGTGCCATAGGCAAGGCGCTGACACTCACCGCCAAGGGCGACAGAGAGTTTGGCCCGAGGGTGGTGCGGAATTTTGGCTACACACGCCACTATCGTTGGGGGTTGTGGCGACTGAGAATACTCCTATTGCTACCCCGATGTGTGAGGGGGCGGGTTCACCAAGCCTACCAATGGCTCTCGTGGCGATTGGCGCACAAAGGACTATAAAAAAGAGGGAGCAGGGGCTTCCTCTTTTTTTGTCGACCGTCGACCGTCGACCGACAAATTCAAAATTCAAAATTCAAGATTCAAAATTGGCAGACCCCTCCGCCCTTCGGGCACCTCCCCTAACTTAGGGGAGGAGTGTGAGGGAGGTTGGGGAGATTAGGGAATTTAAGGAGGTTAGGGAAGAGTAACTTTCAACTTTCAACTTTCAGCTTTCAACTTTTAGCCTTTAATTTTCAATTTTCAATTTTCAATTTTCAATTCTTTCTTATCTTTGTGGGTTAATTTAGACTAAACGCGCGCGTAATGAAAGCAAAACAACTGATAATCAAAGCTTTACCCTATATTGGAGCACTGTTGCTCTTCTTTGTTCTCTCGGCAGCCTACTTCGGCCCACAGCTCGAAGGCAAAGTACTCTCGATGGGCGACATTACTCAATACGAAGGCATGTGTCGCGACATTAAGCAGATGCAGCAGACCACAGGCGAAGACCCACAATGGGCCGGAAACGCTTTCAGCGGTATGCCCGCCTACATGATCAACATCAAGTACCCCGCGATGATTATCAAAGTGGCAAGCGAGGCCGTGGCCAACGCCATAGGTCGTCCCATCGTGTTGCTCTTTTTGGCAATGGTCGGTTTCTGGGCGATGTTGTTGCTCTGGGGCGTGGGTCCGTTGGTGGCCATAGTCCCCGCCATAGCCTACGGATTCTCGACCTACTCGATACTCATCATCGGCGCAGGACACATAACCAAGATGTTTGCCTTTGCCTACGCACCGCTCATCATCGGTGGCGTGGTTTACACCCTGCGTAGCAAGCGCAAAGTACTTGGAGCGTTGATGACTGCCCTCTTTGCAGCCTTGCAAATTGGTGCCAATCACCCCCAGATAACCTACTACTTCGGTCTGGTAATCGTGGCCCTCTGGGTGAACGAACTCGTGGCGGCAATCAAGGAGAAAACCCTGCCCAACTTGGCCAAGAGCACCGCTCTGTTGGCCGTGGCTGCCGTGTTGGCCGTAGGTGCCAACTTCTCGTCGCTCTACTACACCGCACAGCATCAGCCTGACACCACTCGTGGCGGTAGCGAGCTTGTGGCCCAAAGTGTCGAAGATGGTAGCAAGGGACTCGACTTGGCCTACGCAACGGCGTGGAGCTATGGTCGCACCGAGAGTTTCAACCTGTTGGTGCCCAACCTTATGGGCGGAGGCTCGGCAGGTGGTTTCAGTCGCGATGGTGCGGTGGCCGACTCGCTCAAACCCTACGGAGCACGCTCGCTCGCAACTCAGCTGCCCGCCTATTGGGGCGATCAGCCCTCCACCGCAGGCCCAACCTATCTGGGAGCCTCGGTGTTGTTCTTGGCGGTACTCGGATTGTTCCTGCTCAGGGGCAAGGAGAAGTGGTGGCTCGTGGTGGTGTCGGTATTTGCCATACTGCTGGCGTGGGGCAGCAACCTGATGTGGTTCACCGAGCTGATGTTTAAGATACTGCCCGCATACGACAAGTTCCGAGCCGTTTCGACCGCCCTGGTGGTGGTTCAATGGAGCGTGCCTCTATTGGGCGCGCTTGTGTTGTGGCGCATCTCGCAGGGCACCTATGGGCGCAAGGAGTTGCTCGCAGCAGTGGCCAAGAGTGGCGCAATTGTGGGCGGTGTGGCGCTGGTGTTCGCTCTGCTCGGTGGCGCAATGTTCGACTTTACGGGCGGCTATGACAGCCAGCTCGGTCTGCCCGCCGATGTGGTGGCAGCCATGCAGGCCGAAAGGGCCGATATGCTCATGGCAGACGCTCTGCGCTCGCTCGTATTTGTGGCCCTCGGAGCAGGTGTGGTCGCACTGCTGGCCATCGAAAAGGTCAAAGGCGGAGTGGCTCTCGTGGCACTCGGCGCACTTGTGGCCGCAGATATGATAGGCGTAGACAGTCGCTACCTGGGTTGGGACGACTTTATGGCCCCCCGCAACACCAAGATTCAGCCCAGCGAGGCCAACCGACAGATTATGGCCGACAAAGAACTCGGTTTCAGGGTTGCAAACTTGGCCGTGAGCACCTTCAACGATGCCACAACAAGCTATTTCCACCGCTCGGTGGGTGGCTATCACGGCGCAAAGCTGAGCCGTTACCAAGACCTCATAGAGCACCAACTCCAAAGGGGTAATCCCGAGGTGTACGATATGCTCAACACCAAATACTTCATCGTGGCCGACGAAGAGAGTGGTGGCGCGCCCGTGGCCGTTTTGAACGATGCCGCAAATGGCCCCGCGTGGTTTGTCGAAGATGTGGTCTATGCCGATTCGCCCGCCGAGGAGATGGCTCTGCTGGACAATATCTCGCTCAAAAATACCGCTATTGTGGAGAGTCGTTTTGAGCCCTACTTGGAGGGCAAAGCTCTCGGCAGCGGTGCTATCGAACTTGTGAAATATCAGCCCAACAAGCTGGCCTACGAATATCACTCCACCCAGGGCGGTCTGTGCGTCTTCTCGGAAATCTACTACGACAAGGGTTGGACAGCCTGGCTCGACGGCAGGGAGATTGACTACATCAGGGCCAACTATCTGCTCAGGGCCGCATATCTGCCCGCCGGAAGCCACATCGTGGAGTTCCGTTTCAGGGCTCCCGACTTCGACAAGGTAGAGGCGCTGACGCTGCTCTGCTCGCTCGTGATTGTGGGCGGACTCGCACTCTGCGCAGCTGTGTGGGTGGTACGCAAACGCAAACAACTGAAAAATGAAAAATAACTCGCTCAAACGTAAAGTGCGCGGCTCCTATGCCATCTCTACCGTGAGTATCGCACTTGTTCTATTCCTGCTCAGCGGAGTGGGGTATGTGATTTGGAATCTCTCGCACGCTGCCGACAGCATCAAAGAGCGCATGACACTCTATGTAATGCTCGCCGACGACGCTACACAAGAGGTGGTGGATACTGTGCGCTATGGACTATCCTCGGCCGAAGGTGTTCGAGAAGTTGTCTATGTGTCGAAAGAGCAGGCCGCAACGGAATTCAAAGAGTTTGTGGGCAGCAACTTCGAGGAGTTCCTCTCCTACAACCCTCTGCCCGCATCGTTTGAGGTGAGGCTGAAAGCTACCGAGAGTCCCAAAGCACTCGTCGCCTCGCTCGAAGAACAAATAGCAGGGTGGAAGGGTGTAGGCGAGGTGGTCTATCAGCGTGGCGTGGTGGACAATCTCGATGCCAATCTCGGCAAATTCCGACTGCTCGTGTTGCTCTTCGGAGGTGCGCTATTGGTAATCTCGCTGGTGTTGCTGAGGAACACTATCCGCATGAGCGTATTTTCGCGCAGGGAGCTGATAAACACCATGAAGCTCGTGGGCGCGTCGAGGAGTTTTATAAAAAAACCATTCTTGGTGGACAGTCTGTGGATGGGCCTTGTGGCAGCCCTGGTGGCAATGGGGCTCTTCTGGGCAATGGTGGTAGCTCTGGCCGAAGGGTTGCCCTTTGTGATGCTCATCTCGGGCGCAGAGGTGATGGGTACCATCTGTGGCGCAATTTTGGTGGGCGGTGTGGTAATATCGACTCTCTTCACCAACTTCGCACTGAACAAGTTTATAAGGATGAATAGTTCGAAGATTCACATCTATTAATATATAATTAAGTAGGCTATGGCAGACGTGAAAAAAAATAACAACAAAGAGAAAAACGAACCCAAAGAGGGTATGGTCTTCGGCTGGGCAAACTACAAGTGGATGCTCGCAGGTGTGGCCCTGCTGGTGGTGGGATTTGTGCTGATGGCCGGAGGTGGCAGCAGCGATCCCAACATCTTCAACTACGAAGAAATCTTCGCCTGGCGCAGAATAGGACTCGCTCCTATGGTCGTGCTGCTCGGCTTTGGTGTGGTGGGCTACGGCATTATGCACCGATTTGACAACAAAAACAACAAATAATTGAAGAAAAAAAGGTAGTATGAACATTTTTGAAGCCTTTGTGTTGGGCCTTGTTCAGGGTCTGACCGAGTATCTGCCCGTGAGTAGTAGCGGACACCTACAAATAGCAAAAGAACTGATGGGGGTAGAACTTACCGACAACATCGCCTTCGATGTAATCCTCCACTTCGCAACCGTGTTGAGCACCATAGTTATTCTGTGGGGTGCAGTTAAGAGAGTAGTGGTGGGTTTCTTCTCGTTTAAGAAGGGGCCCGATATGAGCTATGCACTGAAAATTATCGCCTCGATGATTCCCGTAGGTATTGTGGGTTTTCTGCTCAAAGATACCTTCAACCAGATGCTCGCAAGCGACTATGTGATGGTGGTGGTGGGCGCAATGTTGCTCCTCACGGCCGCACTGCTCACCTTTGCTCAGTATGCCAAACCCCGTCACAAAGAGAGGATCTCGTGGGGCGACGCTATGATTATCGGTACCGCTCAGGCTGTGGCCACAATGCCCGGTCTTAGCCGTTCGGGTACCACCATCGCAACAGGTCTTATCCTTGGCAACAAGAGGGCTGTGGTGGCCGAATTCTCGTTCTTGATGGTTATTCTGCCCATCGTGGGCGAGGCTTTCCTCGACGTTATCGGTGGTAACTTTGGCGCAAATATGGGCGTGGGCTTCTGGCCCCTCTGCGTGGGCTTCGTAACCGCATTCTTGTCTGGTTGTGCGGCCTGCAAATTTATGCTCAACATTGTCAATCGCGGCAAGCTCATATGGTTTGCACTCTACTGCCTGGTAGTGGGCCTCATCTCAATCGGCTCGTACATTTTCTAAGGCGCAGATATGGAGAGAAAAATTGTTGAAGGAGCCGACTATCGTGAGGGCGTAATCCTCGGCATTGACAAGCCGTTGGGTTGGACATCCTCCGACGTGGTGCGCAAGCTGAAATATCTGCTCCGCAAGTGTGGTTTCCCAAAGATTAAAATCGGACACGCAGGCACGCTCGACCCGCTGGCGTCGGGTGTGCTCATGGTCTGCATAGGCAAGGCTACAAAGCTTGTAAACGAGATTCAGGCCGGCGAAAAAGAGTATATTGCCGACGTGATGCTCGGAGCAACAACCCCAAGTGGCGACTTGGAGCACCCCATTGACCAGACCTTCCCAACCGACCACATTACTCCCGAAATGGTCACAGAGGCCCTTGCCGGGTTGTGTGGCGAGCGTTATCAGACCCCTCCCGTCTACTCGGCAAAGATGATTGACGGGCGCAGGGCCTACGACTACGCCCGCGAAGGTGAGCAGGTGGAGATGCGCAAGGCGTTGGTAAACATTTTCGAGATAGAAATCTTGGAGTTGCAGATGCCCCTGTTGCGCATCCGCGTGCGTTGCAGCAAGGGTACCTACATCCGCTCACTCGCCATAGAAATAGGCGAGGCGCTCGGCAGTGGCGCACACTTGGTAGGTCTGCGTCGCACCCGCAGCGGCGAAACAAGAGTGGAAGATTGTCAGCCCTTGGCCGACGCCGTAAGGGCCCTCGGAGGCGAGTGGGCCGAGCGCGAAGGGCGCATTACGGGGCGCGACAAAAGAGAACCCTCTGCGCAAGAGTAGAAAAAAACTACATAAAAGTGAAACAAAAACGGTTGCCAAACGTATATTATTTGTTTAGGCAATACAGAAACACAGATATTTACCCAATTTATGAAGTTATCTCAGTATAGTTACGAGCTCAATCCAGAGCTGTTGGCCAAATACCCCACCGACAAGCGCGACGAGTCGCGTATGTTGGTACTCCACCGCAAAAGCGGCAAAATCGAGCACCGCACTTTCAAAGATATTCTCGACTACTTCGACGAGAAAGATGTCTTTGTCTTCAACAACACCAAAGTATTCCCCGCAAGGCTCTATGGCAACAAGGAAAAAACCGGCGCAGAGATCGAAATCTTCCTGCTCCGCGAGCTGAACAAAGACCTCCGTCTGTGGGATGTGCTCGTAGACCCCGCAAGGAAAATCCGTATCGGCAACAAGCTCTACTTCGGTGATGACGACGCTCTGGTGGCTGAGGTTATCGACAACACCACCTCGCGCGGTCGTACCCTCCGTTTCCTCTACGACGGCTCGTATGAGGAGTTCCGCGAGGTGCTCAAACAGATGGGACACACCCCCATCCCCAAGTGGATCCGCGAGAGGGCCGAGGAGATTGACGAGGAGCGTTATCAGACCATCTATGCAAGCGAGGAGGGCGCTGTGGCTGCTCCTACTGCCGGTTTGCACTTCTCGAAGCACCTGCTCAAACGTATGGAAATCAAGGGCGTAGAGTCGGCTTTCGTAACCCTTCACGTTGGTCTGGGCAACTTCCGCTCGGTAGACGTTGAGGACCTCACAAAGCACAAAATGGACTCGGAGCAGATCTTTATCTCAGAAGAGGCTGTGGAGATGGTGAACAAAGCCAAGCGCGAGGGACGCAAAGTGTGTGCAATCGGTACCACCGTTCAGCGCACCATGGAGAGCTCGGTATCGACTACCGGTATGTTGAAGCCTTTTGAGGGCTGGACCAATAAATTTATCTTCGCACCCTACGACTTCAATGTGGCCGACGCAATGGTGAGCAACTTCCACCTGCCAGAGTCGACTCAGCTGATGATGGTGGCAGCATTTGGCGGTTACGAGCAGGTGATGAACGCCTACAAAGTGGCTATGGAAGAGGGTTACCGCTTCGGTACCTATGGCGATGCAATGCTTATTTTGAACGACTAATTTGGGGCGAAAAGGTGGTGCCCTCGTGGGCCACAAAGCGCTTTGAATGACAGATAGATGTGTATCCCGCTCGGTGGAGTGGGGTGCACATCTTTTTTTGCCCGCAAATTTTATTAGAAACAAAATTTTTTTAGTACCTTTGTACGGGATTTTGCCCCTCTGAAAAAGTAGAACTAAAAACATTACCAAATTGGCTGGAGCTAAGATACTTTACGTCTGTCAGGAGATATTCCCTTATCTGCCCGATAGCCCCATTTCGACCACCTGTCGCACTCTCTTGCAGGGTATGCAGGAAAGCGGTTTCGAGATTCGTACCTTTATGCCTCGATATGGCGTGGTGAACGAGCGACGCAACCAGTTGCACGAGGTTATCCGTCTGAGCGGTATGAACCTCATTATCAACAATAACGACCACCAACTGATTATCAAGGTGGCCTCGATTCCTGCCGCACGAGTTCAGATATATTTCATCGACAACGACGACTACTTCTCGCGCAAAGCAGTGCTCCGCGATGCCGAGGGTAAACCCTTTGAGGACAACGATCAGAGGGCCGTTTTCTTTGCGCGCGGCGTACTCGAAACAGTGAAAAAACTGCGCTGGCAGCCCGATATCGTACACTGCCACAGCTGGTTCTCGGCAGCTATGCCTCTCTATCTGCGTCACGTTTTTGCCGACGAGCCCCTCTTTGCAGGCTCGAAGGTGGTATTCTCGATCTACGACGATACCTTCGAGGGCGAGTGGACCGAGGCCTTTGCCAACACTATGTTGGGCGAGGGTGTGCCCGCCGAAGAACTCAAAAATATCGAAACCCCAACATACGAAAATATTGTTAAACTCGTTATTGATAACGCAGACGGCATCGTTATTGAAACCGAAAACCTGCCCAAAGCTATCGAGGACTACATCGTGGCAAAAGGCAAAAAAGTGCTGCGTGGCAAAGCCGACAAAACAGGCGGTGATTGGCAGAAAGAATACAAAGATTTCTATGACTCAATACTCTAAGAAAATAACTACCTTCGGTGTCGGCGCTTTGGTGTCGGCACTGATGCTTTTTTTCGGTGGCTGCACCGAGGTGAATGACAAACTCGGTGGCTCGATTGTGCCCCCAGGGCAGCAGATGAAAGTGGAGTTCGCATCGTTCGAGAGCGGTATGCAGAGTTATTTGACACTGACCGACTCGATTGCAACAAGCGGACTCGACTATGCCTACTTCGGCACTCTCAGCGAAGAGGGTTTGGGCTCCACAAGGGCTTCGGCACTCTTCCAATTCGACTATGCCACCCGCACAGACACCATCCATTATGCCGATCGCGGCTCGGTGCCCGACTCGATGATTCTGGTGTGTATGATGAAAACTCTCGGTGGCGACACGCTCAAAACCCAGTCGTTTGACGTATATCGTCTGAGGCAGCAGTTGCGCAAAGACTCGGTCTACTACAACGGTGTGGACTATCGAGCAATGATCGACAAGGCCCCTATGTTCAGTTTCGATTACAGCGGCAAGCCCTACGGTGGCGACACCTACGACACGCTGCGTCTGAAAGTGGCCGACAAAAAGCTGGCCGAGGAGTTTATGAACGAGCTATGGAACGTAGACACTCTGCTCTACGAGACCGACTCGCTCTTTATGAAGCAGTTCAACGGTTTGTGCATCACCCCCTCGGGCACTTCGCCCAAAGATGCCGCAATATATGGTCTGAACTTGCAGTGGGACAGCGGTTATGGCCCCAGCAGCTATCTGATTTTCTTCGGCCACGACTACAAGTTGGCTACACCCGACGAGGTGGAAGACCACATTATGAGGGCGTTCCAGATTACCAACAGCACTCAGTATGCCGAGCAGGCGAGCGTTACGGCTGTGGAGCACGACTACTCGACAACCTCGTTTGAGTCGATGATTAACCTCAATCCCCAGCCCAACGAGCCATTGCAAAACCCCACCTCGGAGTGTTATGTTCAGGGCGTATTTGGTGTGACTACCACCATTGAGTTCGAGGAGGATTTCCTCGCTGCGCTGAGGGCCTTGAAGCCAGAGGGTAAAGAGATTTTCATAAATCAGGCAATGCTCTCTGTGGGAATGGCCGAGGAGGATTATCTGCTCTTCGATGCAGCCCCCGAGCGTCTGGGTAGTTACTTGCACTACGCATCGCTCACCCCCGTAGCCGACTACAACTACTACGTCGAGGAGAGTTACGGCTCGGAGCTGAGCTATGGCGGCAAACTGAACCGCAACCACTACAACTACTCGATGGATATTGCAATCTACATCCAGCAGTTGTTGCTCGACCAAGAGGGTGTAGACCCCCGAATCACGCTCGGTATGGGTGCCTACGACTTCCTCGATGTGGCAAGCGTGAAACTCTCGGGCGTTGGTGGCAGGGTGCCCATCAAACTCGATGTGGCATACACCATCATCGGCAAGTAGGCTGATAGAGAGATGCATAGAGAAAGAGGCGACGAGAAATTTTCGGTCGCCTCTTTTTTTATTTTGGAATTTAGGCAAAGGGCGTTATCTTTGTGGCCCAAACCTATATATATAGGTATATGGCACAGCCGGCACAACATTTGTCGGATTGGTACGTTTGATATGAGCGCAACGCCACGATTGCTTGACGGAATTCTCGCACCAGGCTCGCGCTACACAATAGACACTAAGATAGTTATGCAACAAAAAAATCTCGTAATCGTAGAGTCGCCCGCAAAGGCCAAAACAATCGAAAAATTCCTCGGCAAAGAGTTCAAAGTATGCTCCTCATACGGACACATCCGCGACCTGGCAAAGAAAGGTCTCGGCATTGACGTAGAGGGCGGTTTCGTCCCGGCATACGAAATCGCAGCCGAGAAAAACAAACTTGTGGCCGACCTGCGCAAGCTCTCAAAAGAGGCCGAGACCGTATGGCTCGCATCTGATGAGGACCGCGAAGGAGAGGCTATCGCCTGGCACCTGACTCAGGTGCTCGATCTGCCCATCGAGCAGACCAAGCGTATCGTATTCCACGAGATTACCAAGCAGGCTATTCTCGACGCTATCGCCGAGCCCCGTACCGTAGATATGAATCTCGTGAACGCTCAGCAGGCTCGTCGTGTGCTCGACCGTCTGGTGGGCTTCGAGCTCTCGCCCGTGCTCTGGAAAAAGGTTAAACCCGCACTTTCGGCAGGTAGGGTACAAAGTGTGGCCGTGAGGCTCATCGTAGAGCGCGAAAGGGAGATTATCAACTTCCAGGCAACCCCCTTCTACAAGGTTACAGCACGTTTCATCGCCGGCGACAACAAGGTGAAGGCCGAGTTGGACCGCAAGTTCGACACCAAAGAGGCGGCAGTGGAGTTCCTCCAAAGTTGCGCAGGGGTGGACTTCAAGGTACTCAGCGTAGAGTCCAAGCCCGCAGAGAAATATCCCGCACCACCCTTCACCACCTCCACACTCCAACAAGAGGCCGGTCGTAAGCTCTCGATGTCGGTAGGTCAGACCATGTCTATCGCACAGAAGCTCTACGAAAGCGGTTACATTACCTACATGCGTACCGACTCGGTGAACCTCTCGAAGCAGGCCCTCGCAGCCGCCAAAGAGGCTATCGTGAACCTCTATGGCGAGGAGTACCACTCGTGGCGTGCCCACAAAACCAAAAGCAAAGGTGCACAAGAGGCTCATGAGGCTATCCGCCCCTCGTATCTCGACCGACAGACCATCGATGGCACCGCAGCAGAGAAAAAACTCTATGAGCTCATCTGGAAGCGCACAATCGCCTCGCAGATGGCTCCTGCAAAAATAGATAAAACCGTCGTAACCATCGAAATAGGTGGCCACACCGAGCGTTTTACCGCCATTGGCGAGCAGGTGAAGTTCGACGGCTTCATGAAGCTCTATCTCGAATCGACCGACGAAGAGAACGAGACCGAGAATGCAGCACTGCCCGCAATGGCTCAGGGACAACTGCTCCCTCTGGTCGATATGGTCGCTACCCAGAAGTTTACTCAGCAGCCCTATCGTTACAGCGAGGCTCTGCTCGTCAAGCGTCTCGAAGAACTCGGCATCGGTCGCCCCTCGACCTACGCACCTACCATCTCGACCATCATCGCTCGCGGATACATCATCAAGCAGAACAAAGAGGGTGTGAAGCGCCCCTATACCCAGGTGACGCTCGCCAAAGGTAAACTTACCGAAAAGGCTCTCTCCGAAGTGGTGGGCAAAGAGAAAGGCAAACTCTCGCCAACCGATATCGGTATGCTCGTGAACGACTACCTCGAAAAGCAGTTCCCCGCAATCCTCGACTACAACTTCACCGCAACCGTTGAGAAAGAATTCGACCTTATAGCCGAAGGCAAAGAGCAGTGGAACAAAGTTATTGAGGATTTTTATGGCGGCTTCCACCAGAGCGTTGAAGGCGCACTCGAAGCACAAATCGAGCACAACAGCTCGGTGCGTCAGCTCGGCATCGACCCCGCAAGCGGTCTGCCCGTGTCGGCACGCATCGGTCGCTACGGCCCAATGGTACAAATCGGTGGCGAAAATGGCGACAAAGCACGCTTCGCAAGCCTCAAAAAAGACCAACTCATCGCTACCATCACACTCGAAGAAGCACTCGAACTCTTCGCTCTGCCTCGCAACCTCGGCAAGTACGCCGACGACGATATCATCGTGGGCGTGGGCAAGTTCGGCCCCTACCTGCGACACAACAACAAATTCGTGTCGCTCACCAAAGCCGATGACCCCTATACCGTGACCATCGAACGAGCTATCGAACTCATCGAACAAAAGAAACAACAAGACCAAACCAACAAAGAACCCATCAAACGATTCGATGGCGTAGACGACCTGGTGATTATGAGCGGCATCTATGGCCCCTACATCCACTGCGACGGCAAAAACTATCGAATCCCCAAAACCAAAGACCCCCTCGCACTCACCATCGAAGAGTGCCGAGCCCTGGTCGCTAAGGCCGCTAAAAAGTAGCCTCCCCGACCTTGGGGATTGTGGCCTTCGGCTTTTTGTGGCCTTCGGCGCTGGAACTGCCACCTTTTTGTAAAAAGGCGGCCCCAAAAACTTTTAGTGTAGCCTTGGGCGTAGTCTTGTGGTTGAAATAGAGCGTGCCTTGACGGCACAACCAAAAACAATAGGGAGCACCAATCTGCAAGTAAACTTGCGCTTGGTGTTCCCTATCATTTTTTAGCCACCCCTGTCGGGGCGGCCATACTCTATTTCACCCACCAGACTCCGAAAACGTCAACCGTCAACCGTCGACCGTCAACCGACTGAGGTCTAACGTCCAACGTCTAACGTCGATTGCTTGTAGTCTTGCCACGACTGCCGCAAGGTAGGCGGTTGGCATCTACCGTTCTTAATGTTGACCGTCGACCGTCAACCGTCAACCGTCAACCGTCAACCGTCGACCGTCAACCGTCAACCGTCAACCGTCAACCGTCGACCGACTAACACACGCCCCCGGCCTTCGGCCACCCCCTCTAACTTAGAGGGGGAGATGAATTGAAAATTGAAAATTGAAAATGGAAAGTTATGGTGCGCCCAAAGATTTGGCGCATTTTTTTTTAGGGAGTTTAGGGAACTTAGGGAGTTTAAGGAATTATCAACTTTCAACTTTCAATTTTCAACTTTCAATTCGGTTTGAACTTTTGTGTAAAAAAAGTTCAAAAAATAAACATTTCTTACTCGTTGGGGCATAGCGAGTTGGGGGTGTTTGGGGCATTATGCCCCCAAGTTTTCTACTTTTTGGGTATTGACAACCTCGTTTTCTCTCATTACCTTTGTTCAAAAATTGAATAAATTGTTAAATCTTTTGTACCAATGAGAGAAAAATTATCTGCCCAAATTACGCAAGCCGCCCAGCAAAGTGGCTTCCGATGTTACTCCGCTGCTCTGCTTCCCGCAGTGGTCGAAGTTGCCCAATTCCCCATTGCCACAATAGTCTCGGCAGAGGCCTCGGGTGCGCTCCCCTCGGAGGCCCGAACTACCCTCTATGATGTGGTGCTCAATCTGTTGATAATCAAAGATTGCAGAGCCGATGACGCAGAGCCCTACTACGCCATTTTGGAGCGTGGCGCAAGCTCTATTGCCCGTCTGCTCGCCCTCTCGTCGCAGGTGCTCTCGGCCGAGGTCAAAAAGCTCAAACCGCTCGCTCTGCCACGCAGTCACAGGGGCGATGTGGGGTTGGAGGTGCAGTTGCGTGTGGCACTATTTGCCGAGTAGCACTCCTAAGGTTAAAAAAATGAACATTAAAACTCGTTATCGTTATGAAATTACTCTCTATTCCCAAAGATTTTAGTTCGGTGCTGTCTGACAGCCACTTCTGTTTCGGCGAGGTGTCGGCCGAGGTGCCCGTCGAGGTGGAGTTTTGGGGCGACACACCCCAAGGCGAGGAGATGCTCGGTTGCAAGCGTTATCTCGGAAGCACGACCATTGCTGCCTCGCCCACAACCTATCTGCGTCGAGGTTTTGCTCCCAAGCCACGATTTTTCAACAACTCGGCCTTCTTCTACCCCGAGGAGCGCAATCTTGCCCTCTTTGTGCGTTGGAATGGTGGCAGTCAAAGCGGTGGCACTCAGAGTAGTAGCAAGGTGCTCTTTGTGGCCTCGCAGCGCGACCTCGAAGTGGGCACAGTCGTCGATGCGGGCGACACTATGCGCCAGATTGCTCGCGGAGAGAGGGACGAGGTGGGCTTTTGCGTGCCAGAGGCTACGCAGATGACTATGGAGATGAAGTTTCCCAATGGTCAGACCATCTCGCTAAACCAAAACAGCGGCACCAAGGCGGGCCTATGGATTTTGAGCGTCGATGTGGATTGGGTGCTCTCGCGAATGCCCGATGCCGAGGGTGTAGATTCGTTTGAGCTGGTGCTGAAAATTGCCGGCTCGCAGGTGGCCACCATTCACTACGACATAGTGGAGCGCCCCGCATCGGCCGTGCGACTTGGGTGGCTCGATGGGGCGGGCACTATCGCCTTCCACACCTTCCCCGTGGCGATGGAGGAGCGTATGCAGACCGAGCGCAAGCAGTTTGAGGTGGTCGAGGGTGGGGCTGTGGTGGCCTCGATCGAGGGTTTCTGGGCGCAGAGGTTGCGCAGTGGAGCGCTCCCCAAAATAGATTTCGAGCGTCTGTCGGGGTTGCTCACCTCGCCCTTGGTGTGGCGCATCTATCCCAATGGCTCGTTTGAGCAGGTGGCTATCATCTCGGCCGAGGCCGGTGCGGGTGGCTCGAAGGGGGCTGCCGAGGTGTCGGTGGTGGTAAGGCCACAATGCAAGCAGCGTTATTGGTAATCAACAGAGTTTCAACCTAAAAACAAACGACTATGCTTAGACTTTACATAGACAATCAGCCGGCCGACATTGGGCAGGATACCGAGGTGGAGGTGTCGCTTTCGATGGCTTCGCAGGTGGCAATGGAGTGGGGGCGCATAACCTATGCCAAGGATATTACGATTCCGCTCACGCCTCGCAACCAGCAGCTTATGGGCGATGCTCACCATCCGCTGACGGCCCAAAGGTTCAACAACGTGCGCCACACCGTGAGGGTGGAGTGCGACGGCAGTGTGGTGGCCGAGGGCGACCTCTTCCTGACCGCCTCGCAGATGGGAGCTGAGGGTTACTACAAGTTCGACATCGTGGGCAGCGAGCGTGGGTGGGTGTCCGCTTCGCAGGCCCCCTTGGCCGACTTGGGTATTCTCTACGACAAACCTCTCTCGGCCCAGACCATTCGCGAGAGTTGGGATGCGGTGGGGGCAAAGGTGAGATTTCTGCCCGTGGAGCGAGGCTTGTGGCAAGAGTTGCCGGCCAACAAGCGTGCCCTCTCGCCTGTGGACTATCACCCCTTCCTCCATTTGCGCTCCATTGTGGAGGCAATCTTCGACCAAGCGGGCTACCGTGTGGTGTCGAAATTCCTCGGCTCGGATTGGTTTCGAAGGCTCTACATGAGTGGTCGTTGGGCCGAGCACTACAAGGTGGCCGAGCTGTTTGAGCGCAACAACTTTGTGGCCGTGAGGAGTGTTGCGTCGGGAGCACAGCAGGCCGACTTTGCGGGCCGAGTGGCGGCAAACCCTCTGGCAAACTACAACACCATAGGCAACCTGGTGGACTCGACCGACAAGGCCCTCGGTGGAAAGAACGACTGCGACACCTTCCGAGTGGATGAGCAGGGGCGCATCTGTTTCTGCCCAACCGAGGAGGTAGGGGTGGCCTTTGAGTGCAGGGTGAGGTACACCACTCAGACCAAAATCCTCTCGCGCACCTCGCTAAGGGCTTTCGGTACCATTCACTTCGACCACGATACGGTGGTGGAGTTGGACTTTCCAAACCGCTACGAAGACCGTCGTGGTGGGGTGCTCAATGGCTCGCAGAGTTACTCGTTGCTCATATTTGAGCCACGGCAGGGGCGTGAGTATCATCTGATAGCCACACGGCAGGAGCAGGGAGTAGAAAAGCAGGTGTTGCTTGTCTCGACAACCCAGCGCTGGGCCCAAGTGGTGCTCGAAAGAGGTGTAGTCTACACCAATCCCCGCCTGGTGGTCGTAGAGGGCGGTACTCAGTTGGTGGATGTGGCCGAGGATTGGGCGCTCTACGATGGCCATGTGGAGGAGTTTAATGCCGAGGTGGTAGACCACACCTTCATCACCAAGCCCGAGGTGGTAAGGCCCGCCGAGCCCCGTCTGTTCGACACCTTCTATCTGGGTGGTGCCGAGGAGGGTATGACCGTTGAGGTGTTGGAGGGGTGTTACATCAGGCCCATATTCCTCGATATGCCTCGCGAAAACTCGCTCATCGGGTGGAGTGATGTGGCCGCCTTTGAGGAGAGTCAGTTCGAGCTGCTCACATCGCTCAAAAACCTCTTCGACCTGAGATTCTACACCGACACCCGCGAAAAGGTGGTCTACATCGAGCCGCAGGGAGAACTCTACAACAACCGAGTGGTCGATTGGTCGGAGCGTATGGTGGCCGGTGGCGAAATTGTGGTGAGCGAGCTCGGAGCAGAGGCTACACGACGTATGCGTGTGGCATACGCCCAGGGCGATAGGCGTGTGGATGAGCTCGCCGAGCAGGAGGGTGCTCCCTTTGGCTGCTGGACCGCACAGGTGGATAACATCTACGCCCCCAATCGCACCACCGACATTGTGGCCCAGATGTTTACCCCCTCGCTGGCGGTGGCCGACATCGTTCCACAAGCCCCCAGCGCCCAAGTGGTAGATGTGAGCGGTGCCGCAGGCCAAGCAGAGAGGGGGTTTGTGAGGCTCAACTTTGCCACCAAGCTGGTCTACTACAATGGTCTTGTGGCTCTGCCCACAGGCGAGCAGTGGGGGTGGCCGGCCGAGCAAGAGGGTGTAACGTCCTATCCCCAAGCATTGTTCTTTGCCCACTCGGCAGAGGGAGTGGAGGAGGGTGTGTCGCTACTGGTCGAAGACCGCGAAGGCATTGTGGGACTAAACCGATTTTGGCGCCACCGACTCGCAAGGCTCAACACCGCCAGGCGCATAGAGTTAAGCCTGAGGCTCTTCCCCGACGAGGTGGAGGCTATTGTTAGGTCGGGCGGCTCAGGGGCCGATTTTAGAGCCCTCTACAAGCTCTCCGTCGAAGGCGAAGAGCTCCTCTGCCGACTCGAACGCATAGCTCACTACAACCCCACCACCCCCACCGCACGATGTACTTTTGTGACACTCGCAAACAACCAATGAGATTATGATGGATGAGAAAATGAAACAATCACACGAGCAGCTCTTTGGGCAGGTGGCCCAAAAGTATGGTTGCGACAATGTGGAGCACCTGTTGAGGTTTCTCTACGACTACGACCTGCTCAACTTCCGCCACTGCCGAGCATTGCAGACCTGCATGATGGTAGAAAAACTTGTGGCCGAGGGCAAATATGTGAGCGAAGCACTCCACATGGCGGCCGACCGACTCGCATGCAGCTACGAGTGTGTGCGCAAAAACTACTACGCCTACTGCGCCCTGTGGAACAAAATGAAGGCCGAACTGCAAATCTGCACCCCACCATTCGCATTAAACCAACTTAAACAAAACACTTAGCCTATGAATCAAAACGAAAAAGAGAAAAAAATCACCCAGTCGGCACAAGTGGTGTCGATCGACATCGACGGCATAATCGGCGTGCCCGAGCAAGAGCAATTCGGAGTGGTGGACTCGCGAGTGGCAACCTACGAACACTTTGCCGAGGCTCTCGAAGAGGTGCGCGAAGAGGGTGCCGACAAACTCGTGCTCAACATTCGCTCCACCGGTGGCGACGTGAACGATGCACTGCTCATCTATGAGGCGGCACGCTCGCTCGGCATTCAGGTCATAACCCGTTGCTACGGCTATGTGGCCTCGGCAGCAACCATCATCGCCCAGGCTGCCTCGCAGGGGTGCAGAGAGATCTCGGCCAACTCGCTCTACCTGATCCACTGTTGCGAAAGTGCCGTCGAGGGCAACTCCCACAACCTCTCGGCCACCCAGCAGCTGCTCGAAAAGAGCGATCAACGCCTGGCCGACATCTATGCCGCAGCCTCGGGCAGAGAGGCCGACTCGTTCCGAGCGCTGATGAACGAAAACGGAGGCCGCGGCAAGTGGCTCACACCCCAAGAGGTCATCGAGGCCGGTCTGGCCGATGTGGTCATAGCCTCGGCAGCCATCAGTAACGATGCTTCGGGCCAGGTGGCCTCGCTCGGGCTGCCACCCCTGCCACAGCCCAAGCGCACCCTCCGAGAGCGTATCGTCGACAACTGCACCTCGATACTCTCGAAAGTAGGGCTCGGAGCGCGTGTGGTCGAAGGGTTGCGACGCACATCGGTTGGGCCCACAGAGAGTGTGGCTCCCCACTCGTCGGCAGCCGACAATGCCGTTGTGGACATAAAACCTCAGCCCACATCGAGGCTTATGACCGCACGAGCCACCACAACACTCCCCACCGAAGACCCACTGCCCACCACGCCCATCAAAAAAGGTGGAAACGAGTCGGCCTATCAGGGCGACTTCGACACCATGCGCGAAGCTCTGCGTGTGGCAACCGTGAAATAGCCCTGCGTGTGGCAACCGTGAAGTAAAACCCACTCACAAAACAACCAATCCAATACTATTAACAACTTAAAACACAACAAAACAATTATGAGTTACATCGAAAACATTAAGTCCTACTCGGGCCAGAACCTCGACACCATCTTCTTCCGTCCTATGCTCACCGGCGAGAGTGCCGAAGACCTCGGTATCAAGGTGCTCTACAACGTACCCATGCCCACAATGCTCAACTTTTGGCGCAGGCCCAGCAACGTGCTCCGCAAGTTTACCAACGACGGCTGGAAGAGTGGCGATCGCCCCCAGAAGTTCCAGAAGATGATTACGATGCACAAGGTGAAGGCCGAGTGTAGCTATCGAGCTTCGGACTATTTCTCGACCGTCTTTGAGCTTATCGCAGCACGCCCCGATGTGAACTTCGAGGATCTCTCGGGTACCGAGCTGGAAGAGGCCGAGACCACTCTGTTCCGTGCGGCTATTGCCGAGAGTATTCGTGCCACTATGTGGTATGGCGACACCTCGCGTAGCAACGGTTACAACACCTTCGACGGCTTTGTGAAGCAGATCTCCAAGTACCACGACAGCGATATGGTGTCGATCGGTTTCGGAAAGGGTGGCAACGACGGTAAGTGGGCCGAAAATCTGCTCAAACAGATGTGGGAGCAGTCGAACGACGAGCTCAAACAGCTCCGCTCGGAGGGTAATTTGGCCTTCTTCGTAACCTCCGACATCTACAACGCCTACGAAAACTCGCTCGACAATGTGGCCATCGAGGCCGCCTATCTGGCACGTCAGACCGGTCGCGACCAGCTCTTCTATCGCGGTATTCCCGTCGTAGACCTCCATCTGGGCGCCTATGAGTACAACATTGGCGATCTGCCCAAAACCTTTGCGTTGCTGACCGATCGTCGCAATCTCGCTCTGGCGGTGAATACCAGCGAGTTCCCCGGCTCGGAGGTGCGTATGTGGTACAACCCCGATGCTATGGAGAACCGTCAGAGGGCCGTATTTGCTGCCGGTTGCGACTACCTCTTGCCAGAGTTGATCACCTGGGCCGTAGAGGTGCCCGTGGTTGAGGCAAGCGCCTCGTGCGACGGCGAAAACCTCTCGGTAGATGTGCTCTGGGGCAACACCTCGCAGATTGAGGATGCCTATGTGTCGGCCTACGATACCTCGGGTGAGCTGGTTTGCGACAGCGAGGAGGTAGAGGTCGTTTTGGGTGGCTCGGCGAGTTTGCAGTACGAGATGAGCTCGCTCAGCAGGGCCATTATGACAATCAAGCTCACAAGTGGCTCGTATGTGCAATACAACCTCCCCATTGTCTAATCGCAGGGGGTAGCAGCGCTCTTTGATTAGCACTTTTCGGGGCCCATCCTCTGGGCCCCGATTTTTCGACAGCGAACATTTGTTATACCCACAAAAAACGAGTCGTAAATATGGAAAACAAACAACAAAACTATCCGACCAAGATATTTACCCCCACAGCGTCGGCAGCCTCGGAGCGAATTTTCCCAACCTTTACCCCCGTGCACAATGGCCCCTCGAAGCAGTTTTGGCAGTGGGGTGGCAACAACCTCTTTCCCTATGCCCTCTCGCTCTTGGCACGCCGAAGTACCACCCACCGACGCATTATCAACGACAAGGCCGACTACATCTCGGGCAAAGGTTTTGTGTGCGACGATGCTTTGGTACGCACCCGAGCACTCATTGCTCAGGCCAACTCCGAGGGCGAAACGCTGCGTCAGGTGGTCAATAAACTCGCCTTCGACAAGTCGCTCTTTGGCAACGCCTTCCTCGAAGTGGTAACCGACGCTCACCACACCTTCTTGGCACTCTTTCACCAAGACGCTTCGCGTTGCCGTCTGGCCAAAGATGGTGCCCATGTGGTTCTACACCACGATTGGGCCCACTTCAAAGAGGCCGAGGCGGTGTCGCTACCCCTCTACCCGCTCTTCGAGGAGGGCTCCGATGGCAACCTCCACGCCATAATTCACTACAAAGACTACGAGCCTATGTTTACCCACTATGGCGTGCCACCCTACATTGCAGGTCTGGGCGTTTCGGCCATCGCCTACAAGACCGACGATTGGAACATCTCGCGTCTGGAAAACTCGTTCCAACTCTCGGGCGTAATGTTGCTCGACGGAGGTGTGGAGAGCGAGGAGGAAGCCGAAAAACTTGTGCGTAGCGCACAGGCCAAATTTGCAGGCCAGCCCGGTCAGGTGATGTTTATGGTCAAGGAGTGCGACGAGAACGACACCTCGCGATTTATCCCCATCACCTCCTCCAACGAGGGCGACTGGAAGGCTCTGCACGAGCAGGCAACCTCCGATATTGTGGTGGCCCACTCGTGGTTTCGCAGCCTTAGCGGACTCGACTACGGCGGTGGATTCTCCTCGGAGCGCATTTTGCACGAGTACGAAGTGGCGCTCAATACCGTAATCCTCGGTGAGCAGGCCGAACTGATGGAGCCCATCAAGGCCGCCATCGAGGCTGTTTTGGGCGAGGATGCCACTTCGTTGGAGGTCGTAAACCGCCCGCCCTCACGCTCTAAGCCCCTCTATATGAAGGTCTGGGAGGCCCGCAAAGCCGACGGACTCGACTACGATCCCGAGGAGCCTACCCAGCAGCTCTATGTTTCGCAGGTGACCAAATACGGACTCCAAAGTATCGACTAACACCCCAAAAGAAAGGAGAGAGATTATGAATGTGATGATTACCCCCGCCGAGGTTGTGGCGCTGGCCTTCGGGTGTGGAAGTGAGCTGCTCTGTGGCGAAATTACGGAGGCAACTATTGTGGCTGCCGAGCGCAAATATCTGGTGCCCGTGTGGGGTGCCAAGATGGTCGAGAAAATGAAGGCGGGCGACTATGCCGCGCTGGTAGAGGAGTGGGTGCGCCCTGCGCTGGCACTCTATGTCAAACGTCTGGTGCTGCCCTCTCTGGCCGTAAAGGTTGGCGTGGCAGGGGTGGTGAGCTACCTGGGCGAGGGCTTTGAGAGGGTAGACGAAGCCACCCTCGCAAGGCTCCTGCGACGCACCAAGGCCGATGCCGACGCACTCATAGACAAGGCCGTAGAGGTGGTAGAAGCCTCGCCCGAGGAGTATCCCGACTACTGCGCCACAGATAATGTGCGCCACCGAGTGAACGTGGCAAGCGGAGTGGTGCTCTAAGCCCCCGCTGCCACCCAAGCGCAAAACCAACAAAAAAAGTAACCGAACAAACAAAAAAGAACCGATTATGGAAAAATATCTATCAGGAATCGTTGCCGGGGTGATGTCGTTTTTCGCCCCTGTGGAGCCTCTTCTGCTGTGTGCAATGGTTTTTGTGGCGGTAGACTTCTTGACAGGAGTGTTGGCCGACCGCCACAAGGCTCACGCCGAAGGCAGAGTGTGGCGTTTCGAGAGCGCCAAGGCTTGGAAAACCGTGCGCAAACTCTCGTTTGTGATGGCGGGCATTGTGCTCGCCTGGATGATGGACTCGCTGATGCTGCCCGTTGTTGAGCTGAGGTTGGCCAACCTCTTTACGGGTTTTGTGTGCGGTGTGGAGTTTTGGAGCTATCTCGAAAACGCCACCGTGGCCAGCGGCGAGGAGAGTTTTGCACAATTTGCCCAAAAACTCAAAAAAATAGCCGCAAAACATAATAAATAGGTGCAGGAGTGTTGTAATCTTGCAAAATGTTTGTATATTTGTGGCGTTGAAATGATTCGGGGACCAGTGAGTCCCCGAATTTTGTAGTATAGGACTAACGACAAGAGGCGAGTGCTGGGGGCGAGTTGTTTGGCCGGCATCGCACACGTTTTTTTAGATTTTAGGCTTGATTATGGATATTCAGAAGATTAGAGAGGCCGCCGAGGCCGCATTGGAGGGTACCGACCGCTTTGTGGTCGATGTGAAGTGTTCGCCCGCCAACGAAATTGAGATTGTTATCGACGCCGACTCGGCCGTAGACCTCGACGCTTGTGTGGCGTTGAGCCGTGCTGTGGAGGGAGCCTTCGACCGCGAGGTGGAGGATTTTGAACTCTCGGTCTACTCGGCAGGTGTTGGTCAGCCCTTGCGTCTGTTGCGTCAGTACTACAAACTTGTGGGCCAGCCCGTAGAGGTGGTGCTCAAAAGTGGCGAGAAGATTTTGGCCACCCTCAAAGAGGTGTCGCCCGAGGCTATCACCATCGGCTATACCGAGAAGCGACTCGTGGAGGGCAAGAAGCGCAAAATTGACGTAGAGGTGGAGGAGAGCTATACCTTCGACCAAATCAAGGCCACCAAGGAGTACTTGGACTTTAAGTAGAATTCAAAATTCAAAATTCAAAATTCAAAATTTTGGTGTGCCGTTGGCACGAGTTTTTGATTTTCCAGTATTACCGAAATTCGGCACTGCATAGAAGTAAAACCTATGGAGTGTAAGAGATACGAGCGAAGCGAGTATCTCAGAAAAGTTTTTGGTTCCGCTTTTTACAAAAAGCGGAGAAAAAAACAAAAAAAAGAAAACAACAAAACAAATATAAAAACACAAGAGAAATGGAAAACTTGATTAGCAACTTTGCAGAGTTCAAAGAGCTTAAAAACATCGACAAAAGCACTATGATTGGTGTGTTGGAAGATGTCTTCCGCCACCACTTGCAGAAAACCTACGAGACCGACGAGAACTTCGACGTGATCATCAACCCCGAGCGTGGCGACTTGGAGATCTGGCGCAACCGTACCATCGTTGAGGACGACGCTGTGGAGAATCCCAACCAGCAGATCTCGCTCACCGAGGCTCGTCAGCTCGACGCTACCTACGAGGTAGGCGAGGAGGTTTCGGACAAGATCGAGATGTCGTCGTTTGGCCGTAGGGCAGTGCTCTCGCTCCGCCAGAATCTGGCATCGCGCATCCTCGAACTCGAAAAAGCCAACCTCTTCGAGAAGTATAGCGAGAAGGTGGGCGACATTATCAGCGGCGAGGTTTACCAGGTGTGGAAAAAAGAGATCTTGGTGCTCGATGACGAGGACAACGAGTTGATTATGCCCAAGAGCGAGCAGATTCCCAGCGACTTCTTCCGCAAGGGCGACACCATCAAGGCTATCGTGTCGAAGGTAGAGATGCGCAACAACAACCCCGTGATTATCCTTTCGCGTACTGCTCCTGAGTTCTTGGAGCGCCTGTTCGAGCAGGAGGTACCCGAGATTTTCGACGGCCTTATTACCATCAAGAAGATTGTTCGTATCCCCGGCGAGAGGGCCAAGGTGGCAGTGGAGTCGTATGACGACCGCATCGATCCCGTAGGCGCTTGCGTGGGTATGAAGGGCTCGCGTATCTACTCGATTGTTAAGGAGCTGCGCAACGAGAATATCGACGTTGTGAACTGGACTTCTAACACCCAGTTGCTCGTACAGAGGGCTCTGAACCCCGCCAAAATCTCGAACATCTCGATCGACGAGGCAACCAAGACCGTTTCGGTTTACCTGAAACCCAGCGAGGTGTCGCTCGCTATCGGTAAGGGCGGTTTGAACATCCGTTTGGCTTCGATGCTTACCGGCTACGACATCGACGTATTCCGCGATGTAGACGAGGACGACATCGACGTAGAGAGCTTTGCCGACGAGATTGAGCCTTGGATTATCGAGGTGCTCAAAAAGAAAGGCTACGATACCGCCAAGAGTGTGTTGGCAGTATCGAAAGAGGAGCTTGTGCGTCGCACCGACCTCGAAGAGGAGACCGTCGAGGAGATCTTGAAGATCTTCCGCTCGGAGTTCGAGTAGTGGAACGCTCTGTTCCGTACTCGGCAGAGCCGTAACGGACAATTTTGGTGTATTAAATTAACGAAAAAGGAGAAAATAGATATATGGAGAGAAAACTGAGACTCGTACAGGTTGCAAGAGAGTTCAAAGTGGGACTTGCCACGATTACCGAATTTCTGAGCAAAAAGGGCATCAACGATGTTAGCCCCAATACTTTGGTGGAGGCCGACACCTATGCACTGCTCGAAAAAGAGTTTGGTGGCAATCGCCTGGGTGGTGAGCGCGACAACATCCGTGAGCGCATAAGCCACAAACCCGAGAGTGTGTCGCTGGGTGACCGCAAGGATGCCGCAGCCGATGATTTCAAAGAGGAGGTTGTGATTAAGAGCAGCGTAGTGGGTAGCCGCCCCGAGGTGAGTGGTCCCAAGGTGCTGGGCAAAATCAACCTCGACAGCAAGGGCAACGTGGTGAAACCCACCGAGGAGCCCAAGAAACCCAAGGCCGAGAAGCAGAGCGAGCAACCCGCCCCTGCCGAGCCTAAACCCGTAGTGAAAGAGGAGCCCAAGGCGGCAGCCAAGGTGGAGGCTCCCAAAGCTCACGCAGAGGAGAAACCCAAGGCTCCCGTAGCCGAGCCCGTGCAGAAGGCTACCGTGGCCGACGACGAGGCGCAGGCTAAGACCTACGACGAGCGTGTGGCCGAGAGCAAAGATGTGTTCCGTGTGGATTCGTCGTCGCTGTCGGGCCCCAAAGTGCTGGGTAAAATCGACGTAGACAGCCTCCGCAAGGGGGCAGAGGGTGGCCACCGCGAGAAACGCAAACGCATCGGTAAGGAGAAAATCGATGTTACCAAGGTGCAGCAGGGCGGCAAACAGCAGGGTGGCAAACCCCAGCAGGGCGGCAAGCCCCAGCAGGGTGGTGGTGCTCCCCAGCAGCAGGGCCAGCCTGTGAGCAAAAAGGACAAAAAGAACAAGCAGAAAAATGCTCCCAAACCCGTAGTTCGCCCCGAGGTGAGCGACGAAGAGGTGCAGAAACAGATTAAGGACACTTTGGCTCGCCTGACTCAGCGTGGCGGTAAGAGCAAAGGCTCGGTTTACCGTAAAGAGAAACGCCAGGCTGTGGCCGAGCGTATGGAGGCCGAATTTGAGCAGTCGATGAGCGAGAGCAAGGTGCTCAAACTCACCGAGTTTGTAACCGTTAGCGACCTGGCAACCATGATGAATGTGGGCGTTACCGAGGTTATCACTACCTGTATGAACTTGGGTCTGATGGTGTCGATCAACCAGCGTCTGGATGCCGAGGCTTTGGTGATTGTGGCCGAGGAGTATGGCTTCAAGGTAGAGTTTGTGAGCGTCGATATTCAGGAGGCCATCGAGGAGGTTGCCGATAGCGAAGAGGATTTGGTTCCTCGTCCACCTATCGTTACCGTTATGGGCCACGTAGACCACGGTAAAACCTCGCTTTTGGACAATATCCGCAAGACCAATGTAATTGCCGGCGAGGCGGGTGGTATTACCCAGCACATCGGTGCTTACAGCGTTAAGTACGAGGGCAAGACCATCACCTTCCTCGACACCCCCGGTCACGAGGCATTTACGGCTATGCGTGCTCGTGGTGCTCAGGTTACCGACGTGGCAATCATCATCGTAGCTGCCGACGATAGGGTTATGCCCCAGACCGTTGAGGCTATCAACCACGCCGTAGCAGCAGGTGTACCTATGGTATTTGCAATCAACAAGATAGACAAACCTTCGGCCAACCCCGATGCCATCAAAGAGCAGCTGGCAAATATGAACTACCTCGTGGAGGATTGGGGTGGTAAGTACCAGTCGCAGGAGATTTCGGCCAAGCAGGGCCTTAACCTCGACAAACTGTTGGAGAAGGTGCTCTTGGAGGCCGAGTTGCTCGACTTGAAGGCCAACCCCAACAAGAAGGCTGTGGGCTCGGTTATCGAGTCGTCGCTCGACAAGGGCCGTGGCTATGTGGCCACCGTTCTGATTGAGAATGGTACTCTGCGCACCGGCGACGTTATCCTGTCGGGTACCCACACCGGCCGCGTTAAGGCAATGTTCAACGAGCACGGTCAGAAGGTTGCCGAGGCAGGTCCCGCAACCCCCGTACAGGTGCTTGGTCTGAATGGTGCTCCTCAGGCGGGCGATAAGATTAACGTGATGGACGACGACCGCAGCGCACGCGAGATTGCAACCAAGAGGGAGCAGTTGCAGCGTATTCAGGGCATCAAGACTCAGAAACACGTTACTCTCGACGAGATTGGCCGCCGTATTGCAATCGGCAACTTCAAGGAGCTTAACATCATCGTTAAGGGTGATGTGGTCGGCTCGATTGAGGCTATGACCGACTCGCTGTTGAAACTCTCGACCGAGACCGTTCAGGTGAACGTAATCCACAAAGCTGTGGGCCAGATTACCGAGGGTGATGTGCTGCTGGCAGCTGCCTCGAATGCGGTAATTGTGGGCTTCCAGGTGCGTCCCAGCGCGGGTGCAAGGAAGATTGCCGAGAACGAGTCGATCGAGATTCGCCTCTACTCGATTATCTACGATGCCATCAACGACATCAAGGATGCAATCGAGGGTATGTTGGAGCCCGAGATGAAGGAGGAGATTATGGGTACTGTTGAGGTGCTCGAAACCTTCAAGATCAGCAAGGTTGGTACCATTGCGGGTGGTATTGTGCGTGAGGGTAAGATTACCCGTACTGCGCCCATCCGTGTTATCCGCGACGGTATTGTTATCTACACCGGTCGCCTGGGTTCGCTCAAACGCTTCAAGGACGATGCTAAGGAGGTTACTCTGAATATGGAGTGCGGTCTGAACATCGAGTCGTACAACGACATTAAGGTTGGCGATATTATTGAGTCGTATGACCAGGTTGAGGTAAAGAAAAAGTAAAAAAACGCATATAGCGAGCGACTGCTGCGTTACACTGCGATAAACCTCCCCCTCATTTACGTTTAGTAAACTGCGGGGGAGGTTTTCTTGTGTGCCTTGCATTCATCTCGCTATCTGCGTTTTTTTTGTCTAACGTCTAACGAATAAGAGTTATAGGGATTCTTATAACTCCTATAACTCCTATAACTCCTATGACTCTTATAACTCTCAGTAACTTTCAACTTTCAACTTTCAACTTTCAACTTTCAATTTTCAATTTTTATTCTACCTTTGTGGGGTATGAAGAGATTTTGGATTGCACTTTTGGCCACACTTTTGTCGCTCTCGGCGGCGGGCCAGCAGAAAGATAATTCGTTGGCCTACAATGGCTTTTCGGGCGGAATGATGCTCCACGCAGGTTGGGCCGACAGAG
>JAZLDU010000020.1:0-25781 GCA_045614885.1 Tidjanibacter sp. | reverse complement strand
CGCTTTTAGGAAGTAAATGCTGTTTTAGCTCAGTGGTAGAGCACTTCCTTGGTAAGGAAGAGGTCCCGAGTTCAATCCTCGGAAACAGCTCAAAGCAACAACGAGAAGGTGAAACGAAAGTTTCACCTTTTTTTGTTATGCGGGGTGTGGGAACTTGTTCACGTACACCCCGCATAACAAAAAAAAGAAGAGGGCGACACTCGTTGTCGCCCTTTCTCGTTGGTTGCTTTGAAAGCCCGCGCGGCGGCGCAAGAGGAAAGACAAGCGAAGCGCAGTCAATCCTCGCAGGGCACTGCCCCACCCCTCACAAAAGTAAAATAGAGTAAACAGAGGTCGCCACAAGGCACAAAAAAAGCAGCTCAAAACCCTGAGCTGCTTTTTTTATATTATTCCACCTTAACACTCCTCTTCAACGAATTATCCATTGCATCACGAGCCGCAACAAACGTATAGCGACCGCTATCGACCACCCACACCGAACGGCTCTCGTTGTACGACGCAAGGCTCTCACGAGGCACAAATACGCTCACCGTACAGCTCTCACCCGGAGCAAGTTCGGGAGTTTTAGCAAAGCCTTTAAGCTCCCTTTCGGGCTTATCGAGTTCTCCCTTGGGGGCCTTTACATAGATTTGCACAACATCCTTGCCCGCAACATCGCCCGTGTTGGTCACCGTAACCGTCACATTCCAGCCCCCCTCGGCCTCTGCAACCTCCATCTTCTCGAAGTCGAAGGTCGTGTAGCTAAGGCCAAAGCCAAACGGATAGGCCACAGCCTTGGGTGCAAAGGTGTTGAAGTAGCGGTAGCCCACATAGATACCCTCCTCGTAGTTGGTGTAGTCGATGTTTTTGACGGTATGCAGGGGGAGTTTCTTATTCCAAAGCTGGCGGTAGAACGAGTAGTTAAATGGCTTGTCGGCAAAGACCAGCGGGAAGTTCTTGGCCGTAGGTTCGAGCTTATAGTCGGTAGAGATTGTAGCAGGCATATGGCCGCTGGGATTGACCTCGCCGCTGAGCACCGAGGCCACAGTATTGCCACCCTCCTGGCCGGGCTGCCAGCACATCACAATAGCGTCTACCTTGTCGTGCCAGGTGCACATATCAATCACGCCACCGCTATTTATAACAACCGCTACCCTCTTTCCTTGTGCGTGGAACGCCTCTGCAACGCAGTCGATAAGCTCCAACTCGCGGTCCGAGAGGAGGTAGCTGTAATAGTAGTCCCTATCTTTACCCTCGCCAAAGACACGGCCGATAGTGATTACCGCGATGTCTGCCGTCTGGACCGACTTCTCGATCAGTTCCGTAGGCACAACCTCTATGGCCCTTTCGCGGTCAATAAACCAGTTGCTGCGGCCGTCGATTCTCTTGCGACGGTAGGACTCGTCCTCCATAAACTCCTTGTAGAAGGCATCCAACTCGGGCTCAATCGTAAATCCCGCATTGGCCAAACCCTCATCCACATTAACCACATAGGGCCTATTGACATTGCCCGCGCCCGTACCACCGGGAATAAGGTCGTAGGAGGTCACACCAAAGAGTGCAATCTGTTTCTCTTTGGCGATAGGAAGTGTCTTTTTGTTGTTTTTCATAAGTACCACGCCCTCGTCGGCCACCTTTTTGCACACCAGAGCGTGGGCTTTGAGGTCGGGAGCCTCGGAGGCCTCGTAGCCCCTAAATTTAGGGGTCTTGACTACGAGTTGAAGAATCTTCTCCACTGCGCGGTCCACATCGGCCATAGCGAGCGAGCCATCTTTTATGGCGTTGTACACCTCGGTATAACGGCCGTTGCTGCCGGGCTGAATCATATCGCTTCCTGCGCGTACGATCTGGGCGTTGTCGTATCCCCCACCCCAGTCGGTCATCACGGCTCCCTCGAATCCCCACTCGCCACGAAGTATGTCGGTCAGAAGGCGTGGACTCTCCGATGCGTGCTCGCCGTTGATGAAGTTATAGGAACTCATAATGGTCCAAGGCTGCGACTCCTTCACGGCAATTTCAAAGTTGCGCAGATATATCTCCCTGAGGGTTCTCTCCGAGAGGATTGAGTTGTTTGCTAAACGGTTGTACTCCTGATTGTTTACGGCAAAGTGTTTGAGCGATGTGCCCACACCGTTCGACTCCACGCCATTGATCATTGCAGCGGCCATCTTGCCCGTCAAGAGGGGGTCTTCGGAGTAGTACTCGAAGTTGCGACCACACAAGGGGTTGCGGTGAATGTTGGCACCGGGGGCAAGCAGAATATCCACGCCATACTCCAACACCTCATTGCCCATACTTTGGCCGGCCTCTTCTACGAGTGGAAGGTTCCAGGTCGAAGAGAGCATCGAGCCGATGGGAAATCCGGTGCAATAGAACGTGCGCTCGTCGCCCTCGCGAGTTGGCGATATGCGCAGGCCGGCAGGACCATCGGCAAGTACAACGGTGGGTATACCAAGGCGAGGAATGCCGTTGATTACACCTGCTGCACCGGGTACTCCTGTGTTTGTAAATCCGATGCCGTTGAAGTTTGTGGCCGTGCCGCCAATTATGAGGGTACACTTCTCCTCGGTGGTCATTGCTGCCACCACCTCTTTGATGTTGTCTTCGCGAAGTTGTGGTGCTTGTGGCTCGTCTTGTTGTATGGTTGCCACCAGAAGGGCGGCTGCAAGTAGTGATGTAAACATAGGTTATGTGATGTGTTTTAAGGCAACAATCTGTGTTACTTTTTGAAGGCGAAGTAGACTGCTGCCAGAATCAGGCCGAACGAGACCAGATAGTTCCAACGGAAGGTCTCGGTCTTAAACAAGAACAAAGCCAGCAGTGTGAAGACTACCAACGAGATGCACTCCTGAATAATCTTCAACTGAAACAGCGAGAATGGGCCTCCATTGCCCAGAAAACCGATACGGTTGGCGGGGATGGTCAGGCAGTACTCAAAGAAGGCTATGCCCCAGCTGAGCAGTATGATTATAATCAGCGGAAAGGGGTCTTTGCCGCCATTCATCTCTTTCAGTTTCAGGTTGCCATACCACGCGAAGGTCATAAAGACATTCGAGAGCAGCAACATTACAATTGTGGTTATTCCTTTCATTGTGTGGTAATTGGTATTTCGGTCTGCTAAATATCGTGAGATAATGGTGCGGGCACAACGTCCGAGAAGTCGTAGTCGCCCCAACGCTGAGCGGTGTAGTCGAGCAGCTCGCAAATCTCCTGTGGGTCGTAGCTCGTAACGAGTTTAATGCGTGTCTGCTTAAAGTCGGGCAGCCCCTTGAAGTAGTTCGACAAGTGGCGCCTCATCTCGATAATGCCCACATAGTCGCCCTTAGCGGCCAGCGAGAGGGCCAAGTGGTGCTTGGCAATCTCCACGCGCTCGGCAACCGAGGGTTGGGGCAGCAGTTCGCCCGTTTGGATAAAGTGTTTGCACTCGCGGAAAATCCAGGGGCGGCCATAGGTTGCACGGCCAATCATCACCGCATCCACGCCATAGCGGTCGAAGCACTCGGCAGCCCTCTGAGGGGTAGTAACATCGCCATTGCCAATGATGGGGATATGGATTGCGGGATTGTTCTTAACCTTGCCTATGAGTGTCCAATCGGCATCGCCACGATACATCTGCGAGCGGGTACGACCGTGAATGGTGAGTGCCTGAATGCCAACATCTTGCAGTCTGAGGGCAATCTCCTCTATGTTTTTATTCTCGTCGTCCCAGCCGAGGCGTGTTTTGACCGTCACGGGAAGTTTTACGGCCTCTACAATCTGGCGAGTCATCTCGACCATCAGGGGCACATCTTTCATCATACCGCTACCCGCGCCACGGCCCGCAATCTTCTTCATCGGGCAGCCGAAGTTGATATCTATCACATCGGGGCCCGCCTTCTCGGCCAGCTTGGCCGCCTCGACCATAGGCTCAATCAGGTGGCCGTAGATTTGGATTGCTACGGGGCGTTCGTGGTCGCTGACGTTTAGTTTGCGGAAAGTCTTCTCGGCTCCGTGGAAAAGGCCGTCGGAGCTAACGAACTCGGTGGTTACCATATCGGCACCAAACTCTTTGCACAACTGGCGGAACGAAGGGTCGGTTACATCCTCCATTGGTGCCAAAAAGAGCGGTTTTTCGCCAAAATCTATATTTGCTATCTTCACGATTGTAAATTTTGCCCCAAAAATAGTTATATTTGCGCTCTAAACAATGCATTAGACGTAAAATAGATATAGAAATGACTATCGAACAACAACTCCTGGGCGCTGTAAACGCCTGTGTTGAGAGGCTCTACGGCCCCCTCGAAGGGCTCGAACTCCAACTCCAAAAGACCCGCAAAGAGTTTGTGGGCGACTACACTCTGGTTGTATTCCCTCTTCTGAAACGCAGTCGCAAATCGCCCGACGCTACCGCCAACGAGATTGGCGAAGCTCTGGCTGCCGAGTGCCCCTTCGTCAAAAGCACCAACACCATCAAAGGCTTCCTGAACATCGAGCTGCGTGCCGACTTCTGGTTGGAGCAGTTTGGCGCTATGGTGGCTACCGAGAACTACGGCATCGCTCCCGCCAACGGCAAAACCGTGATGGTGGAGTACTCGTCGCCCAACACCAACAAACCCCTCCACTTGGGCCACATCCGCAACAACCTTTTGGGCTACTCGGTGTCGCAGATTTTGGAGGCTTGCGGCTACAAGGTCATCAAGGCCAACTTGGTGAACGACCGCGGTATCCACATCTGCAAGAGTATGCTTGCTTGGCAGCTCTACGGCCAGGGCGAAACCCCCGCATCGAGCGGCATGAAGGGCGACCACCTGGTAGGTAAATACTACGTCGAGTTCGACAAACACTACAAGGCACAGATTAAAGAGCTTGTAGAGGGTGGTATGGACGAGGAGGAGGCTAAAAAAGAGGCCCCCATTATGAAAGAGGCCCGCACTATGCTCCAAAAATGGGAGGCACACGATCCCGAGGTTTATGGCCTGTGGGAGAAGATGAACGGCTGGGTTTACGAGGGCTTCGACGCCACCTACAAGGCTATGGGCGTGAGCTTCGATAAGGTTTACTACGAGTCGCAGACCTATCTGCTCGGCAAAGACCTCGTGGCCGATGGTTTGGAGAAGGGCGTATTCTACCGCCGCGAGGATGGCAGCGTGTGGATCGACCTGACCGGCGACGGACTTGACGAAAAACTGCTGTTGCGTGGCGACGGCACCAGCGTATATATGACTCAGGACTTGGGTACTGCTCTCAGCCGCCAGACAGACAACAACCTCGACGGTATTATCTACGTTGTGGGCAACGAGCAGAACTACCACTTCCAGGTACTCAAACTCGTGCTCAAAAAGCTTGGCTACGAGTGGAGCGACAACATCTTCCACCTCTCGTATGGCATGGTTGAGCTGCCCGAGGGTAAGATGAAATCGAGGGAGGGTACCGTTGTGGATGCCGACGATTTGATTGAGGATATGGTTGCCACCGCTCGCGAGATGAGTGCCGAGTTGGGCAAACTCGACGGCCTCAGCACCGAGGAGCAGGACGAGATCTGCCACATGGTGGGCCTGGGCGCTCTGAAATACTTCATCTTGAAGGTAGACCCCAAGAAGACCATGCTCTTCAACCCCCGCGAGAGTATCGACTTCAACGGCAACACCGGTCCTTTCATTCAGTACACCTACGCCCGTATCCGCTCGGTGTTGCGTAAGGCAGCCGAGGCAGGCATTGTGGCCAGCATTGCCGAGGGCTTAGAGCTGATTCCCGAGGAGGTAGAGTTGGTTAAATACTTGGCCGACTTCCCTGCCACCGTATTGCAGGCAGGTGCTACCTACTCGCCCAGCGTGATTGGTGCCTATGTCTACGACCTGGCCAAGATGTACAACAGCTACTACCACGACCACAGCATCTTGCGCGAGGAGCGTGAGGATGTGCGCTCGTTCCGTGTACTGCTGAGCCGCCTTGTGAGCGAGGTTATCGGCCGCGGTATGGGCCTTATGGGCATCTCGGTTCCCGAGAGAATGTAGTGACACAAACCAGTATAGACAAAAAGAGAGCGTCGGACTGCTGAGTCCGACGCTCTCTTTTTTCGTTGTGCTTGGTACGGATTAGGCCAAAATCTTTTTGACCATCTCGCTGATGGCACGACCATCGGCCAAGCCTGCAAGGCGTTTGGTGGCGATGCCCATAACCTTGCCCATACCTGCGGGCGAGTCTACACCCAGCTCGGCAACAATGGCGCGCAACTGAGCCTCCAACTCCTCGGCGCTGAGTTGCTTGGGCAGATACTCCTCAATGGCGGCTGCCTGAGCCAACTCGGCCTCGGCCAACTCGGGGCGGCCTGCCGAGGTGTACATCTCGGCCGACTCGCGACGCTGTTTTACCTGTTTCTGCATAATTTTCACAATGTCGGCATCGGTGAGTTCGATACCCGCACCGGCGGTTTTGGCGATCATAATTGCCGATTTAACAGCCCTAAGCGCATCGAGCCTTACTTGGTCGCGGGCCTTCATCGCTACGGCAATGTCGTTCTGGATTTGTTGTTCGAGTGCCATATTCTTATTGGTTTTAACTATTTAATTATCAGTGTTCCGAACTGTTCGGGGCGGTGGAAGTCGGGCTTAGCGGCCTCGATGGGGCTCCACGATAGGTAGTGAGGAGTGCGGAGCTTGTCGCCACACTTGTAGAGGTTGGCCCTGAGCGTTGCGGGAACACCCTCGGCTCCAAGTAGCGCAAAGGGTATCTCCATTTCGAGCCACCACGCCCCACCCTCGTTCTTCTCTATGGGGCTACTGCCCAACGATGTACGGCGCACGATTGTCGAAATCTGCTCGGCCGTTAGAGGAGTTTTAGCGGGCCTTTCGAGGCGGTGGGCTGCAAGCATTGTGCCTATGCAGTTGAGTTCGAGGTTGAAGTATGGGTGGCCCTCACCAAGGCTCACAAACATCTCCACACAGCTATCCTCACACACTGCCGTATTGGGCTCGGTCTTGGTAGCACGGATGTGCTCCTCCTCAACCTCGAAGCGGACAAACAGCCGCTCGCCATTGTGAGCCATACGGAAGCGCACATCGGGGGCATAGGGCCACTCGGCGGGCCAATTGACCGACGCAATAGTGTCGCTGGCCATCTGGTCGAGTTCGGCAAAGTTCTCCACACGGGGAACGGCTATGGTTTTAGGCTCGTGCATACTCTCCGTAGTTTAGTCCCAAGGATAGGCGGCCAAGAAGATCTCTTTGCCTGCCAGCTGATCTTTTACGGCCACAAGGTCGGCCAGATTCACATCGCCCACAATGTAGCTCCACTCGGGCGAGGTGTAGCGCTCCCTGATTTTGGTAAAGCGGATGAGCGTTGCATCCTCCTCGGTGCGATAGCGGTAGTAGATGCGGTAGACCACATTGTTGGTGTGGTGTACGGGCGAAGCAGAGTTCATACGCTTGTATTCGTAGCGGTAGTCGTACTTGCAGGCGGTAATGTCGCTCAGCACGGCTGCACCCGTGGGATGACCACCCGCACCTCGGCCAAACATAAACTGCTTGTAGTAGTAGCGGCCCTTGATAACCACGCCATTAAACTCGTCCTCAACGCTATAAATATACTTGTCGTGCGAGATAAGCTGGGGCACAACCCACAGATATACACCGCCATTGTCGTCTTTCTCGACGTGTCCCACCAGCTTTATGCGTCGCTGTTTCTCGGCAGCAAAGCGTATGTCGGCCTCGTTCATCGTAGAGATACCATAGCGGAAGATTTTCTCTGGCTCGACGTAGATACCGAAGGCGTGGATGGTCAGAATAACCAGCTTGAACAGCGAGTCCCAACCATCGAAGTCGAGCGAGGGGTCGCTCTCGGCAAAGCCCAACTCCTGAGCTAGGCGCAGAGCAGCATCGTAGCTCATATTCTCGTTGAAAATCTTCGACAGCACAAAGTTCGACGAGCCATTCAGGATACCCTTCACCGACACCAGCAGGTCGTTGTCGTAGTACTCTTCGAGGTTGCGGATTACGGGAATACTGCCGCAAGCCGATGCGTCGTAGAGGAAGGGAGTGGCGGTCTGTTTGCCCAGCTCGATGAGTTCGGGCAGGTGGTAGGCGAGCATCTTTTTGTTGCCGCTCACCACGGGCAGGTGTGCTTCGAGCGAGCGTCGCACAATGTTGTAGGCTGCCTCGGCATCGTCAATCAGCTCGACAATCATATTTATCTCGGGGTCGCCAAAGATGTCGTCGGCATTGTCGGTAAAGTCGGCCACCACCCCTCGGTCTTTGGCAAGGCTGCGCACGCAAATACGCTTGATGGTAATATCCTTACCCTCCACTGCGCCAAGCACGTCGTAGAGTCCTCGGCCCACACTACCAAAGCCAAAAAGACCTATTTTTATCTCTTTCTTCATATCGTTTATTTTTGTCTAACGTCTAATGTCTAACCGAGCTAAGTCATTAAGGTCGTTAAGGGCTTTAAGGGCCTTAATGAATTATAGGAATAATAGGAGTTATAGGAGAAATAATTCTCCATTTTCAATTCTCAATTCTTAATTCTCAATTCGCCATAAACTCCTTGATGATGCGGTCGAGTTGTTCATACTCCACCAAGAAGCCGTCGTGGCCAAAGGGCGACTCTATGAGCCTATACCTCACATCGGGGATGTTGGCCACCATAATATCGTGGTCGGAGGGCGGGAAGAGTATGTCGCTTGTAATGGCCACCACCAAAGTCTTGGCCTGAATCCTTCGCAGGGCCCACTCGGCACTCTCGCGACCGCGAGCAATGTTGTGCGAATCGACCGCCTCGGTCAAGCGCCAATAGCAGCGCGCGTCGAACCTGCGGCGCAACTTTTCGCCCTGGTGCTGCTGATAGGTGGTTGCACGAAAGCCCTTCAACTTCTGTTGGTCGGCATCGGTCTGGGTGGCGTTGTAGGCCTCGGCACCTCGGTAGCTGAGCAGTGCGATAGAGCGAGCCACCGCCATACCTGCCGCACCCGCATCGGGAGCGTTGGTGTGGAAGGTCTGGTCGGCCGCAATGGCCATCCTCTGCGACTCGTTGAAGGCAATAGCCCACGCCGACGAGCGGGTGCAGGTGGCAATGAGCGCAATACGCTTCGCAAACTTGGGCTCCATAATGGCCCACTCCATAACCTGAAAACCACCAATCGAGCTACCAATGAGCAGTTCGACGTGGTCGATACCCAAATGTTTGGCCAACATCTGGTGGTAACGCACCATATCGCGCACCGTAATCATCGGGAAGGTGTGTCCCCAAGGCTCGTTGGTCTCGGGATTTATCGTAACGGGCGACTCGGTGCCATAGGGCGAGCCCAAAAAGTTGGCGCAGACAACAAACCACTTTGTGGGGTCCAAGAAGCGTCCCTCCTCAACGGTATGGGGCCACCAATCTGCCACTCGGCTGTCGGCCGTAAGCGCGTGGCATACCCAGATGACGTTGTCTTTGGCGGGCGACAAAGTACCATAGGTGGTGTACTCAATCTCACCACCCGGGAGCCACTCGCCGCACTCCAACTGAAATACTTCTTGAAAATACATTTTCATCTTTCGGCCCTCTGTTTTCTACTACTTAAAAGCCACCTCAAATGCCTGTTCGAAGTCGGCAATAATATCCTCCACATTCTCCAAGCCCGCCGAGATGCGCAACAGCGTGGGGGTAACACCTGCCGAGAGTTGTTCCTCCTCGCTGAGCTGTTTGTGGGTGGTCGATGCAGGGTGGGTAACCACGCTTATCGAGTCGCCAATCATGGTCATATGGGCCACGAGTTTGAGCGCCTCCACAAACTTGATGGTGGTATCCAGATCGCCTTTGAGCACCACCGACAACACTGCCGACGAGCCAAAGCGGAAATACTTCTGAGCATTTTCATACGAGGGGTGCTCGGGGAAGCCTACCCACTGCACATTGTCCACCTTGGGGTGGTTGCGGAAGTAGTTGGCCAGACGTGCCGTAGACTCCACCTCGTGCTTGGTGCGCAGCGAGAGAGTCTGCAAGCCGAGCTGCATCAGGTAGCTATCAAAAGCCGAGGGCGAACATCCCAAGTCGCGCAGAGCGTCTACCCTACATTTCACAATGAAGGCCATAGGGCCAAAAGCCTCGGCCATAACCAAGCCGTGGTAGCCCTCCGAGGGTCCACTCAGCTCGGGGAATTTGCCATTTGCCCAATTGTAGGAGCCGGCATCGACAATCACACCGCCCATAGCCGTACCGTGGCCGTTGATCCACTTGGTTGCGCTCTCTACCACAATGTCGGCACCGTGGTCGATGGGGCGGCACAGGTAGCCGCAAGCACCAAAGGTGTTGTCTACCACAAATGGAATATCGTAGCGGTGGGCTAGTTCGGCCAGAGCATCCAGGTCGGGCACCGAGCAAGCAGGGTTGCTCATCGACTCCACATAGATAGCCTTGGTATTCTCGTCGATAAGGCTCTCGAAAGCCTCAACGCTGTCGTTTGCAGCGCGGCGGCAATCGATGCCCATCTTGCGGAAGGTAATCTTAAACTGATTGAACGTACCACCATAGAGCAGAGGGGCGGTTACGATATTGTCGCCCACCTTGCAGAGCGAGGTGACGACCACCAGCTGGGCCGACATGCCCGACGACACAGCCAGAGCACCCACACCGCCTTCGAGTGCTGCCACCTTCTCCTCGTAACCATTCGAGGTGGGGTTTTGCAGACGGGTGTAGATGTTGCCAAACTCTTTCAGGTTGAACAGGTCGGCGGCGTAGTCGCACGTTGGGAATTCGTAGGCAGCCGTTGGGTAGATTGCCACACCACGCGAGTGGGTATCGTCGCGGTGTCGTCCTGCGTGGATTTGCAGGGTCTCGAAACGAAGTTTCTTGTTATCCATCTTATATTGTTGTTATTTATTTCTAATTGCAATTACGCAAAGGTGCAAAACTTACCCCAAAAATAAAAATCCTCCGAGGTCAGAAGTGCCATTATGCAACCACTTTTGCACCACCATTGCCAATTTTGCACACCTTTGCCACCCTTTTTAGCCAAAAATGAGTATCAGCAGCTGGGCACACAGCACCCTGAGGAACATCGACAGGGGGTAGACCGTTGCATAGGCCACCGAAGGAGCGTCGGTTGTGGTCTGCTCCGACGAGAAAGCCAGCGCAGGAGGGTTGGTCGACGAGCCCGAGAGCACACCGATGAGGGTGTAGTAGTTGAGCTTGTAGACCTTGCGGGCCACAATGCCGGCAATCAGCAGAGGGATAATGGTGATGAGCGCACCATAGAGAATCCACACATAGCCACCGCCCAAAATCGTTGGCACAAAGCTCTCGCCTGCACCCAAACCAACACCCGCCAAGAAGAGCGATATGCCCACCTCGCGCAACATCAGGTTGGCACTCATGGTGGTATAGGTAACGAGTTTGTAGTGGGGACCATAGCGGCCCATAAGGATTGCCACCACCAATGGGCCACCCGCCATACCGAGTTTAATGGGCTGAGGGACACCGGGGATGTGGAAGGTTATGCTGCCCAAAATCACACCCAACGCAATGCCCAGGAAGATGGGGATAAGATTGGGGTGACGCAGACGTTTGAGCGAGTTGCCAAAGCATTTCTCGGCCTGGGCCACCGAGAGTTCGGGGCCCACAACCGTCACTCGGTCGCCCACCTGCAATTCGAGGTTGCCGGCCGCCACAAGGTCGATACCTGCACGGTTGATGCGGGTGATGGTTACGCCATAGGTGTTGCGCACTTGCAGAGCCGAGAGCCTTACGCCGTTGAGTTTGGGTTTCGAGATGATGATGCGGCGCGAAATCATATCTTTCGACAGGTCGTGCCAATTCATCTCTACCCTCTTACCCAGCAGTGCCACAATGGCCTCGGTATCCTCGGGCGAGGCAACGACCAACAACCTATCGCCACACGAGAGTGTGGTGGTGGCCGTAACCAACTCGGGCTCCATACCGTTGTGGCTGATGCGCGAAATCACAAACTCGCGCGAAATGAGGCGGTGAATCTCGGCAATACCTTTGCCTTCGATGGCGTGGTTGGCCACCTCGATAGAGGTGCGTATGGTATTGTTCTTGGAGTTATCCACACTGAGGCTCTCCTCCTCGGCCTTGGCGTTGATTTTGAAGAGGTAGCGCAGCAGAATGATGGTCAGAATTGCGCCAATCACACCCAAGGGGTAGGCCACAGCATAGCCCGTTGCCAGGTCGCTTGCGCTGGCACCCATCGAAATATCGCTATAAGCCTGCTGTGCAGCACCCAGACCGGGGGTGTTGGTCACCGCACCCGACATAATACCCACCATGGTAGTTATGGGCAGTCCGGTGATGTAGTAGAGCGCAATGGTGGTAGCCACGCCCAGCAAAATTACCAGAATGGCCACTTTGTTGAGCTTGATTCCGCCCGCCTTGAAGGCCGAGAAGAATCCGGGGCCCACCTGCAAGCCTATGGAGTAGACAAACAGAATGAGTCCAAACTCTTTCAGAAAGTGCAACAAATGTTCGTTGATATTGAGGCCGAAGTGGCCAAAAGCGATGCCGACAAACAAAATGCCCGTAACGCCCAACGAGATGCCCGAAATCTTAACCTTACCGAGCATTGTGCCGAGGGCTATCACCAGGGCCAAAATAAGCACCGAATGTGCGTCACCTCCGCCCCAGAGCGCATCGCTGCCCCAGAGGAGGTTTTTCAAAAGTTCCATAATATCCTACTGTACTAACCTAACTAATTCTGTTTCAAAGGGATTGCTCACCACCACAGGCCCGACAGCTCAGTTCTGCCCGACCACCCGTGCGACAATCGCTCATTTGCCCCGCAAAGATAAGCATTTACTCCTCAATCGTCAAACAAAAAAGCACCGCCAAATTGCACATCTTTTCGGCCTAATTGCCCATTTTGAAAAAATGGGCTCTTGATTCTTAACGATTTAATCCGTACCTTTGTCGGATAAACCGCAAAATTGCATTAGATTACAACAACAATACCTACAAAAACATGAAAAAATCATTCATCTTGGCAGCCCTGATGTTCCTCGCAGGACTCGTGGCTTGCAACAATCCCAAAGAACCCAACGAGGGCGGCGGAGAAGAGAACAAACCCGAAATCATCGAGGGCGAATTGGTTATCAACAAGTTCCGCTTCTTGCAGATGTACAACAAGGATATTCTCCCCAAGAGCATCTATCTCGAAGTGGGCGAAAACGAAATCACCTACACCCTCACAGACTATATCAACCCCAGCGCTCTGGTGGCCAGCTTCGAGGTTAATGGCCACGTATACGTTGGCGACGTTAAGCAGGAGAGTGGCGTTACCGTAAACGACTTCTCGGCACCCGTGGTCTACCGTCTTGAAGATGGCAAAGGCGGCTCGCGAGAGTATACCGTCAAAATCAACATGCCCACCGGCCTGCCCGTAGTATTCTTCAACACCGACAGCGGTCGCAACGTGCAGAGCAAAGAGGTGTGGGAGGGTGCCGACATCACCATCGTAGGCGCTCCCGAGGGTATGAACCTCGAAAAAACAAGGGTTTCGACCAAAGGTCGTGGCAACTCCACCTGGAACTTCCGCACCAAACAGCCCTATGCGCTGAAATTCGACTCCAAAACCTCCATTATGGGTATGCCTAAGCACAAAAGGTGGATTCTGATGGCCAACTACCGCGATAGGACCATGATGCGTAACGCTGTGGCATTCGAAATCTCTAACCGTACAGGCCTCGCATGGGCTCCCCGCGTGCAGTTTGTAGAGCTGGTGATGAACGGCCGCCACAAGGGTAACTACATGGTTTGCGAGCAGATTCGTATCGACGAGAACCGCATCAACATCACCGAGATTAAAGAGGGTGCCGACACAAGTGGCGAGGCTATCACCGGTGGCTACGTTCTCGAAGTAGACCAGTGGAACGACGAGGTGAATATGTTCAAGTCGAAGGTTATGGAGAACAAGTGGGGCAACACCGCGTGTACCATTATGCTCAAATTCCCCGACGAGGAGGATGCCGCTCCCGCACACGTAGACTACATCAAAAACTACATCTGGGATATCGAAGAGCTGATGTTGGCAGGCCAATTCCAGAAGATTTACGACGAGTATATCGACCTCGACTCGTTCATCGACTTCTATATCGTAAACGAGATCACCTGCAACAAAGAGCTCTGGCGTGGTCCTTACAGTACCTATATGCACAAAGATCGTGGTGGCAAACTCTACGCAGGCCCCGTTTGGGACTTCGACTTCACCACCTTCAACATGAACGTATACGGCGAGGCCGACGACTACACCAAACGCTTCTACAACAAGAAGGCTTTCTGGTACAAATACTTCTTCCAGGACCCCATCTTCCGCAAACGTATGGTAGAGCGCTGGAACGAGCTGAAAGGTGGCCTGGCAACCATTCCCGAGTTTATCGACGAGTTGGAGGCCCAGCTGCTCACCTCGGGCAACATCAACGCCTCGATGTATAGCCCCGGTCAGGACCCCGACCTGGGTGGTCTGTTCAACCACGACGAGGATCTGCCCTTCCAGGAGGCTGTGGCTCTGATGCGACTCTTCTACGAGGAGAAGTTCAAATGGCTCGACGACCAATTCAACAACAATCCCAACTGGGGCAAATAGGCTGGTCGATGAACTGCAAAACGATACTCTATGCAATGGCGGTGGTTACTGTGGTAGCCACCGCTTGCACTTCCGGCCCCAACAACCTGAGCCGCAGCGAAAGGCGCGAGGGCTACGAGCTGCTGTTCAATGGCACCGACCTCAGCGGCTGGCAGGGCGCAACCGAGGGCTACTATGTGGCCGATGGGGACATCTGCTCGCGCGAGGGCTTCAACAACCTCTACACCCAGAAGCAGTACCGCGACTTTGTGTTGCGCTTCGAGTTCAGCTTCTCGGAGGAGGGGGTTAATAGCGGCATCGGCATCCGTACCCCTATGGGGGTGGATGCGGCCTACTTCGGAATGTGCGAGGTGCAGATTTTGGACCACGACGCTCCTATCTATGCGGGACTTAGGGACTACCAGGTCCACGGCTCGGTCTATGGCATTGCTCCGGCCGAGAGAATTGTCCACAAACCTCTGGGCGAGTGGAGCCAGCAGGAGATTAGGGTTGTGGGCGACCGAGTTACGGTAAGCGTCGATGGCCGTGTAATTGTCGATGCCGATGTGAGGGAAGCTTGTGGTGGCCAAAACGTGGGCACGACGGGCGACTTCCGCAACCCTGCGACCTACGACGGCTACGACCACCCCGGTCTGTTCAATACCGAGGGCTACGTTGGCCTGCTGGGCCACGGCGAGGGTGCCCGCTTCCGCAACATCCGAATTCTCGACCTATCGAAATAGGGAACAACCATAAGCAAAAAAAGAGTGTGTTCGTTTGGAACACACTCTTTTTTATATAAGTTGTATCGGTCGGCCTTTATACCAGCGCAAACGACAAGTCGCCCTTGCAGCAGAGTTTACCCCCAACGCTCAGCACAGCCTGGCAAAAGAATATCATACCGCGGCTATTGACCAAGCGGGCCTCCACCTGGCACACGTCGCCCGGGCGCACAATCTGCTTGAAGCGCACGTTGTCCATACCGCTAAACAGCGTAATCTTGCCCTTGATATGTTCCTTGACCAGCATAGTGCAGCTCTGGGCCATAATCTCGCACAAAATAACCCCCGGAACAATCGGATTGCCAGGAAAGTGGCCACTCAAAAAAGGCTCGTCGCCCCTGACACGATAGCGGGCCGTAACCGTGCCGTCGGGGTTTATATCCACCTCATCAACCAGCAGCATAGGCTCGCGGTGGGGCACATACTCTTTCAATTCCTCTCTGGTCATACTCCCTACCCTATTTTATGCAAGTTTGTCGTTACAAATCTGGCGGATAACCCTCTCGGCACCAATCATCAGGTCCTCCACAATATCCTTGACGCTCTCGGCCTTGCGCACCATACCGGCACACTCGCCCGCCATATAGCTGCCATTCTCGTCGCCCTCCTGCACAGCCTTACGCAGCGAGCCACCACCAAAGGCCAGCATCTCGTCGGGACCCACCGAAGGGTCGCTCTCCATCTTGGCAAAGGCCTTCGAGAAGGGCGATTTAAGCGAGCGCACAGGGTGGCCCAGGCTCTTGCCCGTAACGATGGTAGAAATATCGGTGGCCTTCAACACTCGCTCCTTATAGTTGGGGTGAACATTGCACTCCTCGGCCACCAAAAAGCGGGTGCCCACCTGCACACCCTCGGCTCCCAGCATAAAGGCTGCCGCAGCACCGCGACCATCGCAAATGCCACCTGCCGCCACTACGGGAATCTGCACAGCATCAACAACTTGGGGCACAAGGGGCATGGTGTTCAGTTCGCCCACATGTCCGCCCGACTCGGCACCCTCGGCCACCACCGCATCGGCACCTGCCGCCTGCATCTTCACGGCCATAGCCACCGAGCCAATAACGGGAATAATCTTGATGCCTGCCGCCTTCCACGCCTCCATGTAGCGTGCGGGCGAGCCGGCACCGGTGGTGAGTATCTTTACCCCCTCGTCGATAACCATCTGGGCAATCTCGGCCGCATTGGGTGCTTGGAGCATAATGTTCACGGCAAAGGGCTTGGTTGTGAGGGTTTTGCACTTGCGAATCTCGGCCCTTACAGCCTCGGTATCGGTGTTGATTGCCGAGATAATGCCCAGCGCCCCCGCATTGGAGACGGCTGCGGCCAACTCAGCGTCTGCCACCCAAGCCATACCGCCCTGAAACAGAGGGTATTCGATGCCGAGCAGCTCACATATTCTACTTTTAATCATAGCGTCTGTTTTGGTTTGTTTAGTAAGACCTAACAATGCAAAGTTATTCTTTTTTCTCGATTTTAGCACATTCCCTGCCAAGTTGGGGCGATTTGTGGGGGCAAAGCCACCCCGATAATTGTAAAATCCAGAAAATTATCTTACATTTGTTACTACCTATATACAATCGACCTAACACACCCACGAGTATGAAACCCTGGATTTTGTCTATTATCTTCGCACTCTCCTCTCTCGCATCATACGCACAAGCCGAGAGCAAGGTTACCTATATTGCAGACGAAGACAAATTTGTAACCACAATACCCAAATCCATTGCATACGAACTCCCCGGTGGGCCCCAATTCTACTCGTGGAGAATAAACTATGCAGGCGATGTTAGATACGTGATTGATTACAGCTCCTACAAAACCAAAAAATTGAAGAAACCCCAAACCCTCTTAGTAAGGGGATATGCCAACAAGAACAAACAGTTGGAGTACGACACCTATGTTGTCGAAATAAACAAGAAACTCTGTTTCCTCCCCTGCGAATACGTAGAGGACAACACTCTGATAAACAGCCAAAACAACGCTCTCGCATCCGAATTATCGGAGCTAACCACCAAGAGCCAAAATGCCAAAGCCGAGGTGGATTCGTTAGTGGCCAAGCACACAAAAATAAGCGAAACTCAGCTTGCCTACTGCCAAAAGGCAATAGATAGCCTACCTGCCATTATCGACTCTGTAAAAAGCAAAGCAAGGGAAGATTATAGGGCACTCGAAAAAGCAGAAACCTACAAATGGTACAATTCGCTCCCCAAATCCACCCAAAGAGCATATTCAAAACTATCCATAACCGAAGCCGAGTTGAGCGCACCCAATAGCGCTGCCGGTTGCGACTACACGTTTACCTACGTAAACAACTCTAACAAAACCATCAAGTACCTCTATTGGGAAGGCACCTTCTACAACGCAGTAAACGATCGAGTCTATTGCGAGATTAGAGATTACTGCACTTTCAGAGGTCAAGACACAGGCCCCGTTGAACCCGGAGAGTCTGGCGGTGGCGTGTGGGAATGTGTGATATACAATTGGTCGGCAGATTACGTCAAGCTATCCAGCGTATCCATTATTTATATGGATGGCACCACAACAACCATTGGTGCAAGCGACATCGCTCGCCTTATAACCATCCCCAGCTCTTGGGATTTCTACACCCAACACGGCTCGGAGTACGACGCCGAACAAAAGGCAGCATACCCATACGTGAGAGAGCTAAGGGATTGCGAAGGTGATGTTCACACCTGGGAGCAAAGACTCAAATATCTGCAAAGCGGCCAATTTAAGTACCCTCGCTGGCACGAAACCGAGGAGTATCAAGCCGTTTTCGACAGGATTTCCAAGGCATATAACGAACACATCCTCTATGAAGAAAAACTCGCGAAATTTAGGAAAAACAATCTGATGCAATAGATTATAATTTGAACAAACCAGCATAAAGGGATTGGCTGCGCTACGCTTGACCATCCCCTTCCGCTCGCCGCGGGGGCCCTTGCACAAGGCAAAAGCCTAAGCCACACTGTGGCGTATTTTTTTACACAATGGGGTGGCATAGTGAGTAAACTCACCGCCACCCCATTGCATAAAAAAAACCTCTGCCGAAGCAGAGGTTCAGGCTTTTGCCTTGTGCGGAGAAAGGGGGATTCGAACCCCCGGTACAGTAATCCCGTACGACAGTTTAGCAAACTGTTGGTTTAAGCCACTCACCCATCTCTCCGTGTTTGACTTAAAAAGCACCGCAAAGATAAACACTTTTCACTTTACTGCAAACTTTTTTGCACTTTTTTATTTCATACCCACATTTTTTGCACCCATTTTGCTCTACCACACCCTCAGTGCTATGTGCATTATTTTACACCGCATGTGCAATTTGGGAGATTTTTTAAGTTTTTTTCATAAAATTTGCTTGCCAAACGAAAAAAAAGAGTACTTTTGTATTTGGTATGAAAATTATTTGTACCTTTACAAAGTCTATAAAGACACAAACACGACAGTAATTTGTTTAATTTTAATAGTTTTATTTATCATGAAAAAACTTTTCGTATTGGTTCTTTCGCTTGTAGCAGCCGTTAGCGTTTCGAACGCTCAGGTTTGCGCTTTGAAATCGAACGCTCTCTACCTCGGCATTGGTGCCGTAAACTTGGGCGCTGAGTTCTCGGTAGCTCCCCAGTGGACTGTTGACGTTTCGGGTACCGCAGTTCTCTTCTCGCCCTGGAAAAATGTAGGCGATGGCCTGCTCTACCTCAACGGTTGGGATGCAGTTGCTGAGGCTCGTTACTACCTCTGCAAAGCTTTCAACGGTCACCACTTCGGCGGTTTCTTGGAGGCAGCTCGTTTCGGCGATGCAAAGGCTCACATCAACGGTCTTGGCAGCGGCGCTGACTTGCGCAACGTTAAAGCCGGTTTGGTTGGTGTAAGCTACGGTTACTACTTCAAGCTGAACACCTACTGGGGTATCGACTGCACCGCAGGTCTCGGTTTGGGTGCTGGTAAATACAACGGCGCTGACAGCTGGAAATTCTTGGCTTTGCCCCGCGCACAGGTTGCTTTCAGCTACAAATTCTAAGCAACAAGCGGCTCACGCAAGAGCTATATAATAATAAGGTGTCTACCCTCTCGGGTGGACACCTTGTTTTTTCATACGCCCCTCGGTCAAACTGCGGGGCTGAATCGGTCTTAGAACAAACTCTCCTATTAGTCGGTTGACGATTGACGATTGACGGTTGACGGTTGACGGTTGACGGCAAAACACACGCCCCCGCTGCTTCGCAGCTCCCCATCTAACTTAGAGGGGGGGGGAGAAGAATTGAAAATGGAAAATGGAAAGTTATGGTGCGCCCAAAGATTGGGCGCATCTTTTTTGTACTCCTCCCATAAATTCCCTAAGCTCATTAAAGACTTTAAGGACTTTAAGGGCCTTAATGATTTGATAAGAGATATAGGAGTTATAGGAGTTATAGAATTCTTATTACTCTTATTACTCTTATTACTCCTATTACTCCTATTACTCCTATTACTCCTATAAATCTTAGTCGTTAGTCGTTAGACGTTAGACCTCTGTCGGTCGACGGTTGTCGGTTGACGGTTGACGGTTGACGGCCTACGGCAAAAAAACAAGCCGCGTCTACACATTGTAGGCGCGGCTTATCTTATAATCGGGGCTCTAATTATTTTGCAGCCTCTACCGACTCTTTACGGAACTCTTTCATCAGTTTCGAAATCTCCAAAGCAGCTTTACGAGCACGAGTGCCGGCAGCTTTGTTGCCTTTCTCTACCTGGAGTTTTGCATTCTCCTGAAACAGCTCAATCTGAGCATTGATTTTATCTACCAAATTCTGCATAATTGTGAAGTTTAATAATTTGTATTTATGGTGTTTAGGTCTTATGCAAAGATATATATTTATTTTATATTACAATACTTTCGACCGTTTTTTTCTACCGCTTATTACTTTTTCTTCTTGAAGAGTTTGCCAAAAAGACCTTTATATTTGGATTTTTGACCATCTTTGCCGTGACCATAGCCATAACCGTAGCCATAACCGTAACCATAGCCGTAGCCATAACCATAGCCGTAGGTCTGTTTGCGTTTCTCGCCACCATAGTAGATAGTCTCAACGCCCACATCCGACATTACGACACCCATATTTTTGAGCGACTTGCGAGCTGCCACAGCCTTGATGGTCTCGAAGCTCATCTTCTCGGTGTGGCCCATACGCATACAGTACAAGGTCATATCTGCCACACGGTTGGCCACCATAGTATCGGTAACCAGAGCAATAGGTGCTGTATCAACGATAATGTAGTCATATCTCTTGCGGAGCTCTGCAAATACCTCATCCAACTGCCTACGCATAATCAACTCTGCGGGGTTGGGAGGAATGGTACCCACAAAGAGGGCATCCACATCGTGCAAACAATCCCTAACGATAAGGTTATCGATATTGGTCTCTTTGCCCACGAGGTAGTTTACGATACCGAAGGTGTGGTGCTCGTCGCCAATACGCTGCTCCATCGAGCCCTTACGCAGGTCCATATCTACCACGATAACCTTCTTGCCGGTGATTGCAAACGAGAGAGCCACGTTAAGAGCCACAGTGGTCTTACCCTCGTGGGGAATGGTAGAAGTCACCATTAGCACCTTACCGCCCTCGGGCATCATAAAGTCGATATTGGTACGCACCATACGGAATGCCTCGGCAATAGCATCACGGCTATTGGGGGTAACCAAAATGTCGTTGCTCTTCTTGTCATCTTTCGAGGGAATTGCGCCCACAATCGACACAACCGAGCCAATCTCGCTCTCGACCTCCTCAACCGAGTAGATCTTATTACGCAATGCCTCGGCAATCAAAATCACCACTACGGGGATTACAAAGCCCATAATCAGAGCTAAGAGCATAATCATCATGGTTCGAGGTGCAATGGGCAGGGGAGATGCCATTGCGGGGTCGATAATGCGCGAAATCGAAGCGGTAGTAGCCAATTTAAGGCTGGTCTCCTCGCGCTTGTTAAGCAGGAACGAGTAGATCTCCACCTTGATCTCCTGATCCCTCAGAATCGACTGCGACTCCTTCTCGATAGTAGGCAGATCCCTAACTTTTGCCTTGTTCTCGGCAATCTGTTTGTCTACCGAACGGAGTTGCAGGTCGAGCGAGGTGCGCAGGTTGGCAATCGATGCGGGAAGCAGCTCCTGCAAAGCCAACACTTTCTCACGAACATTTGCCACCGAGGGGTTGCTGAGTTTATCATCACCACCCAAGGTTTTGTACTCCAAAACAGAGTTGTTGTAGTCACTAATAAGAGTATTAAGTGCCGAATCTTCCAAGCCGAGGTTGGGAACCAACTCTACCGTACCCTGAATCTTCTTCACCGAGTCCAAAATATCGTTGAGCAACAAAATCTGTGTTTCGAGTTCAACGGCACGCTCTTCGAGTTTGTTTGCGGTTTGGAGATAGATGTTACCCTCAGCCATCGAGTTCACCGACTGGCTCTTCTTGCGATACGACTCCACGTCGCTATCGACGCTCTCCAAGTCGGCACCAACAACACCCAGACGCTCGTCTACGAACTCCATAGTTGCGCGCGCAACCTCACGTTCGCCCTCTTTGGCATCCTCGTTGTAGACATAGATAAGTTCGTTTACAATATCGGCAGCCTTCTGAGCCACAGCGCTCTTCATGCTTACGTTGATAAGACTTGTGGTCTTGCTGGTAGGTGCAACCGACAAGTTCGACATCAGAGCGCGAGTGTAGCGACTAGGGCTAGCGACACTTACAAACAGACGGTTATCTTTCTGAATTGTCTCTGCCAAATTTTCGTTGGCCACAATCCTGAAAATACCCACTTCGTCCACTACGGGCGAGCCATAAGCCACCTCAAACTTCTTCTCAGTAGCTTTGCGAGCACCGGGGTAGTAGAATTTAATCTTACCCGAGGCGCTAGCATTGCCCAACTTCATTTCGAGCGAGAAGGGGTATTTGAGCGAGTCTACTACCACCTCAACAGGAGCCGAGGGACCATAGATCTCCACCTTGCGCAGTTTAGCCTGCACCGAATAGGTAATGTTGGCATTGAGGTTTTCGACAACCTTGTTCATCAGGGTATATGAGCGCAGAATAGCCGACTCGTTGTCCACCACCGAGGTCTGGCGCATCATACGCAAGCTGGTCATCGAAGTCACGTCGGACTTAACACTACGCGAGGCGTTCTCATCGACATAGATCACAGCCGACGAGGAGTAAACCTTGGGCGAAATTTTGGCAAACAAGAAACCTGCACAGAGGCATACAAATACCGAAAGGCCAAACCAGAACCAGTTGTTAATAAAGAATGACCAGATGGCTTTGAGCGAAATCTCGGTACCCATCTCCTCCTGACCGCCCTGTGGGCCCTGAGGATTCTGCTGATAGTTAAGATTTTCCATTATATTTCTATCGTTTTATTATCTCAATCGTGATGCGTAAGTAACATAATAAATCATCATAGCAACACTCGAACCGAGCGATGCAAGCGAGGTGATGATGGGGAAGTAGGTGGTGAAGGTCGAGACGCTCTTGGCCTTTGCACCCACGGGCTCGACGTATACCACATCGTTCTGCTTCAAGTAGAAGTAGGGCGACTGGAAGATGTTTTTCGATTTGAGGTCGAGGATCTCGACGTGACGGCCTTCTGCCTCCTCACGAATAACCATAACTTTGCTCCTCTCGCCATAGACGGTCAAATCACCGGCAAAGCCGATAGCCTCCAAGAGGGTGAGCCTGTCACCGGGGAAGTTGTAGGTGCCGGGGCGATTTACCTCACCGATAACGGTAACGTAGAAGTTGATGATAGTTACGGTAACCACGGGATCGGGCATTTTGTCCACCAGCATAGACTGGATTTTGGCAGCCACCTGCTCACGGGTGAGTCCCTCGACGTGGATTTTACCCAGCACGGCGAAGTTGATGTTGCCTTCGCTGTCTACGGTGTAGCCTTCGTAGTTTACGTTCGAGATAACCTTGCTCGACGAGTTTGCCAACGAGGTAGCGTTAGAGATTTGGCTGCGTGCCGAGAAGAGGTTGTAGGGCACTGCGAGCGAGGGTTGCGACGACGATACCGAGATGGTAAGCATATCGCCAGGCTGAATAGTGTTCAATTGGCCGTAGACACTCTCCAAAGCGCCGCTTTGAGCATCCTGGAAATAGACCAAATCTTCCCTGCTACCGCACGACGAAAGTACCAATGCGAGCAGAGCAATAAGACTAAATTTTTTAAGCATATCTATTTGAGTTTTTAGTTTGCGCACATAGAGCAGACAAATATACTTATTTTTATTATAAGGGAGAAAAAAAAGAACACAATCGACAATTTTTCTGTCAATCGTATTCACTTTTTCCACCCCTATATCCAAAATTACATTTTTGCAATGATTTCTTCGAGTGCTTTTGCTAGTTGATCGGGGCAGGATGTACCTTTGCCTCGGCAGTCGATTCCCTTCAATAGCGAGGCCACTTCTTTGGCCGAACGCCCCTCGGCGAGGCGACAAACTCCCTGAGTATTGCCGTGGCAACCGCCAATGAAGAGCACCTCTTTGATGATGCCATTTTGGTCTACATCTATGTCTATTTGTCGGGAGCAAACTCCCTGTGGAAAATAAGTTTTGTACATTGTTAAAAGTGTAAAATTATCTCGTTAGAAATTGAAACATCCGCCCACATTCAGACTGCCCTTTGCGCCCCAACCGAGCTCCACAAAAAAGGCCTTGTCATGGCCAAATTGGAAGCCCAACGGGTAGAGGTTTCCCATCAGCGAAAATCCCAGCGAGGAGTTGTTTAGTCCCTCGTCGGAGTCGTACTGATTAACCACCATAGTCATAGCACCAACGCCCCACGAGCCATACATCATAAAGTTCCCCTTGCGGAAGTAGCGAGTCTGGGCACTAAGGCAGAGCGTCGGGTAGAGTGCCGACACTCTTCGGCTGTCCTTGCCGCTATCGTTGAAGGTGCTCCACGACGCTGCGTATCCTACTGACAGAGAGCCACCTAAGGCCACCTTATCGCCCAGCCAATAGTTCACCTCGACGGTGGGTGATGTTAGAGGAACAAATTCGTGAGGAGTTACATTTTCGCTGGTATCTATCGAGCCAAAACCGACCACAATAACTCCAAAAACATCGGGCAGCGACAGCACACCTGCACTACCTCTCACCTGCCAATCACCCCTCTGTTGGGCGGTGGCGGTTGTGGTTGCTGCGAGCAACATTGCGCCCGCCGCCAAGATTGCAAAAAATCGTTTCATCGCTCATTCATTTTAAGTGGTTAGAAACTACCTGTTGGTTTACAAATATAATAAAAAATTGTATATTTGCGATTATTATGGAGCAATAGGCTTTGAAATAACTAAAAAACACATAAAGATATGAAACGTACAATTATGATTTTACTCAGTAGTGCAGCGCTGCTCACCGCGTGTGGTGGCGGCCAGAAAGGCACTCCCGCAATCGACACCGCAAACTTCGATGAGAGCTTTGCTCTGAACGACGATTTCTATGAGCACTTCACCGCCGGCTGGCAGAAGAATCACCCCCTTACGGCCGAGTATTCGCGCTTTGGCGCATTTGATATGCTCCGCCAGAGCAACGAGCTGAGGGTTAAAGAGTTGTTTACCGAGTTGGAGGGCATCACTGCCCCCAAAGGCTCGGTGGAGCAGAAACTGAGCGACCTCTATCGCCAGGGCCTCGACAGCGTGCGCCTGAATGCCGAGGGTGCTGCCCCCATTAAGGCCGACCTGACAGCCATCGAGGCCATCGAGAGCCGCAAAGAGCTGAGTGCTCTATTGGGCGAGATTCACCGCACCAGCAGCAACGTATTCTTCGGCACAGGTGTTAGTGCCGACCAGAAAGACACCGACAAAAACATCCTCTACATTGGCCAGTCGGGCCTGGGCTTGGGCGACCGCGACTACTACTTCGACGAGCAGAGCGCCCACATCCGCACCAAATATGTGGAGTTCATCAAGAGCGTAACCACCTTGGCCGGTTACTCGGCCGAGGAGGCCGACAGGATTGCCGAGTCGGTGCTGGCCATTGAGCAGAAACTTGCCGAGGCCCACTTTACCAATGTGGAGCGTCGCAACCCCCACAAGAATTACAACAAGCTTTCGGCCAAGGAGTTGCGCCTGAAATTTCGCAACATAGATTGGGATACTTATGCCAAGGCTATGGGCTTTGAGTTGCCCGCCGAGCTGGTCGTAAGCCAGATGCCCGCAGTGGCTCGCGCCAACAAACTGCTCGGTAGCGAGAGCCTGCGTACCCTCAAAGACTATATGATTTTCCACCAGATCCGAAGTGCCGCCTCGTCACTGAGCGACGACTTTGTAGAGGCCAGCTTCGATCTCTATGGTCGCACAATGTCGGGCCAGGAGGAGCTGCGCCCCCGCTGGAAACGCTCGTTGGGCGTTGCCGACGGCTCACTTTCGGAGGCGGTAGGCCAAATGTATGTAAAAAAATACTTCCCCGCAGAGTATAAGGCCAAGATGGTCGATATTGTCAAAAATTTGCAGGT
>JAZLDU010000019.1:0-7151 GCA_045614885.1 Tidjanibacter sp. | reverse complement strand
TCTCGAAGGCGACAAAATTTCGACCTCGAAGAATTGGGCTGTATGGCTCAACGAGTACTTGGAGGATATGCCCGGCAAGCAGGATGTGCTGCGCTACGTTCTCTGTGCCAATGCCCCCGAGACCAAAGACAACGACTTCACCTGGAAGGACTACCAGGCACGCAACAACAATGAGCTGGTGGCCGTGTTGGGTAACTTCGTAAACCGCGCGCTGGTGCTCACCCACAAATACTACGGTGGCGTGGTGCCCGAGGCTGGCGAGCTGACCGATTTCGACAAGGAGATTTTGGCCGAGCTGCCCAAAATCCGCAAGTCGTTGGAGGAGAATATCGAAAACTACCGCTTCCGCGAGGCTCTCAAAGAGGCTATGAATATCGCCCGCTTGGGCAACAAATACTTGGCCGACACCGAGCCTTGGAAGGTTGTTAAGACCGACCCCGAGAGGGTTAAGACCATTCTGAACGTGGCTTTGCAGCTTGTGGCCAATACCACTGTGGCTATCGAGCCCTTTATGCCTTTCAGCGCCGAGAAGCTGACCCGTATGCTGGCCGTAGACCACTTGGAGTGGGATGTTATTGGCCAGAGCGACATCATCAAGGCGGGCCACACCATCGGTACTGCCGAGCTGTTGTTCGAGAAGATCGAGGACGAGGTTATCGAGCGTCAGGTGAAAAAACTCGAAGACGCCAAGAGGGCCAATGAGGCCGCAGCAGCCGAGGTGCCCGAGCAGAAACCCAGCGTAACCTTCGACCAATTTGGTCAGATGGATATTAGGGTTTCGACCGTGGTGGCAGCCGAGAAGGTGGCCAAGACCAAGAAGTTGCTCAAACTGACCGTCGATACCGGTATCGACACCCGCACCATCGTGTCGGGTATTGCCGAGTACTACACTCCCGAGGAGTTGGTGGGCCGCCAGATTTTGGTGCTCGTAAACCTGCTGCCTCGCGAGCTGAAAGGTATCACCTCGCAGGGTATGATTCTTATGTCGGCCGACGCTACGGGTAAACTCACCCTGCTGGCTCCCACCGACAAAGTGCCCAACGGCTCGCAGGTGGGTTAGGCCTACCGCGCCGAGTATGTCAGGCCCTCATTGTGGGGTGTGCCGCAATCGACCGCAAAGTTGAAACAAAAAACAAACAAACCAAATAAACACAAATACCTTAAAACTATTTAAGTGATGAAAGACATTAAATGGCAAGAGCTTGGTTTTAGCTATGTTAAGACCGACTACAACGTCCGCTGCGTATGGAAAGATGGCGCATGGGGCGAAATCGAAGTGAGCGACAGCGAGTACCTGCCTATCCACATGGCAGCAACCTGCTTGCACTATGGTCAGGAGGTTTTCGAGGGCCTCAAAGCCTTCCGCGGCGTGGATGGCAAAGTGCGCATCTTCCGCTTGGAGGAGAACGCCAAACGTATGCAGAACTCGGGTGAGTATCTGCGTATGCAGGTGCCCAGCATCGAGCTCTTCGAGAAGATGTGTATTAAGGCTGTTCAGGCTAATGCCGAGTTCATTCCTCCCTATGGCACAGGCGCATCGCTCTACTTCCGTCCTCTGCTGATCGGTACCGGTCCCCAGGTGGGTGTTAAAGAGTCGAACGAGTACACCTTCATCGTATTCGTAACCCCCGTAGGTCCCTACTTCAAAGAGGGCTTCAAACCTATTACCGTAACTTTGGAGCGCACCTACGATAGGGCTGCACCTCGCGGTACCGGCCATACCAAGGTGGGTGGTAACTACGCTGCAAGTATCGGCTCGGGTTCGAGGGCTCACGAGGCCGGCTTTGCAAACTGCCTCTACCTGGATCCCAGCGAGAAGAAATATATCGACGAGTTTGGTGCTGCCAACTTCTTCGGCATCAAGGAGGGTAAATATGTAACCCCCGACTCGCACTCGGTACTTCCCTCGATTACCAATATGTCGTTGCGCACCCTGGCCGAGGATTTGGGCTTGAAGGTGGAGAATCGTCCTATTCCTGTTGAGGAGTTGGCTACCTTCGAGGAGACTGGTGCTTGCGGTACTGCTGCTGTTATCTCGCCCGTAGGTCGCATTTTCGATCCTCTGACCGGTGAGTACTTCGAGTATGGCACCGAGGCTGGTCCTTGGAGTGTTAAGTTGTACAACTTGTTGCAGGACATTCAGTACGGTCGTGCCGAGGATAAGCACGGCTGGACCAAAGTCGTAGAGCTGTAAAAACCGCATATAGCGGGTGCTTTTTGCACCGCACGTCGAAAGGCGACATCCTAACATAGGTCTACTATGCTGCGGTGTCGCCTTCTTGTTTGGTACAAAAATCCCTCCGCTCTATGCATTTTTTTGTCTAACGACTAAGATGTATAGGAGAACTAAGAGTAATACGAATCGTATAACTCTTATAACTCCTATATCTCCTATTAAAATCATTAAGGCCCTTAGGGTAGAGCATAGGCCGTAAGAGATATGAGCGCAGCGAGGTGCCGTCGGGCACTCCGAGAGTATTGGTCGGGGTGCTAAAAATGGCTGAGCATAGGCCGTAAGAGATATGAGCGAAGCGAGTATCTCCTAAAAGTTTTTGGGCGACTTTTTTCAAAAAGTCGCAAAGAAAAAGTCGCAAAACAAAAGGAAACTACATATTCTAAATAAAAAAGGGAGCCTTAATCAAGCTCCCCTTTTTATTTAGAATATGTAGTTGGTACCGATGTTGATGCCGCCCTTGCCATCTCGTTTGTCGAACGGCTTGCCGTATTCGCACGAGATGATGAAGTTGTGGTTCATAACAATCTTGATACCCGCACCTGCGCTGGCGTGAACACCACCCCAACCACTACCGGTGTTGAGGCCCAGGAGTTTGCTCAGGTCGGTATTCTGGGTGTCGAACTCGTGGGGTTTGGTGATTACGCCCATATCCACAAAGGGGTTGGTGGCGATATACCAGTTCTGGTTGATGAAGCGGAACGATACGAGTTTGATGCGAGCCTCGACGTTGGCCCAAGCGTAGCCGTCGGCCAAGATGCGGCCCTGGTAGATGCCTCGCAGAGAGTTTTTGCCACCGAGGCCCTCGTTTTTAATCTGGCGCAGGTAGAGAGGGGTGATGGTCTGCTGCAAGTAGAAGGGTGCGTTGCCAAAGGTCTGCTGCCAATTGACGCGGTAGCCCAGCACCACCTTGTCGCCCACTACGGGGAAGAACTGACGCCAAGTGGCCATGATGCGGCCATAGGAGTCGGCATCGCCAAACAGGGCGGGCGAGTAGCTGGCCACAACCTCGGCGCAGTAACCTTTGGTGGGGGCAGCCTCCATGTCGCGGGTGTCGTAGACCAGACCGCCTTTGAGCTCCAAGTGGGTACCTGCCACCTCGTTGTCGCTAATCAGGCCGGCCATACGATAGAGGGCATAGAGCGACTCTTGGCCTTTGTATTTGTCGAGCTGCACCTCGTCGGTGGTTACGTTCCAGAAGGTCAGACCACCCATCCAGGTCAGGCGGTCGTTGATTTTGCCCTGCACGTCGGCAATGCCTCGGAGCATTGTGCGATCCATGTAGTAGTAGGGGCTATTCTTGGTCTTGTCCATATCGAGGGGCGATGCGTAGCCGTTGAAGCCATAGAAGGGCGACATTGCCGAGTCCATATAGGAGAGGGCTGCGGTGAGTCGCATGCCGGGAATCAGGTATTTCGAGTCGTAGAAGACGTGGGCGATGGTTTCGCCTTTGGTGTAGTGCGACAGCTCCACGTTGAATTTGTGGAGATATTGGGGGTAGGTGCTGCCGTCGCCGAAGTAGAAGAAGTCGCACAGAGCGCCATACTGAAAGCCCAGGTCGCTATTGTAGCTCACTGCGGGCAGGGGGCCCAAGTTCCAACCGGTTTTGACTTGTTCTTTTTTCTGGGCGCTGGCGCCGAGTGCTACGACTGCACACGCCAGCAGGAGTATTGCTTTTTTCATAGTTTTCGTTTGCGGTTTGGTTATACTTTTAGAGCGCCAGCAGCAGGTGGTAGATGCCATAGCCGAGGTAGTTGCCCACGGCATAGCCCACCAGACCGATGGTTACGCCCACGATTACGATGTCGCGGTTTTTCATCGAGGCGGCAATCATAGGCACGAAGATAGGCGAGTTGATGAGCGTGTTGCTGGTTATGACGGTGGTGTCGCCATCGACCTTGAAGATTTTGGCCAGCAGAATGGTCAGCAAGAACGAGCCGAAGACCACCACTACCTGCAACAAGATGATGAAGAGGGTGCCCTCGAAGTCGATGTTGCGCAGGTTGGCCATCGATGCAACCACAATGGAGAAGACGTAGATAAGATACATACCCGCATCGTAGCTCTTGTCCCACGTCTTAACCTCTTTGTAGAGCGAGGCGATAAGCGCGAGGGTGGTGATGGTCAGAATCATCACTACGGTAAAGATGTTCTCGTCGAACTTCTTGGCCCAGGTGGCCACGCCAAAGGCGCAACCCACAATTACGAGTGTCAGCAACAGAATTTTGACGAGCTGTCGGATGGAGTCCTTCTTGCCGAAATCTTTGTAGGGGTTTTTGACGGTAAGTTCTTCGAGGTTTACGGTCTGGTCGGTGGTGTACTGACCTCGTCCGAGCACCTTGCGAGCCCACTTGATACCGAATGTCATAATGCAGATCAGGTAGATGAAGCAGATGATCATATCGAACGAGTTGAGCATAATGAAGGTGTCGTTGCCCATGCCGAGCATCACTTTCAGGGCTGCAAGGTTGGGGGTACCACCGGTGCATTTGCCCGCAAGTGCGGCGCCGATAATCTCGGCCTCGGGACCAATCTTGCTGCCGAAGGCCAAGAAACCGATTACTACGGCTGCCACTACGGCTACAATACCGAGGATAGTGATTTTGAGCGAGGTCTTAACCGAGAACTTCTTGAAGTCGCAGCTATAAAGCATCATTGGCAGCGCCAAGGGTATGGCCACTGTCGAGATGGTGTTTTGCAAGCCAAGGTATTGTTCGGGGATAAGGTTTAGGTTTGCGGCGATAAAGCCCATAATGTAGAGCAACAAAACGGGCCCGATTTTGTTAAGGATTTTCGACCTGTGGCAGGCCCACAACACAAGTGCAGGCGAGAGCAGGTAGAACAACAAAAGTAGAATTGTTCCAAACATTTTGCGTGTATTTTAGTTTGTGTGTGGCGTGTCAAATATAATAATTTTTGTGTAAAACGCACTTTTTTGCACAAAAAAGTGAGCACCCCTTGCAATTTAGGGGCGCTCACAACACATTTTACTATACTGTTACCGGCTTAGAGCAGGGTCAAAAGCTGGTATATCAGATATCCCAAGTAGTTGCCCACGGCATAACCCGCCAGACCGTTGGTGATACCTACCATAATCGCTCCTTTGTTCTTCATCGTGGCCGCAATCATGGGCACGCAGATGGGCGAGTTGACCAGCGTGTCGGAAGTAATAACGGCGCTGTCGGCATCGACCTTGCAGGGGCGAGCCAGCAGCACACCCAGAGCCAGCGAGCCAAAAACAATGATAACCTGGTAGACCAGCACCCACAAGCCCAACTTCCAATCGAGCTGCGAGAGGTCGGCCAGCATTGCCATAGCCAAGCAGAAGATATAAATAAGGTACATACCTGCGTCGAAACTCTTATCCCACGAGCGCACACCCTTGAAGCCCGTCAGCAGAAGGCTTATGGTCGTAAGGGTGAGGATGAGGGCCACCATCGAGAAGTCGCCACCCAGCAGGTCGAACATCGCAGTACCCTCCTTGAAGAGGTTGCTAACCACCAGCGATACTCCTGCCACCGCAGCAGCCGTAACAAAAACCTTCAACAGCTGTGCAATGCTCTTCTTGGTGCCGAAATCTTTATAGGGGTTGTCGTTGGTAAACTCCTCGGTGTTGATCACGTCGTTGCTGGCCTGGTAGTTTTTGCCGTGCACAATCCTGCGGGCCATCTGCACACCTCCGCCCATCAGGAACATCAGGTAGAAGAACGACACCACAAGGTTGCAAGTGGCCACCAGAGCAAACATCTCCTCCGAGAGTCCCTCCTTGCCCAACATCATATTCACGGCAGCGAAGTTGCCCGCACCACCGGTGTATTGGCCCGAGAGGGTAGCGCCAATGGTGGGACCATCCACTCCGAGCTGCTCCCTCAGCAGCACAAAGCCCAGCACAACCATAATGGCTACGGCCAAGGTGCCAACAACGAAGGCCCTAACGGTAACGCCCGCCTTGAAGTTTTTGAAGTTGCAGCCAAACAACATCATCGGAATAGCCAGAGGAATCATTACATCCTGTATGGTTTTCTGGATGCCGTGCATGTCGGCAGGGATGATGTGGAGGTTGGCAATCACCACGCCCAAGATGTAGAGCGTAAGCACAGGGCCAATTTTGTTCAAGACTTTCACCTTGCGGCAACCCCACAATACCAGCGCGGGGAATGCCAGGTAGAATAGTATCAGAAGAAGTTTGAGTATCATCTGCTTTAAGTTTGTGTTTAGTGTGTGGCCCGCAAAGATAACTATTTTATCCGAAAGGCGAACGCTTTCGGCCGAAATCTGACGTGTAGCGGGTATACCTATATATATTATATATATAAGGGAACGGGGTGAAATGGAGTGTTAAAATATCTCTTAGTGTAACTGCTTGATTGTCAGAGGTGGTTGGAAAAAAGTGCAAAAAATGTGCAATTTTTTTGCGAAAAGATTTGCAGGTTTCAAAAAAGTCACTACCTTTGCATCCGCAATCGAGAAAACAACGGGCCAAGGGCCGACGAGAGTTGGGGCTGAGGCGAGTGAAAATCGAGGTTGCGAAAAAAAGTTCTAAAAAAATTTGGTGGTTAAGAAAAAAGGTTTTACCTTTGTCCCCACGTTCGCCTCAGAAAATGCGGCGATTTTTTTAGCGCCTCGCCGAAAGGTGAGGTACCAAAAAAGGTTCTTTGATTTATTGGTTTAATTGAGAGAAAAAGAATGCAGAAAGCACGAAGTCTTAAAGACTTCGCAAGTTCAATTCAATTCCTTAAAGGATAGAAGTAGTCAGGACTCTAACAATACATTTTAATTTTTTTTACAATGGAGAGTTTGATCCTGGCTCAGGATGAACGCTAGCGGCAGGCCTAACACATGCAAGTCGAGGGGCAGCACGAGTAGCAATACTTGGTGGCGACCGGCGCACGGGTGCGTAACGCGTATGCAACCTACC
>JAZLDU010000018.1:0-6950 GCA_045614885.1 Tidjanibacter sp. | reverse complement strand
AAGAGTGTGGCGTTGTTGAGCGTTTGGCCAAGACTGTTCAGAACGAGTTGATGAACATCGTGGTAATCTTCCTGGGTGTAACCGTAGGGGCTACTGCCACTGCCGATGCCTTCTTGATCTTCAAGACTCTAGGTATCTTGTGCTTGGGTATCGTAGCCTTCTCGTGCGGTACTGCCGGTGGTGTTATGTTGGCTAAGTTGATGAACTTGTTCTTGCCCGAGGGTAAGAAGATCAACCCTCTGATTGGTTCGGCTGGTGTATCGGCAGTGCCTATGGCTGCTCGTGTGTCGCAGAGCGAGGGTTTGAAGGCCAATCCTACCAACTACCTGCTTATGCACGCTATGGGTCCCAACGTATCGGGCGTTGTTGGCTCGGCTGTTGCTGCCGGTATCCTGCTCTGCTTCTTGGGCTAGTATACCTTATATATAAAAATAAGGGCTCCGTTTTTGCGGGGCCCTTATTTTTTTGTCGACCGTCGACCGTCAACCGACTTTCAATTCTATTTCTCGTAGTCGGAGATTTTGGCGATGCGGCCTGTGTGGCGGCCACCCTCGAACTCGGCAGCAAGCCAAGCGTCTACAATAGCCTTGCCCATCTCCAAACCAATCAGACGAGCGCCCATGGCGAGCACGTTTGCGTCGTTGTGGTTGCGCGAGAGTTTTGCCGAGAGAGGCTCCGAGCAGAGTGCGCAGCGAATGCCTTTGACCTTGTTGGCGGCAATGCTTATGCCGATACCGCTGCCACAGATCACCACACCCTTGTCGGCCTCGCCGCTGGCAACAGCCTCGCCTACGGCAATACCGTGGTCGGGATAGTCGGCACGCTCGGGCGAGTAGCAACCCTTGTCGATAAGCTCGTGTCCGAGGTCGGTCAGATAGTTTTTGATCTCCTCCTTGAAGGAGTATGCTGCGTGGTCGCAGCCGATAGCAATTTTCATAGCGTATTTGTGTGTTTTTAAGGTTATTAGTCGAGGTTGGTGGCTTCGAGAATCTCCACAAACTTGCCAAAGTCGGTGTGCTCGGTTACGAACTTCTCGAACGAGTCGGCATCGCACCCTTTCTCGGGGGTGTCGCTCACCATTTTGAGCACCATTGCGGGAGTGCCCTGCTGGGCTGCAATCTGACACACGGCCGTAGCCTCCATGTCGAACAGTGCGCTGGGGGTGCCAAAACGGGCCTTAATCTCCTTAATCATAGGAGCATCCACAAAGCTGTCGCCCGTGTAGATGACGGCATCGTCGGTGCCACAGAGAGGGTAGGGGTTGGTCAGGAAGCTCACGCCATCGAGCCCCTCGGGAACGTGGGCATCGTGGTAGCGGGCTGCGCGTGGAGCCACAACGTCGCCCGTAGAGAAGGCATCCGAGGCGGCTGCATAGCCAATTACGGCCACCAGGTCGAACTTCTCCTCGGCCATAGCGAGGGCGGTTTGAGCGGCAGCATAGACCTTGCCCACATAGCCACGACGAATGGTGTAGCTGTGGAGCAGAGGGTTGGGGTAGTTGTTCAGGGCGGCGAGCATGTTCTCCTGCTCGGCTGCCATAGGGGTTATGACGAGAATGTTCATTAGCGAATTGAGAATTGAGAGTTGAGAATTGAGAATTATCTCAATATCTTATAACTCTTATTAGTCCTATAAATCCTATTTATTTATTTCTTGCCCAAAAGTTTGCGCAACAGTGCGCCATACTCTTTCAGGGCAGCATTCGAGCCCTCGATGTCGTAGAGCTCGGGGTTGCCGCACTGCTCTACGGTGAGGCCCGGAACGTCGCTCTTGGCTTTCAGATTCGACTGCTCTTCGCACACCTCGGCCACAGCCTCCATAACCTTCTCCTGCGAGGTGAAGCCCTTAACAATCAGGTAGAAGCCTGTTTTGCAACCCATAGGTGCAAACGACACAACCTTGTTGCCCAGCTTTTCGCGCAGATAGTGGGCCATCAGGTGCTCGATGGTGTGGATAGCCTCGGGGGTGAGGTAGGCGTGCTCCATGGGTGCTCGGAAGCGCATATCGTAGGAGCGCAGGGGGTAGATGCCCGCCACGGTGTAGACCGAACGGAGGTAGAAACCACGCTCCAAGGTGGTGTGGTCGACGGCAAAAGATGCTACTTTGGATTTCATGTTTTGTATGATTTGTTGTTATTTTGTGCGTTGATAAATACAAAGGTACTATTTTTTTATACATTTGCATAATAGAACACTAACACAAAACAATAAAAACTCTTAAACTATGGCATCGAAACATACTTTGAAGGAGTGGTATTTGGCCACTCGTCCCTGGTCGTTCCCTGCATCGGCCATGCCCGTAGCCTCTACCATTGCATACCTTTTCTGGGTGTCGAAGACTTTTGTTGGCACCAGCCCTGTTGATTGGTTGTGTGGCATTTTGGCCCTGGTGGGTATTATTTTGTTCCACGCGGGCGGCAATGTGATTAGCGACTATAACGACTTCCGCAAGGGTGTCGATACCCCCGAAAATGCAATGATGCTGCCCTTGGTGAATGGCTCGTTTAAGGAGCACGAATTTTGCCGCTATGGCATAGTGCTGCTGCTGGCGGGCTGTGCTGTGGGCGTGGTGTTGCTGCTGCTCACCCAGAGTGTCGAGCTGCTCTATGTGGGCTTGGCGGGCGGAGTGCTCACGCTGCTATATTCGTTTTTGAAGTATAGGGCATTGGGTGACGTGGTTATTGTGCTCACCTATGCCATTTTACCCATTATGGGTACGTCGATTGTAGCTGTGGGCCATATTGATTGGTCGGCTATGGTGCTGGCGGTGCCTCTGGGCCTTATTACCGACTCGATTTTGCATATCAACAATGCCCGCGATGCGGTGAGCGACCGAGCTGCGGGTGCTCGCACATTTGCTATGCTCATTGGCCCCAAGGCGTCGTCGCTGATGTATAGGGCCGAGGTGCTGCTGCCTTTTGTGTGGGTGGTTGTAGCGGTTTGTGTGGGCTGGCTGCCTGTGTTTACTATTTTGGTCTTTGTGGTGGCCAAGACTGCTTGGGATATGGCTCGCCAGGCTAAGGGCTTGGTTGGCGAGGGCCCTGCGAAGGTGGCAATGCTCGACCAGCAGAGCGCTCAGTTGCAGGCCAAGTTCAGCGTGCTGATGATTGTGGCGCTGGTGGTTAGTGCCTTGGCGGGCTGGGGCGCTGTTATTTAGACCTAATGCCGATAGAGAGGTATGAATAAACCGGTTACACTGCCCGTAGTGATTGCGGCGCTGCTGTGGTTTGTGATGTTCAGCCCTTGGACAGCCCCGCACGTCAATTTTTGGATCACTATGGCCCTGTCGGGGGTGGTGCTTACGACATTGTCGATGTGCTACTCGGCGGAGCTGAGGGGGAGCGTGAGGGGTATGTTCAGCCTGCGTAATGTGGTGCTGGGCGTGGCCATTGCTGCTGTGCTGTGGGGCGTGTTTTGGGTTGGCGAGAAGGTTGCCGTGTGGATGTTCTCGTTTGCCGACGGCCAGATTGGCTCGATTTATTCTATGAAGGATGGCACGAGCCCTTGGCTTATAGGCCCACTGCTGTTGCTGGTCATTGGCCCTGCGGAGGAGCTTTTTTGGAGGGGCTTTGTGCAGCAGAGAATGGGCGAGCGCTGGGGCGCGTGGTGGGGCTTTGTGGCCACCACGGCTTTGTATGCAATGGTACACGTGTGGTCTATGAACTTTATGCTGATTGTGGCTGCGGCTGTTGTGGGCGGAGCGTGGGGCCTGATATATAGATTTTGGCCTAAGGGGCTGGGCGCACTTGTTGTGAGCCACGCGGTTTGGGACGTTGCGGTCTTTTTGGTTTTTCCCATTTAGACCATAAAGAGGGGTGTATTTGCATACGCCCCTTTTTTTGTGTAAAAAAGCGGGTTAAAAAGTTGTTTAAGAGATAGTAAGTGTGTACTTTTGCGAAATTTTCGGGGCCACCCAACGAATAGATATACAAAACATATATATTTTACTAACAAACAAACATTTAGATTTATGAAGAAAGTTTATGCAGAGCCTACCTTGGTTATCGAGGAGGTTGTTGTAGAGAGCGGCATTGCAGCGTCGCCCTCGCTGGTGGAACAGAATAGCATCGGCACCGCAGGTTATTTTGATTATGGTGATTTTTAATTAGGTTAGTGCAGTGATGAAAAAGATTTTTAAGACTTTGGCCATTGTTGCAGTAGCTGCACTTGGCTTTGCCTGCCAGAACGACATCGACGAGCAGGTTAATGGTAACGAGGGCGAGAAAGTGACCGTAGAGGTTGTTGCTTCTACTTCTGGCACTCGTAGTGCTTTTGTTGAGAAAGTAGGTAATGCATACACCTCGACTTGGAGCAAAGATCAGGTTGTATATTTTGCTCCCTATCAGCCCGCAGTGGGTGCTGATCCTATTACGATGAGCGATGCAACCGTTGCCGCAACTGGTGACGAGGCTACTTTTAGCGTTGATTTTACCCAAACTCAGGATAATGGTGCTATCCTCGCATTTTCGCCTATCGGTGAGCAGTATGGTGCAGGTGGTTTTACCTCTGACAAGGTGTATGGAAGCGCTAACCCCTATATTTGGTTGAACCTTCCCGCAGAGCAGGCCACCAGCGCTACTTCGTGCGACGAGCAGGTACACGTTCTCTACGCATCGAAAGAGTATAGCGGTGGCTTCCCCACTTCGGTAAATATGGGCTTCAACCACGTTTTGGCCTATGGTAAGATGACTATCAAGGGCTTCGAGGGCGAGATTGCTTCGGTAGATATCACCTTCCCCGAGGTTGTTGCTGGTGGCTCGGTTAAGTACTTCTACTTGACCAACACTTTCGATGGTGCAAGCGCCAATACTATTACCGTTACCAACAATGTAGGCGGCAATAAAGACATTTGGTTTGGTATCGTTCCTACCGAGAGTGGCGAGGAGAAGATGTCGGGCAAGATGACCGTTGTTGTTACCGACGGAGAGAGTAATACCTACACCAAAGAGCTTGATACCATCGGCAAACTTGCCTTCATCCAGGGCCAGGTTTCGGCTTTCACTGTTAATATGGAAGGTATTGCTGCCGATGGTGCAATTGAGCAGCCCAATGTAGAGAATGCTTGGAACTTGGTTACCGATGCTTCGATTTTGAAGGCGGGTATGAACATTATCATTGCTGCTGCCGGAGATGTAAACTATGCATTGTCGACCACTCAGAAAAGCAATAACCGTGACCAAGCAGAGATTACTAAGGACGCCACTAATAATACACTTCGTAGCATTGGTGATGCTCAGATTCTTACTCTCGAGGCTGGTAATGTTGCTGACACTTGGGCATTCAACACCGGTGATGGTTATCTCTACGCAGCTTCGAGTGAGTCGAACCACCTGAGAACCGAAACTACCCTCTCGGACAATAGCTCGTGGAGTGTTAGTATTGCTGATGGTGTAGCTTCGATTGTAGCTCAGGGTACAAATACTCGCAATGTGATGCAGTACAACCAGACCAGCGGTTTGTTTGCTTGCTATAGTGGCGCAAGTCAGGCAGGTGTTGCTATTTATTACTACAATGGAAAACTTCCTGTTGTTGCAAATGTTAATGCTGTTGTTGCATCTAACTACGAGAACACCGTCACTGGTACTACCGCAACTATTGCATCTTCTTATACTTTAAGCAATGCAGCAGGCGATGAGGTTGTAACTGCTGGCTTTGAGTATAAAACTGGTGTTGGCGAATGGAATTCGGTTGCTGGTAACCTTACCGATAAGGCTTTTAGTGCAAATCTTACAGGTTTGACAGCTGAAACAGAGTATACTGTTAGAGCATGGATTACAATTGATGGCGGCGAGAAAGTATATGGTGCCGAGGCTACATTTACTCCCACCAAGGAGGTTGTAGTAGAGGGCGTTGATAACGCTTGGAACTTGGTTTCGAGTGCTTCTGTATTGAAGGCTGGAATGAAAGTGGTTATTGTTGCTGCAAATTCTAATGTGGCTATGTCGACCACTCAGAATGACAAAAACCGTGGCCAGGTAACAATTACTAAGGATAATGATAATAAAACTTTGACTTTCGACACGGACGTTCAGGTATTTACTCTCGATGCTGGTACCGTAGACGGCACTTGGGCCTTCAACACAGGTGATGGTTACATCTATGCAGCTTCGAGCAGCGCGAACAACTTGAAGACTCAGGCTACCAATAATGATAATGGTTCGTGGAATGTAACTATTGCCGCTAATGGCGTTGCAACTATTAAGGCTCAGGGTACCTATACCCGCAACTGGTTGCGTTACAACTCTCAAAGCAGTCTTTTCTCGTGCTACAGTAGTGGTCAGGCAGATGTGGCTATCTACTACTTCAAAGGTGACTACCAGCCTGGTCAGGGCGGCGGTGGGACTCCCGATCCCGATCCTGGTCAGGGTGGCGGCGAGACTCCCACTCCCGGACAGACTAGTACCGTTGAAATGACTACCTTCTCGGCAACTTCGGCAACTATGGACTCTGTAATTTCGTATGCTTGCGACAAAGGTGGTGGTACTTCGGCGCCTGTTGTCAATGGTGGTGAGATTAGGTTGTATCAGAAAGGTAGCGGTCAAAATGTAGGAGGTAATATTATTATTAGAGCGGCAGATGGCTATAAGATTCAGTCGATTACCATTGGTTCGAGTATGGGTACTACCTTGGGATATGGCGTTGATAATGCCAACGCAACTGTTACTGACGTGTCGCTTGCAGCCAATGGCAAACATACTCTTAGCGACCTTAGTGCAGAAAGTGTAAGTTTCCACTGCTATGGTACTTCTTCGAGCTCGCGTCTGTATGTAAACTACTTGTCGGTTACTTATGTGGCTGAGTAGTTTGTAAGACTTGAAGAACAAATAGAAAAGGTGGCGGCCGAATTCACTCGGCCGCCACTTTTGTTTTTTGTTGGCAAGATGGGGAAATAGCTATTGGCCAGATAGGGAAAAAACTATTGGGGAGTGAGCAACCGAGTTGCGAGCGGGT
>JAZLDU010000017.1:0-44278 GCA_045614885.1 Tidjanibacter sp. | reverse complement strand
TTTAAGACATATCTTGGGAGAGTTCCAGAGTGGCCAAATGGGGCAGACTGTAAATCTGTTGGCAACGCCTTCGGTGGTTCGAATCCATCCTCTCCCACTTCCTCAAAAGTTCAATTCGCACACAGGCGGATTGTTCTTTTGTGGTTCTCGGTGGTCAACAAAATGGTGGCCCCCCGAGATGCAAAACGACAGTCAGTGCAGCGTTGCAGTGGCTGTCTGCTTGCGGAAGTAGCTCAGTTGATAGAGCATTAGCCTTCCAAGCTAAGGGTCGCGAGTTTGAGCCTCGTCTTCCGCTCCAAGAAGAAACAACAATTAACACAATACTTATCTAATAACAACTACAAGTTATGGCAAAAGAAAAATTTGACAGGTCTAAGCCACACGTAAACATTGGTACTATTGGCCACGTAGACCACGGTAAAACTACTCTTACCGCTGCTATTACCACCGTATTGGCAACCAAAGGTCTTTCGGAGTTGCGTTCGTTCGACTCGATTGATAACGCTCCTGAGGAGAAAGAGCGTGGTATCACCATCAACACCGCTCACATCGAGTATCAGACTGCAAACCGTCACTATGCACACGTAGACTGCCCCGGTCACGCCGACTATGTAAAGAACATGGTAACTGGTGCTGCTCAGATGGACGGTGCTATCTTGGTAGTTGCTTCGACTGACGGTCCTATGCCCCAGACTCGTGAGCACGTTCTGTTGGCTCGTCAGGTAAACGTTCCCCGTATCGTTGTTTTCATGAACAAATGCGATATGGTTGACGACGCTGAGATGCTCGACCTCGTTGAGATGGAGATCCGTGACGTACTGAGCGCAAACGGTTTCGACGGCGACAACGCTCCCGTTATCCGTGGTTCGGCTCTTGGTGCTTTGAACGGTGAGGCTAAATGGGAGGACAAAGTTATGGAGCTTATGGCTGCTGTTGACGAGTACATTCCTCTGCCTCCTCGCGAGAGCGACAAACCCTTCTTGATGCCCGTTGAGGACGTATTCTCGATCACCGGTCGTGGTACCGTTCTTACTGGCCGTATCGAGACTGGTATCATCCACGTTGGTGATCCCGTTGAGATTATCGGTCTGGACGAGAAGATTCTGACTTCGGTATGTACCGGCGTGGAGATGTTCCGCAAACTGCTCGATCAGGGCGAGGCTGGTGACAACGTAGGTCTGCTGATGCGTGGTATCGACAAGAAAGAGGTTAAACGTGGTATGGTAGTAGCTAAACCCAAATCGATCACCCCCCACACCAAATTCAAAGGTGAGGTTTATATCTTGAAGAAAGAAGAGGGTGGCCGTCACACTCCTTTCCGCAACCACTACCGTCCTCAGTTCTACCTCCGTACCATGGATATTACCGGTGAGGTTAAACTCCCCGAGGGTATCGAGATGGTAATGCCTGGTGACCACGTTGAGATCGAGGTAACTCTGATCTACCCCGTAGCTTTGAACGCTGGTTTGCGTTTCGCAATCCGTGAGGGTGGCCGCACCGTAGGTTCGGGTCAGATCAAAGAGGTTGTTGAGTAATCAACACCACACCAAAAGAGAATAGTTAATTCTCAAAAATAGGGGCGGGCGCAGGAGTTAAGGCGCAAGCAATGACACCAAAGTTCGCCCCACCATACGAGAGTAGTTTAATGGTAGAATAGCGGTCTCCAAAACCGTTGGTGGGAGTTCGATTCTCTCCTCTCGTGCCACCGAGTCCGGGTTCCGAAAATGGAGTGCCGGACTCGAAAGTGTAGACCGAAAATAAAGCATAACATATAGAATTATATGAAACTCGTTAAGTACGTAAAAGCTTCTTATGAAGAGCTGGTTCACAAAGTGTCGTGGACTCCTATGAAGGAACTGCAGAGCTTAGCCGTGACCGTTATGGTTGCTTCCCTGGTGATTGCTGGTGTAGTCCTCGTTATGGACCTGACCTTTGAGTCCATTATGAAAGCCATCTACAGCGTTTTGGCACACTAGTACCGTAATTGATTTTTGGAATAGTTACTACAAAGAGAGATTATGAGCAGTAAAGTGGCTGAAAAGCAGTGGTATGTGATCCGCGCCATCGGCGGCAAGGAGAAAAAAGTCAAGGAGTATATCGATGCAGAGATCAAAAACCTTGGCTTGGAGCACCTTGTTGCCCAGGTTCTCGTTCCTACCGAGAAAGTGTACAGTGTACGCAACGGTAAGAAAGTGAGCAAGGAGAGGGTGTCGTATCCTGGCTACGTTTTGGTTGAGGCAGCTATGATTGACGAAGTTCCCTACGTTCTTCGCAACACACCCAACGTACTCGGCTTCCTCGGAGATTCGGTCGAGGAGAGCAAACGACTGATTGCTACACCTATTCGTGAGCAGGAGGTTGCGCGCATTCTCGGCAGGGTTGACGAATTGAGTCAGGGTGAGGAAGAGGTCGAGATTCCTTTCTTCGTTGGAGAGACCGTAAAAGTTACAGACGGTCCCTTCGCGAGCTTCTCGGGTACTATCGAAGAGGTAGACGAAGAGAGAAAGAAATTGAAGGTCTCGGTGAAGATTTTCGGGCGCAAGACTCCTATGGAGTTGAGCTTTATGCAAGTAGAAAAAGAATAATTAACCAAGGAAAACTATGGCAAAAGAGGTTGCTGCATTTATTAAATTGCAGATTAAAGGTGGTGCCGCCAATCCTTCGCCACCAGTAGGTCCCGCGCTGGGTTCTAAGGGAGTCAACATCATGGACTTCTGCAAACAGTTCAACGCAAGGACTCAAGAGAAGGCTGGCAAGGTATTGCCCGTAATTATCACCGTATATAACGACAAGTCGTTCGACTTCGTTGTTAAACAGCCCCCCGTAGCTGTTGCTCTTAAAGAGGCAGCAGGCGTTCAGAGCGGCTCGGCCCAGCCCAACCGTAACAAAGTTGGCAAGGTTACCTGGGAGCAGGTAGAGGCTATCGCAAAAGACAAAATGCCTGACATGAACTGCTTCACTTTGGAGGCCGCAATGAAAATGGTTGCCGGTACAGCTCGTAGCATGGGTATTACCGTAGAGGGTGAGTTTCCTGTAAAGTAATTAAACTAGTAAGAGATGAGTAAATTGACAAAAAATCAAAAAGCAATGCTCGCCAAAGTAGAGCCAGGTAAGCTCTACAAACTCAGCGAGGCCGCAGCTCTTCTGAAAGAGATTACTTTCACCAAATTCAACGCTTCGGTAGATGTAGACGTTCGTCTGGGTGTTGACCCCCGTAAGGCCAACCAGATGGTTCGTGGCGTAGTAACTCTTCCTCACGGTACCGGTAAGACCGTTCGCGTGTTGGTACTCTGTACTCCCGACAAGGAGAACGAGGCTCGTGAGGCTGGTGCAGACTACGTAGGTTTGGACGAGTACGTAGAGAAAATCAAAGGCGGTTGGACCGACGTTGATGTTATCATCTGTACTCCTAACGTAATGGCAAAAGTAGGTGCTCTGGGTCGTATCCTCGGTCCTCGTGGTTTGATGCCAAACCCCAAAACCGGCACCGTTACTATGGATGTGGCCAAAGCTGTTGCTGAGGTGAAAGCCGGTAAGATCGACTTCAAGGTTGACAAATACGGTATCGTTCACTCGGCAGTAGGTAAAATCTCGTTCAGCGCAGATCAGATCGTAGACAATGCTAACGCATTTATCGACATGATCCACAAGTTGAAACCCGCTGCAGCCAAAGGTACTTATATGCTTAGTATCTATCTCTCAACGACAATGAGTATCGGTCTCCAGATTGACCCCAAATCACTCGATTTCAAATAGTAAAAAATCCATTTGAGCTATGACAAGGGAAGAAAAGAAACTTGTAATTGAAGGCCTGACCGAGCAACTCAACCGTTATCCTAACTTCTATATCACCGATATCGAGGCTCTGAACGCTGAGCAGACCGCTGCATTGCGTCGCAAATGCTTCGAGAAAGATGTGAAGCTGGTTGTTGTTAAAAACACCCTCTTCATCAAAGCATTGGAGTCGGTAGAGAAGGCAGATGCGGCACTTGTCGAGGTTCTGAAAGGCACTTCGTCGATTATGTTCTCCGAGAGTAGCAAGAGTCCCGCAGTTGTTATTAAGGACTTCCGCAAAGGTTGCGAGAAACCTATCCTTAAAGCAGCATACGTTCAGGACTGCGTTTACGTCGGCGACAATAACCTCGATATGCTTGTTAACATCAAGTCGCGCGAAGAGCTTATCGGCGATATCGTTGCGCTCTTGCAGTCGCCCATCAAGAATGTCGTTTCGGCATTGCAGGGTAATGCAGGTCAGAAGGTTGCAGGCATCGTAAAGGCACTTGAAGAAAGAAATTAATTTTTCCAAACAAAACACAAACAACGAAGTAAAACAATTTAATTTTATACAAAACTATGGCAGATATTAAAGCATTGGCAGAAGAGTTGGTAAACTTGACTGTTAAAGAGGTAAACGAGTTGGCAACCATCCTCAAAGAGGAGTACGGTATTGAGCCCGCAGCTGCAGCTGTTGCAGTAGCAGCTCCCGCCGCAGCAGAGGCTGCTGCACCCGCAGAGAAAACCGCTTTTGACGTGGTTCTCGTAAGCGCTGGTCAGAGCAAAATTCCTGTTGTAAAAGCTGTTAAAGAGGCAACCGGTCTGGGTCTGAAAGAGGCTAAAGACTTGGTAGACGCTGCTCCCAAAGCTATCAAAGAGGGCGTTTCGAAAGAGGAGGCTGAGGCACTTAAAGCTGCTCTTGAGGAGGCAGGTGCTGAGGTTGAGGTTAAATAGTCATACTATTAACTTTTTCCATATCGGGTATAGAGCTTATGCTTAAATAAGCTCTATGCCTTTTTCGCGTCTAAATAGGTTAGGTTGCGAAAAGAGATTAGGTTAGGTATTTCCCCACAGTCCGGCCTGATTTTGCAAAGTGCAGATTTTGAGGGGGTTGTGCGTTTTTGACATGGGCGCGGCAACACCTGATAGGGAGAAAAACGGCTTTGAAAATCAGCGCAATAACAACGGACTTAGAGCGAGTGGCTCGAAACAAAACACAAGCCAATAGCGACATTACCAAGACAATAGTTTCAAATTAATTTTGCACAAAATGTCCTCGAAAGCAAACAAACGAATTAGTTTCTCCTCCATCAATCACAAGATGGCCTATCCAGACTTCTTGGAGGTGCAACTCAAATCATTTCACGATTTTTTCCAGCTCGATTCGACCGCAGAGAACCGCAAAAATGAGGGTCTCTACAAGGTCTTCATGGAGAATTTCCCTATAACGGACACCCGCAACAACTTCGTGCTTGAATTCATCGACTACTATGTCGACCCACCACGTTACTCGATCGACGAGTGCTTGGAGATGGGACTCACTTACAGCGTGCCTTTGAAGGCCAAACTCAGGCTCTCGTGTACCGACCCTGAGCACGAAGATTTCGATACCGTTATCCAAGACGTATACTTCGGCACTATCCCCTACATGACTCCCCGTGGTACCTTCGTTATCAACGGCGCAGAGCGTGTAGTTGTGTCGCAGCTCCACCGTTCGCCCGGCATCTTCTTTGGCCAGAGCGTTCACACCAATGGCACCAAACTCTACTCGGCACGTATTATCCCCTTCAAGGGCTCGTGGATTGAGTTTGCTACCGACATCAACAATGTGATGTATGCCTACATCGACCGTAAGAAAAAGTTGCCCGTAACCACTCTGTTGCGTGCAATCGGTTTCGAGGCAGACAAGGAGATTCTCGAAGTATTTGACCTCGCAGACGAGGTTAAGGTAAACCGCACCAACCTGAAAAAGAACATCGGTCGCAAACTTGCCGCCCGTATTCTTTCGACCTGGGTTGAGGACTTCGTAGATGAGGATACCGGTGAGGTTGTATCGATCGAGCGTAACGACGTTATTCTCGACCGCGAGACCGAGCTCACCGAGGACCACATCGATGACATCATCGAGAGTGGTGCCAAAACCATCCTGCTCCACAAGGACAATCCAAATGGTGTTGATTTCTCGATTATCTACAACACCCTTCAAAAAGACCCCACCAACTCCGAGAAGGAGGCCGTGGTTTATATTTACAGACAGTTGCGCAACTCGGAGCCACCAGATGAAGCAACTGCAAGGGACGTTATCGACAAGCTCTTTTTCAGCGACAAACGCTACGATTTGGGCGATGTAGGTCGTTTCCGTATCAACAAGAAGCTGAGCCTCGACATCAATCCCGAGGTGCGAATTTTGACTCGCGAGGACATGATTGCCATTATTCGCTACCTGATTGAGCTGATCAACTCGAAGGCCGATGTTGATGATATCGACCACTTGTCGAACCGTCGTGTAAGGACCGTGGGTGAGCAGCTGAGCAACCAGTTTGCAGTAGGCTTTATCCGCATGGCTCGCACCATCCGCGAGAGGATGAACGTGAGGGACAACGAGGTCTTTACCCCCATCGACCTGATTAACGCCAAGACTCTGTCGAGCGTAATCAACAGCTTCTTCGGTACCAACCAGCTGTCGCAGTTTATGGACCAGACCAACCCTCTGGCCGAGATGACTCACAAACGTCGTCTGTCGGCTCTGGGTCCTGGCGGTCTGAGCCGTGATAGGGCAGGTTTCGAGGTTCGTGACGTACACTACACCCACTACGGTCGTTTGTGTCCTATCGAGACTCCCGAGGGTCCCAACATCGGTCTGATTTCGTCGCTTTGCGTTTACGCCAAGATTAGCTCGATGGGCTTCATCGAGACTCCCTATCGTAAGGTGAACGACGGCGTGGTAGACCTGAATGATGCCAACATCGAGTACCTCAGCGCAGAGGAGGAGGAGGGCAAAATCATTGCACAGGCTTCGGCACCCATTGACGAGGCTGGTAACTTCCTCAATCCCAACCGCATTAAGGCTCGTGAGGAGGCCGACTTCCCCATCGTTAACAACAAGAAAGTTGACCTTGTGGACGTTGCTCCCAACCAGATTGCTTCGATTGCGGCAAGCTTGATTCCCTTCTTGGAGCACGACGATGCTAACCGTGCGCTGATGGGTTCGAACATGATGCGTCAGGCTGTACCTCTGATCAACCCCGAGGCACCTATCGTAGGTACTGGTTTGGAGGGCGAGATTATCAGCGACAGCCGTGTTCAGTTCGTAGCCGAGGGCGATGGCGAGGTGGTATTTGCCGATGCAAGCCAGATCAAAGTTAAGTACGAGCGTACCGAAGACGAGATCTTGGCAAGCTTCGATCCCGAGATTACCACTTACACTCTGCCTCGCTACCGCAAGACCAACCAGAATATGTCGATCACCCTCCGTCCTATCGTTAAGATTGGCCAGAAGGTGAAGAAAGGCGATATTATGACCGAGGGCTACTCGACTCAGAATGGCGAGCTGGCTCTGGGTAAGAACCTGAAAGTGGCATTCATGCCCTGGAAGGGTTACAACTTCGAGGATGCAATCGTTATCTCGGAGCGTATGCTCAGGGATGTCCTGTTCACCTCGGTACACGTTGACGAGTATATTATGGAGGTTCGCGAGACCAAACGTGGTGTCGAGGAGCTGACTGCCGATATTCCCAACGTGAGCGAGGAGGCAACCAAAGACCTCGACGAGAGGGGTATCATCCGCATCGGTGCTAACGTGAAGCCCGGTGACATTATGATCGGTAAGATTACTCCTAAGGGCGAGAGCGATCCCAGCCCCGAGGAGAAACTGCTCCGTGCAATCTTTGGCGACAAGGCCGGCGATGTGAAAGACGCTTCGCTGAAAGCTCAGCCCTCGTTGTTCGGTACCGTTATCGACCGCAAACTCTTCTCGCGCAATGTGAAAGATGGCAAACGCGGCAAAGCAGAGGAGAAGCACAAACTCGAAGAGGTGGAGGCTAAATTCAATGCAGAGGTTGCCGCTCTGAAAGGCCTGTTGGTGGAGAAACTCTACACCATCCTGAAAGATCAGGAGTCGCTGGGTATCAAGGACTACTTCGGTGCCGAGATTCAGCCCGCCGGTGTGAAGTTCACCAAGAAGATGCTCGAAGAGATCGACTATCTGAACCTCGGTTCGGAGAAGTGGGTTGCCGACAGCCGCATTGCTGCTCTGGTTGATACTACCATTAACAACTATACCATTAAATATAAAGAGGCCGATGCCCGTCTGAAACGTCAGAAGTACAATATCACCAATGGTGATGAGCTGCCCAACGGCGTTATCCAGCTGGCCAAAGTATACCTCGCCAAGAAACGTAAGCTCAAAGTGGGTGATAAGATGGCAGGTCGTCACGGTAACAAGGGTATCGTAGCCAAAGTGGTTCGTGATGAGGATATGCCATTCTTGGAGGATGGTACTATCGTAGATATCGTACTGAACCCTCTGGGTGTACCTTCGCGTATGAACTTGGGACAGATCTACGAGACCGTTCTGGGTTGGGCCGGTAAAGAGCTCGGTTTGAAGTTCGCTACCCCCATCTTCGACGGTGCTAATCTGGACCAGATCAACGAGTACACCGCCAAGGCAGGCGTACCTGTGAATGGTTGCTGCCACCTGAGGGATGGTGGTACCGGTGAGCGTTTCGACCAGCCTGCAACTGTTGGTGTGATCTATATGCTGAAACTCGGCCACATGATCGACGACAAGATGCACGCTCGTTCAATCGGTCCCTACTCGCTCATCACTCAGCAGCCACTCGGTGGTAAAGCCCAGTTTGGTGGTCAGAGGTTCGGTGAGATGGAGGTTTGGGCACTCGAAGGCTTCGGTGCAGCAAATATCCTCCAAGAGATCCTTACTATCAAGTCTGACGACGTTATGGGCCGCGCTAAGACCTACGAGGCAATCGTCAAGGGTGATAATCTGCCAACCCCAGGTATTCCTGAGTCGCTCAATGTGCTCTTGCACGAGTTGCGCGGTTTGGCTCTTAGTGTAAAACTGTCTTAAACATTACAGAGAGTATATGGCATACGGTAAAGATAATAAAGTCAATACGACCAATTTTAGCAAGATTTCGATTGGTTTGGCCTCGCCCGAGGAGATTTTGGAGAATTCGAGCGGCGAGGTTCTCAAACCCGAAACAATCAACTATCGTACCTATAAGCCCGAGCGCGATGGTCTGTTCTGCGAGCGCATCTTCGGTCCTGTGAAGGACTACGAGTGCCACTGCGGTAAGTACAAACGCATCCGCTACAAGGGTATCGTCTGCGACCGATGCGGCGTGGAGGTAACCGAGAAGAAAGTACGTCGTGAGCGTATGGGCCACATCCAGCTGGTTGTACCCGTAGTTCACATCTGGTACATCCGCTCGCTGCCTTCGAAGATTGGCTATCTGCTGGGTGTTCCCACCAAGAAGCTCGACGCAGTGGTTTACTACGAGCGCTATATCGTAATTCAGGCAGGTGCAGCAGCCGAGGCTGGTATCAACAACCTCGACCTGCTGGCCGAGAAAGAGTATCTCGATGTGTTGGCAGCTCTGCCCAAGGGCAACCAGCAGCTCGACGACAGCGACCCCGACAAATTCATCGCTCAGATGGGTGCCGAGGCTGTGCTGACTCTGTTGCAGAAACTCGACCTCGACTCGCTCAGCTACGAGTTGCGCGACAGGGCAAACAAAGAGACCTCGCAGCAGCGTAAGACCGATGCTCTGAAAAGGCTTAACATCATCGAGGCTTTCCGTGAGTCGAGGGAGATTAACAAGCCCGAGTGGATGGTTTTGAAGGTTATCCCCGTGATTCCTCCCGAACTGCGTCCTCTGGTACCCCTGGATGGCGGTAGGTTTGCAACCTCGGATTTGAACGACCTCTATCGTAGGGTTATCATCCGCAACAACCGTCTGAAACGACTCATCGAGATTAAGGCTCCTGAGGTGATTCTGCGCAACGAGAAACGTATGTTGCAGGAGGCCGTAGACAGCCTCTTCGACAACTCGCGCAAGACCAGCGCCGTTAAGACCGAGAGCAACCGTCCTCTGAAATCGCTCAGCGACAGCTTGAAGGGTAAACAGGGCCGTTTCCGTCAGAACCTGCTCGGTAAACGTGTAGACTACTCGGCTCGTTCGGTAATCGTTGTAGGTCCCGAGTTGAAGATGCACGAGATGGGTATTCCTAAGGATATGGCGGCTGAGTTGTACAAGCCTTTCATCATCCGCAAACTCATCGAGCGCGGCATCGTTAAGACCGTTAAGTCGGCTAAGAAAATCATCGATAGGAAAGATCCTATCATCTGGGATATTTTGGAGAATGTTATCAAAGGCCACCCAGTGCTGATGAACCGTGCTCCTACCCTGCACCGTCTGGGTATCCAGGCATTCCAGCCCAAGCTTATCGAGGGCAAGGCAATGCAGTTGCACCCCCTGGCATGTACCGCATTCAACGCGGACTTCGATGGTGACCAGATGGCAGTTCACTTGCCCCTGGGCAACGCTGCAATCTTGGAGGCACAGCTGCTGATGCTGGGTTCGCACAACATTCTCAACCCTGCCAACGGTGCGCCTATTACCGTACCTTCGCAGGACATGGTTCTTGGTCTGTACTACATCACCAAGATTCACGGCACCGAGAGCCGTCCCGACAGGGAGAAAGGTATCTATCGCAAAGAGCTCATCGAGAAAGGCGAGAAGATTAACCAGTGGGACGACCTCCAAAATGGCGATATCCGTCCCAAAGAGGGCGTGAAACCCGCCTTCACCTTCTACGGTCCCGAGGAGGCTATCATCGCATACAACGAGGGTAAAGTGGACATCCACACCCTGGTAAATGTGAAGATTAACACCGTAGACGAGGAGGGTAACGAGATTACCAAGATTCTGCCCACTTCGGTTGGTCGTGTGCTGTTCAACCAGGTAGTACCCAAAGAGGTTGGCTACATCAACTTGCTGTTGAAGAAGAACACCCTGAGGGATATTATCGGTGTAGTAATGAAGAAGTCGGGTGCCGACAAGGCAGCCGCATTCCTCGATGACATCAAAGCATTGGGTTACAGGATGGCATTCCAGGGCGGTTTGTCGTTCAACCTTGGTGCAGTTATCATCCCCGAGGAGAAGAAGACTCTGGTAGAGCAGGGTAACCAACAGGTTGCTCAGTTCTTGGAGCAGTATAATATGGGTCTTATTACCAACAACGAGCGTTACAACAAGGTTATCGACGTGTGGACCAATGTGAACAACAAGGTTACCGCAGCCGTTTATAACCACCTGAAAGCCGATCAGGACGGTTTCAACCCCGTATTTATGATGTTGGATTCGGGAGCTCGTGGTAGTAGGGAGCAGATTCGTCAGTTGGGCGGTATGCGTGGTCTGATGGCTAAACCCCAGAAATCGGGTGCTGAGGGCGGTCAGACTATCGAGAACCCCATTTTGTCGAACTTTAAGGAGGGCCTTTCGGTGTTGGAGTACTTTATCTCTACCCACGGTGCTCGTAAAGGTTTGGCGGATACCGCGCTTAAAACTGCGGACGCAGGTTATCTGACCCGTCGTCTGGTAGACGTTGCCAACGACGTTATCATCAACGAGGAGGATTGCGGCACTCTGCGTGGTCTGACAGCAACCGCTGTTAAACGCAACGACGCAGTAATTCAGAGCCTTTATGAGAGGATTCTGGGTCGTACCGCTGTTCAGGACGTTATCCACCCCCTCACCGGCGAGATTTTGGTTCGCGGTGGCGAGGAGATCAACGAGGATGCAGCAGCAGCAATTCAGGCTTCGCCCATCGAGCAGGTCGAGATCCGTTCGGTACTCACTTGCGAGGCACGCCACGGTGTTTGTGCTAAGTGCTACGGCCGTAACTTGGCAACCGGTCGCCCCGTTCAGAAGGGTGAGGTTGTGGGCGTTATCGCAGCACAGTCGATTGGTGAGCCCGGTACTCAGCTGACTCTGCGTACATTCCACGTCGGTGGTGTTGCAAGTGGCTCGTCGATCGACAACCGCTTGATCGCAAAATACGACGGTATTATCGAGATTGAGGAGCTGAGGCTCATCAAGGCCAAAGATCGTGATGGCAATCCCAAAAACTTGGTTGTCAGCCGTCAGGCCGAGTTGCGCATTGTGAGCAAAGAGACCGGTAGCGTTATGTTTACCTACAACTTGGCTTACGGCTCGACTCTCTACAAACTCGATGGCGAGAGTGTACAGAAAGGCGACATCATCTGCGAGTGGGATCCCTTCAACGCAGTTATCATCTCGGAGTTCGACGGTAAGGTTGTGTTCGAGAACGTGGTTGAGGGTGCTACCTACCGCGATGAGTACGACGAGCAGACCGGTCTGCGCGAGAAGGTTATTATCGAGTCGCGTGACAAGACCAAGAACCCCGTCATCAAGATTCTTGACAAGGATGGCATCGAGCAGAAACAGTACAACTTGCCTGTGGGCGCTCACATCGTTGTAAAAGAGAACGCCAAGATTAAGGCGGGCGAGATTCTGATCAAGATTCCTCGTTCGTTCGGTAAGGCAGGCGATATTACCGGTGGTCTTCCCCGTGTTACCGAGCTGTTTGAGGCTCGTAACCCCTCGAACCCCGCAATTGTTGCAGAGATCGATGGCGAGGTGGCATTCGGCAAGATCAAACGTGGTAACCGCGAGATTATCATCACCTCGCGTGATGGTCAGGAGCGCAAGTACCTCGTGCCTCTGAGCCGCCAGATTCTGGTTCAGGAGAACGACTACATCAGGGCTGGTATGCCTCTGTCGGACGGTGCTATCACTCCCAACGATATCCTCTCGATTCTCGGTCCTACCAAGGTACAGGAGTACATCGTAAACGAGGTACAGGAGGTTTACCGTGGTCAGGGTGTGAAGATCAACGACAAACACTTCGAGGTTATCGTTCGCCAGATGATGAACAAGGTACAGATCGACGATCCGGGCGACACTCGCTTCTTGCAGGAGCAGGTGGTAGACAAGTGGGAGTTTATGGAGGTGAACGACGCTTTGTACGACAAGGTTGTTGTTACCAACGCAGGCGACTCGCAGAATGTCAAAGCCGGACAGATCATCTCGGTACGCCAGTTGAGGGACGAGAACTCGTCGCTCAAACGCAAAGACTTGGCTCAGGTAGAGGTACGCGAGATTATCCCCGCAACTTCGCGTCAGGTATTGCAGGGTATCACCCGTGCGGCATTGCAGACCAGCTCGTTCATGTCGGCTGCATCGTTCCAGGAGACCACCAAGGTTCTGAACGAGGCTGCAATCTACGGCAAGGTAGATCCTCTGTTGAACTTGAAGGAGAATGTAATCTGTGGCCACTTGATTCCCGCAGGTACCGGTGTTCGTGATTGGCAGAAGGTAACTGTTGGCTCGAAGGCTAACTACGAGAACATTGTTAAGAGCGAGTAATCGACCTTACGATATTGCAAAGAGAGAGGGCTTCCCAAAGCGGGAAGCCCTCTTTTTTTGTTGAATAAAAGGATGATGAATGTTCCTTCGTAAAATGTAAATTCGTTAGAAATAAATACCCATTGCGCAGAGCGAGGTGCGGTTATATGGCATTGCGCTGTCGGCATATACGGGGTTGTAGTAGACGGGGCTGAGGGCGGTGCGATTGGTAAGCTCGATGTAGAACGACGAGACGCGGGCACCCAGGCTCCACTGCCAGCCCCACTCGTGCTCCCTAAGGTCGAGCGTGGCCATATCCACGGCCTCGCCATCGAGCGAGCCCTCGAAATTCCACGAGTAGTAGCCGCCAAAGCCTATGTAGAGGTGGCTCTTGCCCTTGGTTTTGAGCATCAGTTCGGCAGGAACAGTTACCGATTTAAGCCCCAGAGTGGCGGGTGTGCCGTAGGGGTTTGTGAGGTCGAGTGGGCGGAGTGCTTTGCGGTTGTCGTAGATGCACGAGGCGCGCAGGGCCAGATAGCGCAGCGAGTATTGTGTGCTGACACCAATGTTCCAACTCTTGGCACCACGCCCCTCTATGGCCACGTTGGGGTAGTGGTGGCGGGTGGCGCCTGCGCCATAGGTGAGGGCCACATCAAAGCCGGCCGAACTGCTGCGGTGTTTGCGGGCCACCTTGCCCGACGAGGCCACCTGCTTGTTGGAGTCTACCTCCACCACCAGGTCGCCCACAAAGCGGGCAATCTTGGCAACACCCTCGTAGTCGATCTTGTCGGCCGTATCTTCGGGCTTGTGGTAGGGCGAGTTGGTGCCCGTATTGAGCGAAAGGGTGGGTACTCCGCGCAGAGCAAAGGCCTCGGTGTCGGTGGCTGTGAGGCGCGAGGTCTCGAAGAGTTTTTTGGCTACGGGGATATTGTGTTTGGCGGCCAGGCGGTCGATAATCTCCTCACAGCCGTCGATGGTGCCTGTACCCTCGATGTTGAGGGCTCCATCTTTGAGCCAGCCAATCATATCCATATTTATCATAGCCTTGACGCTTCCCTCGGGCAGCTGCTCGGCATACTTTTCCGAGCCATAGAGGCCCAACTCCTCGGCATCGAAGGCTACGAAGATGATGGTGTGCTGGGGCTTGTAGTTGCGCTGGGTGAAGGAGCGAGCCACCTCCAACAGTGCGGCTGTGCCCGAAGCGTTGTCGTCGGCACCGTGATAGATTTTGCCGCGCTTGGTGCCGAGGTGATCGTAGTGGGCTCCCACGACGATATATTTGCGGCTGTCGATGCCCTGAATTTTGGCTATGACGTTGCGGAAGGTGCCGTCGTAGAGTGTCTCGGAGAATACCTGGAACGAGGGGTAGAGGTGCATCTGGTCGAACTGTTGCCAGATGTAGTCGCCTGCCAAGTGTCCTTCGGGCGAGCCTGCCTTGCGGCCTGCCAGAGCGTCGCTTGTGAGGTATTCGATGTGGCTTTTGAGTTGATCTTCGAGCTGCTGTGCGAGGGAGATTGTGAGCGATGCCACCAGGGCCACAGCCAATGTTAGTAGTCGTTTCATACGTTCGGGTATATAAGGAAGGGTGGGCCAACTATTATGTTTGGCGCCACCCAATTTGTTTTGCTTTTAGGCAGAACCGCCAATCAAAGAGCCCCTGGCTCTTTGACCAAGTCCCCCTTTTTCAAAGGGGGATTTAGGGGGAATGTAAAAGCGTTGAAAAAAAGTACGTTGTTTAGCAATGTTTGTTGCTATTGACGCACAACCTTCCTATTCTGCAATGATAATGTAATTGTTCTTCTTGCCTTTCTGAACAAGCAGGTATTTGCCCGCAATCAGATTGTCGGCATTGACAACCATATAGGGATCGGCAACCTTCTCTTTGTTCATCGACACGCCACCACCCTGAATCAGCTTGCGAAGCTCGCCCTTCGAGGGGAAGATGTTGCACTTCTCGGCGCAAAGGCTCAGGAAGTCTACACCGCCAGCCAACTCCTCGGCCGAAACTTTGTACTGAGGAACGCCCTCAAATACCTGCAAGAAGGTCTGCTCGTCGATGGTTTTCAGAGCCTCGGCAGCATTGGCGCCAAAGAGAATACCGCTGGCAGCCACGGCCTTCTCATACTCCTCGGCCGAGTGGATCATGGTGGTAATCTCCTGTGCCAGACGTTTTTGGAGTTTGCGCTCGTGGGGTGCAGCCTCGTGCTCGGCAATCAAGTTGTCGATGGTCTCTTTGTCGAGCAGGGTGAAGATGCAGATGTAGCGTTTGGCATCCTCGTCGCTCACATTGAGCCAGAATTGGTAGAACTTATAGGGCGAAGTGTAGCGAGCATCGAGCCACACGTTGCCGCTCTCGGTCTTGCCAAACTTGGTGCCGTCGGCCTTCTTGATAAGGGGGCAGGTGAGTGCATAAGCGTCGTCTTTGCCCAGCTTGCGGCGGATAAGCTCGGTACCGGTGGTGATGTTACCCCACTGGTCGCTACCGCCCACCTGCAACTTGCAGCCGTGAGCCTCGTAGAGGTGGAAGAAGTCGTATCCCTGCACCAGCTGATAGGTGAACTCGGTGAACGACATACCCTCGCCCTCGCCATTGAAACGCTTCTTAACCGAGTCTTTGGCCATCATATAGTTTACGGTGATGTGTTTGCCGATGTCGCGGATGAAATCGAGGAACGAGAAGTTCTTCATCCAATCGTAGTTGTTCACCATCAGTGCGGCATTGGGGGCGTCGCTGTCGAAGTCGATAAGCCTCGAAAGCTGGGCCTTGATAGCCTCCTGATTGTGGCGCAGAGTGGCCTCGTCGAGCAGATTACGCTCCTGCGACTTGCCCGCGGGGTCGCCAATCATACCGGTTGCACCACCCACAAGGGCGATGGGTTTGTGGCCGCAGCGTTGGAGGTGTTTCAGAATCATCACACCCACCAAGTGGCCAATATGCAGTGAGTCGGCCGTGGGGTCGATGCCCAGATAGGCCGTAGTCATCTCTTTGTTCAGTTGCTCTTCGGTGCCGGGCATCATGTCGTGGATCATACCCCTCCACCTCATCTCTTCAACAAAATTCATCTCTTTCTTCTCTCTTTTGTTCGTGTATGTTTAACTATTTGTCTTTGTCGTTGTTTGGGCCAATCTGTGGGCTGGCGGGCCTTCTCGCAAGTGGGCCTCTACACGAGGTCCAAATCGAGCGATTGGATCAGGTTTGTAACCTCGCTGTTGCGCTCCACCAAGAAGCGGAGCTTCTCTTCGGCCTTTACGGGTTTGAGCACGGCGTTGCTTTTGACTACCTCAATGTCGAAGACCACACTGCCCTCGATGCCACACACCTCGCGCAGCAGGGTGTTGAGCTCTTTGCTGTTGCGCAGCAGCTCTTCGCGCACCATCTCGGTCATCACGGTTGCGCGGATGGTGTGGTCGCTTACAACCATCGAGCCGAGAGCGTTGGCAAGTCGTGGCTTCTGGATGTTCAGAGCCGATAGAAATTCGCTACGCTTGGCGTTTATCTTGGCCTCGCATTGGGGGTCGAAAATTTCGTTCTTCTCCTCACCCTCCTCGCTGTCGGCTCCGGGCTTTTGGCCCATTAGTACGGCGTTTATCGAGCCTCCAAAGAGGGGCTTGGTGGCCGAGGAGTGAGAGGTAGGCCTTGCAGATGCGGTGGGCGCTGTGCGCTGTGCGGTAGCGACGGTGGGCTGAGGTGTCGCAACGGTTTGCTGTGGTGCAGGTGTCGCAACAGTTGGCTGAGGTGCAGGCGCTGCAACGGTTTGCTGAGGTGCAGTATTAGCCACCGGCTGACCTGCGGGTTGTGACACCACCCCGGGGGCGGCAGCTTGCGCCTCTTGTCTGTTAAGCTGGGGGAGGGTAGGAGGCGTGGCTAACTCCCCGTCAGAGTTTTTTTTTTGACCGAGGCCACAGAGCTTCATCAGGCCCAACTCGACGTGCAAGCGCTGGTTGGTGGCGGTGCGGAAACCTCCATCAAGGGCACTCAGCAGCGAGATGCCACCGAACAATAGGTCGATGCCACACGCAGCACTCTGCCCCTTGTAGCGCTCCAATACCGAGCCGGTAATTTCGAGCAGGGGGAGTGTCTGGGGGTCTTTGCACATCAGCAGGTCGCGGAAGTGGCTCGCCAGGCCCGACATAAAGGTCTGGCCCGAGAAACCCTTTTTGAGCACCTCGTCAAACAACAGCAGAGCGCTCTTGTAGTCGCCCGCGAGGATGTTCTCCGTAATGCCGAAGTAGGTGTCGTAGTCGAGCACATTGAGCGTGGCAGCAACCTCCTTGAAGGCCAGCTTGCCCTCGCAGAACGATACCGCCTTGTCGAACATCGACAGCGCATCCCTCATACCGCCGTCGGCCTTGCGGGCAATCAGGTGCAGCGACTCGTCGTCATAGACCACACCCTCTTTGGCGGCAATGCTTTTCAGATAGCCCACGGTGTCCTCGATTCGGATGCGGTTGAAGTCGTAAATCTGGCATCGCGAGAGGATGGTGGGTATGATTTTGTGTTTCTCGGTGGTTGCGAGGATGAAGATTGCGTGGTGTGGGGGCTCTTCGAGGGTTTTCAGAAAGGCGTTGAAGGCCGCCTGCGAGAGCATGTGCACCTCGTCGATGATGTAGACGCTGTAACGCCCCACCTGGGGAGGAACCCTCACCTGATCCGTAAGGTCGCGGATGTTCTCAACGGAGTTATTCGACGCAGCGTCGAGCTCGTGGATGGTGAAACTACGCCCCTCGTTGAAGCTCCTGCACGACTCGCACTCGCCGCAAGCGTCGCCTTCGGCTGTGGGGTTCAGACAGTTGATAGTCTTTGCGAAGATACGCGCACAGGTGGTTTTGCCCACGCCTCGGGGACCGCAGAAGAGGTAGGCGTGAGCCAGCTGACCGCGGGCAATGGCGTTTTTGAGGGTAGAGGTTATGTGGCCCTGTCCCACAACCGACTCAAAGGTTGCGGGCCTATACTTGCGGGCCGAAACTATAAAGTTGTTCTCCATCGTTTTTGCTTGTGAGGTATAACCTCACAAAGATACGCATTAGAATTGAGAATTGAGAATTGAGAATTGAGAATTTCAACAAAAAAAGAGTTGCGGTGTGTGGCGCAACTCTTTTTTTGATTTTTTCAACCTTCAACTTTTTTGCCGTTAGGCGAAGATCGTATGTTCGAGGAGGATTTTTAGGCCTATGAGAATGAGGATAATGCCACCCGCAAGCTCGGCCTTGGATTTGTACTTAGCACCGAAAATGTTGCCCACCTTTACGCCCACAAACGAGAGTACAAAAGTGGTAACTCCAATGGCCAGCGCCGAGGTCCAAATCTCCACTTTGAGGAATGCAAAGCTCACTCCGATAGCCAGCGCATCGATGCTTGTGGCCACCGCCATAGGGAACATTTTGCGGGCCGAAAGCTCGTTTTGCGAGCAACATTCGCAGCCGCCATTTTTATCCTCTTTTTCCATCGATTCGCGTATCATGTTGATACCGATGAAGGCCAAAAGAACGAAGGCAATCCAGTGGTCGAAACCGGAAATTAGGTTGCTAAAATAGTGCCCCGCAAAGTAGCCGACAATGGGCATAAGGCCTTGGAAACCACCAAACCACAACCCCACAATGGAGCACTTGGCGGCAGTGGCGCGAGGCATCGACAGGCCCTTGCAGATGGCCACCGAAAATGCGTCCATCGAGAGTCCTACGGCTATCAAAAAGAGGGTTACAAAGTCCATAATTCTGCGTCTATTTGGGTGTGGTTTATGGCGGGTGTATTAAAAAGTTCGGTGGGCTGTTTGGGCCCACCGAACTTGCTCTATTACAACACGATGTTGATAATCTTGCCGGGAACGATGATGACCTTCTTGGGAGCCTTGCCCTCGGTGTATTTGAGGGTTTGCTCGTCGGCCAGCACCGCAGCCTCAATATCCTCTTTCGAGATACCCAGGGGCAGCTCCTTTTTGAACCTCATCTTGCCGTTGAACGACACGGGGTACTCAAACGAGTTCTCCACCAGGTGCTCCTCGTTGTGCTCGGGGTAGGCAGCGTCGCACACCGAACCCTCGTTGCCCAACTGGTGCCACAACTCCTCGCTGATGTGGGGGCAGAAGGGCGACAGCAGTACGGTCAGAGGCTCCAAAATAGCCCTCTTGTTGCAAGCGCCCAACTCGTTGAGGCAGATCATAAAGGCGGGAATCGAGGTGTTGAACGAGAAGTTTTCGATATCCTCCCTCACCTTCTTGATGGTCTTGTGCAAGCTCTTCAACTCGGCAGCGCTGGGAGCCTCGTCGCTCACGCAGAGGTTGCCCTCCTTGTCGAAGAACTTGCCCCAGAAGCGGCGCAAGAATTTGTGAACACCGTCGATACCGTTGGTATCCCAGGGTTTGCTCTGCTCCAAGGGACCGAGGAACATCTCGTACATACGCAGAGTGTCGGCGCCGTAGTTGTCTACGATATAGTCGGGATTGACCACGTTGAACATACTCTTACTCATCTTCTCGATAGCCCAACCGCAGATGTATTTGCCATCCTCCAAAATGAACTCTGCATCGGCAAACTCGGGCCTCCAAGCGCGGAATGCGTCGAGGTCGAGAACGTCGTTCTTAACGATGTTTACATCGACGTGAATCTCCTGAGTCTCATACTCTTTCCTCAGACCGAGCGACACAAACTTGTTGGTGCCAACCACGCGGTAAACAAAGTTCGAGCGGCCCTGAATCATACCCTGGTTTACGAGTTTCTTGAAGGGCTCGTCCTCGCAAATAACACCCAGGTCGAAGAGGAATTTGTTCCAGAAACGCGAGTAGATCAGGTGGCCCGTAGCGTGCTCGATACCACCGATGTAGAGGTCTACATTGCGCCAGTAGCCGTTGGCCTCGGTGCTCACCAGAGCGTCGTTGTTTTTGGGGTCCATATAGCGCAGATAGTAGGCCGAAGAGCCTGCAAATCCGGGCATTGTGCTTGTTTCGTAGGGGTAACCCTCGGCATTGTGCCAACCCTCGGCACGGGCCAATGGTGGCTCGCCCTGCGAGGTGGGAGTAAACTTCTCAACCGCAGGCAGTTCGAGGGGCAGCTGCTCCAACGAAAGGGGGTGAGCAATGTCGTCTTTGTAGTAGATGGGGAAGGGCTCGCCCCAATAGCGCTGGCGGCTGAAAATAGCATCCCTCAGGCGGTAGTTCACCTTGCGTTTGCCAAGGCCACGAGCCTCAATCTCGTCCCACATACGCTCGATAGCAACCTTCACGTCGAGGCCGGTGATGAAGTCGGAGTTGATCAGCTTGCCCTCTTTGGCATCGTAGCTGGCCTCCTCCACATTGCCACCCTCCACTACGGGGATAATCTCCAAGCCGAAGTGTTTGGCAAAGGCCCAGTCGCGCGAGTCGTGGGCGGGTACGGCCATAATTGCACCGGTACCATAGCCGGCCAAAACGTAGTCACTCACATAGATAGGAATACGTTTGCCGGTGAAGGGGTTGATGGCATAGGAGCCGGTGAAGACACCACTCACACGTTTGGTCTCGGCAATTCGCTCCCTCTCCGAGCGTTTCTTGGTGGCCTCCAAGTAGGCCTCCACGTCGGCTTGGGCATCGGAGATGGTTAGCTCGTTTACCCACTCGTGCTCGGGCGCGATAACCATAAAGGTTACGCCAAAAATGGTGTCGGGGCGGGTGGTGAAGATTTCGAGTTTCTTGTCGCTGCCCTCGATATCGAAGAATACCTGAGCACCGGTGCTCTTGCCAATCCAGTTGCGCTGAATCTCTTTGAGCGACTCGCTCCACTCCAACTTATCCAAGCCCTCCAACAGGCGGGGAGCATAGGCAGTTACGCGGAGCAACCACTGTTTCATCCTGCGCTGAACTACGGGGAAACCACCGCGCACCGAAAGGCCATCTTTAACCTCGTCGTTGGCCAAAACGGTACCCAGCTCGGCACACCAGTTTACCATAGTGTCGGCACGGAAAGCAAGGCGGTAGTTTTGGAGCACCTCTTCCTTTTTCTGCTCGTCGAAAGCCTTCCACTCCTCGGCGGTGAAGGTGAGCTTTTCGCTGCACGCAGCGTCCACACCCTCAGTACCTTGCGCCTCGAAGTGAGCCACAAGTTTCTCTATCTTCTCGGCCTTGTTGGTGGTGTTGTCGTAGTAGTGCGAAAACATTTCAAGGAAGGCCCACTGAGTCCACTTGTAATACTCGGGCTCGCAGGTGCGTACCTCGCGCGACCAATCATACGAGAAGCCGATTTTGTCGAGCTGGCTGCGGTAGCGAGCCACGTTCTGCTCGGTGGTTACAGCGGGGTGCTGACCGGTCTGGATGGCGTACTGCTCGGCGGGCAGACCAAAAGCGTCGTAGCCCATAGGGTGAAGTACGTTGAAACCGCAGGAGCGTTTGTAGCGCGAGTAGATGTCCGAGGCGATGTAGCCCAGGGGGTGTCCGACGTGGAGTCCCGCACCCGAGGGGTAGGGGAACATGTCCAAAACATAAAACTTTGGCTTAGAGGCATCTACCTCTACTCGGTAGGTGCCATTTTTCTGCCACTCGGCCTGCCAACGGGCTTCGAGTTCCTTGAAGTTGTATTCCATAGTCTGAGTTATATTTTTTCTGATTTTTTCAAAAAAATGCTCCTGCGCCTAAGCGTATGAGCCACAAAGATAAGCATATTTGGTCGGTTAATCCACATATTTGAAAATATTTTTTATAACACACACAAAATCAGCCCAATACGGCAATGTTAATTTTATATTAATAGCCTAAACAAATAGATTTGCAGAAAATATAAGAAAAAAGAATAGCCCAATAGGGCAGAAATGGGGCAAAATGCTGATAAATCGGGCCAAAAGGGGGTGAAAAAGTTGCTATATATATTGTGGGTTCAAAAAAATGCCGTATCTTTGCAGGCCCAAAAATGGGAAACGAGAATAAAAGTTTAACAAAAACAAGGACTAAAAGTAAGTAAAATGCCTACTATTCAACAGTTAGTACGAAAAGGCAGGGTTCAGTTGGAGATGAAGAGTAAATCTCCCGCCCTCGACGCATGTCCTCAGAGGCGTGGCGTGTGCGTGCGTGTTTACACCACCACCCCCAAGAAGCCTAACTCGGCTATGCGTAAAGTTGCACGTGTGAAACTCACCAACCAGAAAGAGGTGAATGCCTACATCCCTGGCGAGGGTCACAACTTGCAGGAACACTCAATCGTTTTGGTGCGCGGTGGTCGTGTAAAAGACCTCCCCGGTGTACGTTACCACTTGGTGCGTGGTGCACTCGATAGCGCAGGTGTAGACGGTCGTCGTCAGCGTCGTTCGAAATACGGTGCTAAACGTCCCAAAGCAGCCAAAAAGTAATCTCTCACAACAAGAACTTAATTAAAACACAAGAAAAATGAGAAAAGCAAAGCCTAAAAAGCACATTCTACTTCCAGATCCCAAGTTTGGTGACGTTATGGTTACCCGCTTTGTAAACAACCTGATGCTGGATGGTAAGAAGAGTATTGCATACACCATTTTCTACAACGCATTGGAGATGGTGGGCGAGAAGATGAAGGATGCAGACAAGGCTCCTCTGGAGGTTTGGAAACAAGCATTGGAGAATATCACTCCCCAAGTTGAGGTAAAGAGCCGCCGTATCGGTGGTGCTACCTTCCAGGTACCTATGGAGGTTCGTCCTGAGCGCAAGATTTCGATTTCGATGAAAAACTTGGTCCTTTATTCTCGTAAGCGCGCAGGTAAATCTATGGCAGAGAAACTCTGCGGTGAGATCTTGGCCGCATATAACAACGAGGGTGCAGCATTCAAACGTAAAGAGGAGATGCACCGTATGGCAGAGGCAAACAAAGCATTCGCACACTTCAGGTTCTAGGAGGAGAAGTAGATGGCAAGAGATTTAACATATACTCGTAATATCGGCACCATGGCTCACATCGATGCCGGCAAAACCACTACCTCGGAGCGAATTCTGTTCTACACCGGTAAGACTCACAAAATCGGTGAGACCCACGACGGTTCGGCTACCATGGACTGGATGGTTCAGGAGCAGGAGCGTGGTATCACCATCACTTCGGCTGCTACTACCGCCTTCTGGAACTACAAAGGCAAACAGTATCAGATCAACCTTATCGACACTCCCGGACACGTTGACTTCACCGTTGAGGTTGAGCGTTCGTTGCGTGTGTTGGACGGTGCTGTTGCAACCTTCTGTGCAGTAGGTGGCGTAGAGCCCCAGAGTGAGACCGTATGGCGTCAGGCCGACAAATACAATGTGCCCCGTATCGGTTACGTTAACAAAATGGACCGTACCGGCGCAGACTTTATGAATGTTTGCTCGCAGGTTAAAGAGCGTCTGGGTGCTAACGCAGTGCCCGTAGTTCTGCCCATCGGTAGCGAGCAGTCGTTCCGCGGTCTGGTAGACCTTATATATAATAGGGCTATCATTTACGATGATGCAAAGAAAGATCAGCTCGTAAACTTCACCTACGAGGAGATCCCTGCCGAGATGGTTGCAGAGGCCGAGGAGGCTCGCGCACACCTGATCGAGGAGGTTGCTACCGTAGATATGGCTCTGATGGAGAAATTCTTCGAGGATCCCGATTCGATTACCCCCGAGGAGCTGTTGGCAGCTATCCGCAAAGCCACTATGGGCATGCAGATTATTCCTATGCTCTGCGGTTCGTCGTTCAAGAATAAGGGTGTTCAGCTGTTGCTCGACTACATTATGGAGTTCCTGCCTTCGCCCCTCGACATCGAGGCTATCGTTGGTACCGATCCCCGCAATGAGAGCACCGTTAAGCGTTACCCCACCGACGAGGATCCCTTCTGCGCTTTGGCGTTCAAGATTGCTACCGACCCCTATGTAGGTCGTTTGGCATTCATCCGTATCTACTCGGGTAAACTCGATGCCGGTACCTATGTATTCAACACCCGTTCGGGCAAGAAAGAGCGTATCAGCCGTATCTACCAGATGCACGCTAACAAGCAGAATCCTATGGATACCATCGGCGCTGGCGACATCTGCGCAGTAGTTGGTTTCAAGGATGTTCGCACCGGCGACACCCTCTGCACCGAGGACAAGCAGATCACTTTGGAGTCGATGACCTTCCCCGAGCCCGTTATCGGTATCGCAGTTGAGCCTAAGACTCAGAAAGACCTCGATAAACTTGGTATCGCACTCGGCAAATTGGCTGAGGAGGATCCTACCTTTACCGTTAAAACCGACCAGGATAGCGGCCAGACCATTATCAACGGTATGGGTGAGCTTCACCTCGATATCATCATCGACCGTCTCCGTAGGGAGTTTGGCGTTGAGATCAACGTAGGTCAGCCCCAGGTATCGTACAAAGAGGCCCTCAATGGTACCCACCAGATGCGTGAGGTATTCAAGAAACAGTCGGGTGGTCGTGGTAAGTTTGCTGACATCATCTTCGAGATTGGTCCCGCAGATGAGGGCGTTCAGGGCTTGCAGTTCATCGACGAGGTTAAGGGCGGTAACGTACCCAAAGAGTTTATCCCCGCAGTACAGAAAGGTTTCGAGTCGGCTATGGCCAACGGTCCTTTGGCAGGCTTCGGTATCGACTCGATGAAGGTTACCCTGAAAGATGGTTCGTTCCACCCCGTAGACTCGGATGCACTCTCGTTTGAGATTTGCGCTCGCAACGGTTTCCGCGAGGCTACACCCAAGTGTACCCCCGTTCTGAAAGAGCCTATCATGAAGGTAGAGGTTGTAACCCCCGAGGAGTACATGGGCGATATCATCGGCGACCTTAACAAACGCCGTGGTCAGATTGAGGGCACCGAGAGCAAAGGTGTTGCAACCGCAATCAAGGCCAAAGTGCCCCTGTCGGGTATGTTCGGTTATGTAACCGTACTGCGTACCCTTTCGTCGGGCCGCGCAACTTCGACTATGGAGTTCTCGCACTACGACGAGGTACCCGCTAACATCGCAAAAGAGGTTATCGAGAAATGCGGTGGTAAAAAACAAGAATTGGAATAATAGAATCATAAACAACTATGAGTCAGAAAATTAGAATCAAACTCGAATCTTACGACCACAACTTGGTTGACAAATCGGCCGAGAAAATCGTAAAAACCGTGAAGACCACCGGTGCAGTAGTTAGCGGTCCTATTCCACTGCCTACTCAGAAGAAGATCTTCACCGTGAACCGTTCGACTTTCGTAAACAAGAAAGCTCGCGAGCAGTTCCAGTTGAGCACCTTCAAGCGTATTCTTGACATTTACAGCTCGACCCCCAAGACCATCGACGCTCTTATGAAGCTCGAGTTGCCTTCGGGTGTAGAGGTAAACATCAAAGTTTGATAGGTTGCCTGCCCCACAAGAGCCCCTCGCTCGATACCTATAATATATAACGTGCGCGCGAGGGGGCTTAATTGGCAGGGGCGCAAAATCACACACTGAAAAGAGAGATAAAGAAACTTTTCATACAACAAACACATTTTTTATAAACAACAAGTAATTAAAGACACTAAAATGTCAGGACTAATTGGAAAAAAAATCGGAATGACTTCCGTTTTCAGTGCCGAGGGTAAAAATATACCATGCACTGTTATTGAAGCTGGTCCCTGTGTAGTTACGCAAATCAAGAACGAAGAGAAAGATGGTTACTCGGCTGTTCAGATTGCCTATGGCGAGAAAAGTGAAAAACACACCAGCAAAAGCTTGTTAGGCCACTTTGGCAAATCGGGCGTTACCCCCAAAGCCAAATTGGTAGAGTTCAAAGAGTTCGGCGAGGTTACCCTCGGTCAGGTACTCAGCGTAGCAGACACCTTCGTAGAGGGTGACTGGGTAGACGTTGTAGGCGTATCGAAGGGTAAAGGCTACCAGGGTGTTGTGAAACGCCACGGTTTTGCCGGTGTTGGCGGTCAGACCCACGGTCAGCACAACCGTCAGCGCAAACCTGGTTCGCTGGGTGCATCTTCTTATCCTTCGCGCGTCTTCAAGGGCAAACGCTTGCCTGGCCAGACCGGCGGTGAGAGAGTTAAGGTTCAGAACCTTAAAGTTCTCAAAGTTATTGCCGAGAACAACCTTCTCCTCGTGAAAGGTTCGATTCCTGGTGCAAAAGGTACTTATGTAATCATTGAGAAGTAGTTAAGGAGATGGAATTAGCAATTTACACCACCACAGGAACCCAGACCGAGAAGAAAGCAGTGCTTTCGCAGGAGGTCTTTGGCATTGAGCCTAACACTCACGCCATCTACTTGGCCGTAAAGCAGTATCTTGCTGATCAGCGCCAAGGCACTCACAAGGCGAAACAGCGTAACGAAGTAGCTGGTTCGACCCGCAAACTCAAACGTCAGAAAGGTACAGGCGGTGCTCGTGCAGGTAGCATCCTCTCGCCTCTCTTCCCCGGCGGCGGTCGCATCTTTGGTCCCGTACCTCGCGACTACAGCTTCAAGTTGAACAAAAAACTTAAAGCTCTCGCTCGTCGTAGCGCACTCTCACTGAAAGCTCAGGCTGAGGCTATCACCGTTGTAGAGGATTTCGTTATGGAGACCCCCAAAACCAAATCGTTCGTTGCAATGGCCGAGGCTCTCAAATTGGCTGACAAAAAGGTATTGCTCGTAGTAGCAGAGACCGACCACAACATCTGCCTCAGCGTTCGCAACCTCCCCAAAGTGAAGGTTATGCAGGTAGCCAACTTGAACACCTACGACGTAATGAACGCCGGTGTTATGTTGTTCACCGAGAGCGCAGTTGCTAAGGTTAACGAAATGTTCTAATCCACAAAAAACTGAAAGAGAATTATTATGAACGTAATTATCAAACCCATCTTGACCGAGAAAATGGCCGGTCAGGGCGAGAAGCTCGGTCAGTACGGATTTATTGTTGACCGCAGGGCCAACAAGTTGGAGATTCGCAAAGCCGTAGAGCAGATGTACAGCGTAGTTGTTGAAAGCGTGAATACCATCAACGAGAAAGGTAAACTCAAAGCTCGTTACACCAAAGCTGGTTTCTTGGTAGGCCGCACCAACGCAGTGAAAAAAGCAATCGTAACCTTGAAAGAGGGCGATACTATTGATTTCTACAGTAATATCTAATTGAGAGATGGCAGTAAAAAAGTTTAATCCCATTACTCCGGGAACAAGACATAAAATCGCAGGTACCTTCACAGATATCACCTGCTCGGTGCCTGAGAAGTCGCTGCTCGAGCCTAAGAAGAGCAGCGGTGGTCGTAACCACGTCGGTAAGATGACCGTTCGCTACATCGGTGGCGGCCACAAACAGATGTACCGTGTTATCGACTTCAAACGTGCAAAAGATGGTATGGCAGCAACCGTTGCAACCATCGAGTATGATCCTAACCGTTCGGCTCGTATCGCTCTGATCATCTACGCTGACGGCTCGAAGAGCTACATCTTGGCTCCCAACGGCCTGAAAGTAGGTCAGACCGTATTGAGCGGTGACGCAGTAGCACCCGAGGTTGGTAACACCCTTTCGTTGGCTAACATTCCTCTGGGTACTATTATCCACGCAATCGAACTCTACCCCGGTCAGGGCGCAGTATTGGCACGTAGTGCTGGTACCTATGCACAGCTTCTGGCTCGTGAGGGTAAATATGCTATTATTAAACTTCCTTCGGGCGAGACTCGTATGGTATTGTGCGCTTGCCGCGCTACCATCGGTGCCGTTTCGAACCCCGATCACAGCCTTGAGCAGCACGGTAAAGCCGGTCGCCGCCGCTGGTTGGGCCGCAGGCCTCACAACCGTGGTGTGGCCATGAACCCTGTTGATCACCCCATGGGTGGTGGTGAAGGTCGTTCGAGTGGTGGTCACCCCCGTTCGCGCAAAGGTTTGCTGGCTAAGGGTTACAAAACTCGCAATCCTAAGAAGACTACCAGCAAATTCATTATCTCAAAGAAAACTAAATAATAAAATAGTAGCATAATGAGTCGTTCACTTAAAAAAGGACCGTTCATTGAGTTGAAACTCGAGCAGAGGGTTATCGCTCAGAACGAGAGCAACAAGAAGACCGTTATTAAAACTTGGTCGAGGGCAAGTATGATTTCGCCCGACTTCGTGGGTCAGACTATTGCTGTTCACAACGGCAACAAGTTCATCCCCGTATATGTAACTGAAAACATGGTAGGCCACAAACTTGGAGAGTTCGCGCCAACACGCACCTTCCGCGGTCACGCCGGTAACCGTAAAAAATAATAAACTATGGGAGCAAGAAAATATCAAATGGCCGAGAAACTCAAGGCCGAGAAGAAGCAGCTGGCTATCGCTTCGCTGCGTGATTGCCCAACCTCGCCCCGTAAGATGCGTATCGTTGCCGACACCGTTCGTGGCGTAGAGGTTAACAAAGCATTGGCTCTGCTTCGTTACTCGAAGAAAGAGGCCTCTATCAAATTGGAGAAACTCCTCAAATCGGCTATCGCCAACTGGGAGGCTAAAAACCCCACCGAGAGGTTGGAGGATACCAAGCTTTGCGTGAAAGAGATTAAGGTAGACGGTGGTCGTATGCTCAAACGCATCCAGCCCGCACCCCAGGGTCGTGCTCACCGCATCCGCAAACGCTCGAACCACGTTACAATTATTGTAGACAAAATGGTAGTAGAAACTAAATCAGCTGAGTAAAAGAATGGGACAGAAAGTTAATCCAATAGCAAACCGTCTTGGTATTATTCGCGGTTGGGACTCCAACTGGTATGGCGGTAAGGACTTCTCGACTAAGTTGGTTGAGGACGCTAAAATCCGTGAGTATCTGAACGCCCGTCTTGCAAAGGCTAGCATTTCGAAAATCATCATCGAGCGTACTCTGAAACTCGTTACCGTAACCATCAGCACCGCTCGTCCCGGTCTGATTATCGGTAAAGGTGGTCAGGAGGTTGACAAACTCAAAGAGGAGTTGAAGAAACTCACCGGCAAAGAGGTACAGATCAACATCTTCGAGGTAAAACGCCCCGAGATCGACGCTGTAATCGTTGCTAACAACTTGGCTCGTCAGCTCGAAGGCCGTGTTTCGTACCGTCGTGCCGTTAAAACCACTATCGCATCGACTATGCGTATGGGTGCTGAGGGTATCAAAATCCAGATCAGCGGCCGTATTGGTGGCGCAGAGATGGCTCGCAGCGAGACCTACAAAGAGGGCCGTATTCCATTGCACACCTTCCGTGCAGACGTGGACTACTGCTTGGCAGAGGCTCTGACCAAAGTAGGTATCATGGGTGTTAAAGTATGGATCTGCGTAGGCGAGGTTTATGCAAAACGCGACTTGTTCGAGATTGCAGGTGCTTCGTCGGTAGCAGGCCCCGCACAGCGCGAGGAGCGCGGCGGCAAACCCCGCGGCGACCGCAAACGCAGGCGCAATAATAACAATAACAAATAGTTAAGAACCCTTCTAAATAATATAAGAAATGTTACAGCCAAAAAGGACTAAATTTAGAAGAATGCAGAAGGGACGCATGAAAGGCCTCGCTCAGCGTGGTAACCAGCTTGCGTTCGGTTCGTTCGGTCTTAAAGCAATGGACTCGACCTGGATCACTGGTCGTCAGATCGAGGCAGCTCGTCAGGCCATCGTTCGTTATATGAAACGTGAGGGTAAGATCTGGATCCGCATCTTCCCCGACAAACCTATCACCAAAAAACCCGCTGAGGTTCGTATGGGTAAAGGTAAAGGTAACCCCGAAGGTTACGTAGCACCTGTAACTCCCGGCCGCATCATGTTCGAGATCGAGGGCGTACCCTTCGAGATCGCCAAAGAGGCACTCCGCTTGGGCGCACAGAAACTGCCTATCGAGACCAAACTCGTGGTTCGTCGTGACTATACTGAGTAATAACCATTAAAAAGAGACAAGAAAGAATGAAAACAGCAGAAATTCGAGAGATGGCAATCAGCGACTTGGTTGAGCGTCTGGAAGCTGAGCAGGCAAAGCTTGCCACTTTGAAGGTTAATCACGCAGTATCTCCCGTAGAGGACACTACCGTTATTAAAAAAGCTCGCAGAGACATCGCGCGTATGCAGACTGTACTGCACCAGAAGAACAACAAATAGAGAAGATTGACGCTATGGAAAGAAATCTTAGAAAAGAGAGAATTGGCGTGGTAGTCAGCAATAAGATGGAGAAATCTATCGTAGTTGCAGTTCACCGTAAAGTGAAACACCCCATTTATGGTAAGTTCGTAAACAAGACCACTCGCTTTGTGGCCGAGGACGCTGAGAACACCTGCAACGAAGGCGACACCGTTAAGATTATGGAGACGCGACCTCTGAGCAAGACTAAGCGTTGGAGATTAGTAGAAATTATTGAAAGAGCTAAATAGTTATGATACAACAGGAAAGCAGATTGGTTGTAGCTGACAACAGCGGTGCAAAAGAGGTTCTCTGCATCCGCGTTCTCGGTGGTACCAAGAAGAAGTACGCCACCATTGGCGACAAAATTGTTGTAACCGTTAAGAGCGCAACCCCTTCGGGCGACATCAAGAAGGGTACCGTTTCGAAAGCGGTTGTAGTTAGGACAAAGAAGGAGATTCGTCGTGCTAACGGTTCGTACATTCGTTTCGACGACAACGCCGTAGTACTCCTGAACCCCCAGGGTGAGATGCGTGGTACTCGTATCTTCGGCCCCGTAGCTCGTGAGCTTCGTGACCAGTATATGAAGATCATCTCGCTTGCACCCGAAGTATTGTAATCCGCTAAAAACAAAGATTAGTATTATGGCAAAATTACACATCAAAAAAGGTGATACTGTTTTTGTTATCGCAGGCGGTAGCAAGAGCAAAGAGAAAACCGGTCGTGTATTGGAGGTTGATACCAAAAATCAGCGCGCAATCGTTGAGGGTTTCAACATCATCAAAAAACACACCAAACCCAGCGCCAAAAACACCCAGGGTGGTATCGTTGAGCAGGAGGCTCCTATCCACATTTCGAACCTCATGCTCGCAGACCCCAAAACCGGCAAACCTACCCGTGTAGGTCGCAAGGCAGGTGAGAACGGCAAACTTGTACGTTACGCTAAAAAATCAGGAGAGGAGATTAAATAATGGCTTACATTCCTACACTCAAAACAACTTATAAGGAGCAGATCGTTCCTGCCCTTATGAAGCAGTTTGGCTATACCAGCATCATGCAGGTACCCAAATTGGAGAAAATCGTTATCAACGAAGGCGTTGGTGAGGCAGTAGCTGACAAAAAGCTCATCGAGATCGCTCAGGAGGAGCTCACCATCATCGCAGGTCAGAAAGCTGTTCAGACCCGCTCGCGCAAAGATATCTCGAACTTCAAACTCCGTAAAGGCATGCCTGTCGGTGTTCGCGTAACCTTGCGTGGCGAGAGGATGTACGAGTTCTTGGAGCGTCTGATTGCAGTTGCTCTGCCCCGTATCCGCGACTTCAAAGGTATCAACGAGAAGTTCGACGGCATGGGTAACTACACCCTCGGTATCAAAGAGCAGATCATCTTCCCCGAGATCGATATCGACAAGATTACCAAAATCCTCGGTATGGAGATTTGCTTCGTAACAACCGCTAAAACCGACGAGGAGGGCTACGCTCTTCTGCGCGAGTTTGGCTTACCATTCAAAAACGCAAAAAAAGCATAAGCTATGGCAAAAGAATCAATGAAAGCTCGCGAGGTTAAACGTGTTAAACTCGCAAACCGCTATGCTGCAAAGCGTGAGGCTATCGCTGCTGCCGTTAAAGCAGGCGAGATGAACGAGATGGAGGCTTGGCAGGCACTGTCGAAACTGCCCCGCAACTCGAACCCCATCCGCCAGCACAACCGCTGCAAAATCACCGGTCGTCCCAAAGGCTACATCCGTCAGTTCGGTCTGAGCCGTATCCAGTTCCGCGAGATGGCATCGAACGGTCTGATCCCCGGTGTAAAGAAAGCTTCGTGGTAGAGTAGCTCCGTGCCCAATCTTGGGCCGACAAAAGGGAAGCGCCCTTACGAGAGTAGGGGAGGCTCCTGAGGTTGGAGTGGCATCTTAGGGTGGCACTCTGGCCAAAATATCAAAGTAGGGTGGCACCTGTGCTGTAAAAAGCGCAGGTGCTATGCCCTTCATAAGAAGGAGGCTTTGAAAAGCAGCATTTTAGGGTTGTTGATAAGAAATTTAGCGCATCGCAAAAGAAATTTTGCACAGGTGTATAAATTTTCGAGCCGAAGAGTGTTGATAATCAAAGAAAAATACCTATCTTTGGCGGCTTTATAGCGCAAAATATGCAAAATTACCAACGTGGCCGACTGTTCAGAGGTGAACGGCCGGCGATTGAGGTGAAAAATAATTAACAAACATTTTTAACTTTTAATCCATTTTTACAACTATGACAGATCCAATAGCGGATTTCCTCACTAGGATTAGAAACGCGGCGAAAGCCAACCACAAAACGGTTGAAGCTCCCGGTTCAAAAATGAAAGAAGAGATTACCAAAATCCTCTTCGAACAGGGTTACATCCTTGCCTACAAATTCGACAAAAACGAGAAAGGTTTTTCGACCATCAAAATTGCGTTGAAATACCACCCTCAGACCAAAGTATGCGCCATCAAGGCTCTCGAGCGTGTGTCGCGTCCCGGTCTGCGTCGCTACTCGTCGGCTGCCGATATGCCTAAGGTACAGAACGGTCTTGGCATCGCCATCGTTTCGACCCCCAAAGGTATCATGACCGACAAAAAAGCACGCCAGGAGAATGTAGGTGGCGAGGTACTCTGCTACATCTACTAATTTCTTAGTAAAACAAACAATTTTAACACTTTAACAAAAGTAAAACAATGTCAAGAATTGGTAAATTACCTGTAAACTTGCCCGCAGGTGTAACCGTAGAGGTTGCTCCAAACAACGTGGTAAGCGTGAAAGGCCCCCTGGGTACCTTGAGCCAGCAAGTAGACGCTGACATCACCGTAACCGTAGAGGGAAACGTATTGACAGTAACTCGTCCTACGAACCAGCCACGCCACCGCTCGATGCACGGCTTGTACCGCGCACTTATCAACAATATGGTAGTGGGCGTTTCGAAAGGCTACGAGATTAAACAGGAACTCGTAGGTGTAGGTTTCAAAGCAGAGGTAGAGGGTCAGCTCCTCAAACTCTCGTTGGGTTATTCGCACGACATCTTCCTGATGTTGCCCGCAGAGGTTACTGCCGAGGCAAAACAGGAGAAAAAAGGCTACCCCATTCTCACTCTCAAGAGCATCGACAAACAACTTGTTGGTCAGGTTGCAGCAAAGATTCGCTCGTTCCGCAAACCCGAGCCCTACAAAGGTAAAGGTATTAAGTTCATTGGTGAAACCATTCGTCGTAAGGCTGGTAAGTCGGCTAACGCTAAATAGTAAAATCGCGTAAATTATGTCATTGAATAAGATTGAAAGAAGAGAGAGGATCAAGATGCGTATCCGCAAAGTGGTTGAGGGTACCGCACAGAGGCCTCGTATGACTGTATTCCGCAGCAACAAGCAGATCTATGTACAGTTGATTGATGACCTGAACGGTGTTACTTTGGCGTCGGCTTCGTCGTTGGACAAAGAGATTGCCGAGCAGGCACAGAAGGTAAATGGTATTGAGCAGGCTAAATTGGTTGGCAAACTCGCAGCAGAGCGTGCACTTGCAAAAGGCATCGAGGCTGTATCGTTCGACCGTAACGGCTACCTCTACCACGGAAGAGTAAAAATGTTGGCAGATGCCGCTCGTGAAGGCGGTCTTAAATTCTAAGAAGCAACCATGGCAAACAATAACATTAAAGTAAGGACTAGCGACCTCGAGCTGAAAGATAGGCTCGTAGCAATCAAAAGGGTATCGAAAACTACCAAAGGTGGTCGCACTATGAGCTTCTCTGCCATCGTAGTTGTTGGTAACGAGGCTGGTGTTGTAGGCTACGGCCTTGGCAAAGCCAGCGAGGTTCAGTCGGCTATCGCAAAAGGTGTAGAGGATGCTAAGAAAAACCTCATCAAAGTACCTATCATTAACGGCACTATTCCTCACGCTCAGGAGTTCCGCTTCGGTGGCTCGGAGGTGTTGATGCGTCCCGCTGCCCCCGGTACCGGAGTTAAGGCAGGTGGTGCAATGCGTGTAGTGTTCGAGAGCGTAGGTATCCACAACGTACTCGCAAAGAGCAAAGGTTCGTCGAACCCCCACAACTTGGTTAAAGCAACCGTAGGCGCTCTGATGGAGCTCCGCGATGCTGCTTCGGTAGCCCAGTTGCGTGGTATTTCTATGAATCAAGTATTTAACGGCTAATCAAGGAGATATAGAAATGGCAAGATTGAAAATCACTCAGGTAAAAAGTCGTATCGGCCAGACCAAAATTCAGTGCGCCAACCTCGACGCACTTGGTCTTCACAAAGTAAATCAGACCGTAGAGCACGACGATTCGGCCATCATCCTCGGTATGCTTAACAAGGTTAAACATCTGGTAAAGGTTGAGACCGTTAAATAGTAATTATTCATAATTTAGTAACTTAAAAACACAGGATAACGATGAATTTAAGCAATCTTAAACCCGCAGCAGGTTCGACTCACCACGAGAAACGAATTGGTCGCGGTCAGGGTTCGGGTCACGGTGGTACCTCTACACGTGGTCACAAAGGTGCTCAGTCGCGCTCGGGTTACAGCCACAAGCTCGGTTTCGAGGGCGGTCAGATGCCTTTGCAGCGTCGTATGCCCAAGTTCGGTTTCACCAACATCAAACGTGTTGAGTACAAACCCATCAACTTGGATACCCTCGAGGCTTTGGCAGCAAACAAAAACATTACCGACATTAACATTGAGACTCTCATCGAGGCTGGTTTCATCTCGAAGAACAACAAGGTTAAGATCCTCGGTAAAGGCGAGTTGACCAAGGCTCTCAACGTAACTGCTCACGCTTTCAGCCAGACTGCTATCGCAGCTATCGAGGCTAAGGGTGGTAAAGTTGAGAAACTCTAATAAAAACGAAAATCATCACTAACACAAATTAAGCGATGAAACTTATCGAAACCATTAAGAATATATCTAAGATTGAGGAGCTCAAAAAGAGGATTCTCTACACCTTGGGCCTTCTTCTTATTTATAGGTTCGGAAGTTTTGTGGTGATTCCTGGAATTGACCCCAACGCATTGGCAGCTATGGAGAGCCAGGCATCGGACGGTTTGATGGGCCTTTTGGACATCTTCTCGGGTGGTGCTTTCTCGAATGCGTCGATCTTTGCGTTGGGTGTTATGCCCTACATCTCGGCCTCGATTATCGTTCAGCTTTTGGGCTTGGTAGTTCCCTACTTCCAGAAGTTGCAGAAAGAGGGCGAGAGCGGTCACCGCAAGATGAACCAGATCACAAGGTATCTGACTATTGCAGTGTTGTGCCTGCAAGGTCCTGCTTACCTTGCTAACCTCCACGCCCAGGCTCCTGGCTCGTTTGTTATGGAGTACAACACCGCATTCATCCTCAGCGCGTTGGTAGTTCTTATTGCCGGAACTATGTTCGTAATGTGGTTGGGTGAGAAGATCACCGACAAAGGCCTCGGTAATGGCGTGTCGCTGATCATCATGGTCGGTATCGTTGCACGTCTGCCCCACGCTCTGTTGGCTGAGTTGGACGCTCGCACCAGTGCCGCTACCGGTGGTTGGGTAATGTTGGTTGTTGAGCTCGTACTGCTCTACCTGATCTTCATGGCTGCTATTGCACTCGTGCAGGCAACCCGCAAGATTCCCGTACAGTACGCAAAACGTATCGTGGGTAACAAACAGTACGGCGGTGTTCGCCAGTACATCCCCCTGAAAATCAACGCAGCTAACGTGATGCCTATCATCTTTGCTCAGGCACTGATGTTTATCCCCATGCTGTTTGGTAACTGGGAGGCAACCCGTGGTATCGCTGCTGCATTCAACAACTACACAGGTTTCTGGTACAACTTCACCTTTGCACTGTTGGTATTTGCGTTTACTTATTTCTACACCGCTATCATCGTGAACCCACAGATGATGGCCGACGATTTGAAACGCAACGGCGGTTTCATTCCCGGTGTTAAACCTGGTAAGGAGACTACCCGCTACATTGATACCATTATGACTCGAATCACCTTGCCCGGTTCGATCTTCTTGGCAGTTGTGGCTATTCTGCCCGCATTTGCTGAGATGCTCGGCATCAACCGTCAGTTTGCACTCTTCTTCGGAGGTACTTCGCTGCTGATCTTGGTAGGTGTGGTTCTCGACACTCTCAGGCAGATTGAGAGCTACCTGTTGCTCCGTCACTACGACGGTCTGATGAAGACCGGCCGTATCAAAGGCCGCTAACGAGTAGCTGTCAAGTGAGGCTTTCAAGTAGAAGTTCTTAAACAGAAAGAATGATACATATCAAAACAAAGGAAGAGGTAGAACTGCTGCGTGAGAATAACCTGCTGGTTAGCGCAACACTCGCAGAAGTAGGCCGTCATATCAAACCCGGGGTTACGACCTTGGAGCTTGATAGGATTGCCGAGGAGTTTATCCGTTCGCACGGAGCAGTTCCAGGCTTCCTGGGCTACGGTGGTTTTCCCAACACACTTTGTGTGTCGGTGAACGAAAACGTGGTCCACGGCATTCCGTCGAACTACGCCCTTCGTGAGGGTGACATAGTTTCGGTCGATTGCGGCACCATCTTGAAGGGGTTCTATGGCGACTCGGCCTACACATTCTGTGTTGGCGAGGTAGCACCCGAGGTGAAACAACTCCTCGATGTAACCAAAGAGGCTCTTTATAAAGGTGTCGAGCAGGCTGTTGCCGGCAATCGCGTAGGCGACATTGGCGCAGCAGTACAGGCCCACGCCGAACACTATGGCTATGGAGTTGTCCGCGAGCTGGTTGGTCACGGCCTCGGCAAGAAGATGCACGAGTCGCCCGAAGTGCCCAACTACGGTCGCAGGGGCACAGGCCCCCTCCTGAAAGAGGGTATGGTCATCTGCATCGAGCCGATGATCAACATGGGCTCCAAAAACGTGGTCTTCGAGCAAGATGGTTGGACAGTCCGCACCAAGGACAGAAAACCCTCGGCTCACTTTGAATTTGCGGTGGCAATACGCAACGGAGAGGCCGACGTGCTGACGGATTTTGGTATCATCGAACAGGCACTTGCAGAGCGTAACTAATTGAAAATTTGGTAATCCAAAGAAATTTGTTATCTTTGCGCGCTAAACAGAAAAACACAAGGAATTAAAAACCAATTTAAGTAACTCTCTATGGCAAAGCAAGCTGCTATTGAAAAGGACGGTACTATCGTGGAGGCCCTCTCGAACGCAATGTTCCGCGTGGAGTTGGACAACGGCCACATCATTACCGCCCACATCTCTGGAAAGATGAGGATGCACTACATCAAAATCCTTCCAGGTGACAAAGTAAAGGTTGAAATGTCGATCTACGACTTGACCAAAGGTCGCATCTCATTCCGTTACAAATAATCCCGGGCCGAGTTAAAGGGGCCAGGTGCGAAGGCAGGGCGGGCGCGAGTATGAAAGCGCGGAGCTGGTCGGAGCAACGGTCCAAGTTGGGAGGCCAAGAGTAAAGGGTGCTGAATAGGCTATTGGCAATGCAGAAAGGTGCATTGGCAGTACAAAAGGGTATCAGGCAAGGCGCAAGGCGCGTTGGTGATACGGATTAAGAGAAGAAGATTTGGCAGCCGCTACTGTTGGTTAAGACCTTTCGGCGAAGAGATTATGCCACACAAACAAACTAATTAAAAAAGCTTTTCAAAGATGAAAGTTAGAGCATCAATTAAGAAAAGAAGCGAGGATTGCAAAATCGTAAAGCGTGGCAACCACCTTTATGTAATTTGCAAAAAGAATCCTAAATTCAAAATGCGCCAAAAGTAATTAACAAGAAAACAGAAACAGATTTATGGCACGTATAGTAGGTGTAGATTTACCCAAAAATAAACGCGGCGAGATTGGCCTGACCTATATCTATGGTATCGGTCGCAGCACCGCTCGCAAGATTCTTGATATGGCCGGCATCGACTACAATACCAAAGTAGATGCATGGACCGATGAGCAGGTGGCTGCCATCCGTAACGCTATCGCTGAGAGCGGTATCAAAGTAGAGGGTGAGTGCCGTTCGCTCGTACAGTTGAACATCAAACGTCTTATGGATATCGGTTGCTACCGTGGTATCCGTCACCGTCTTGGCCTTCCCGTTCGCGGCCAGAGCACCAAAAACAACGCTCGTACTCGCAAGGGTAAGAAGAAGACTGTAGCTAACAAGAAAAAAGCAACTAAATAATTGTAGAGAGTTATGGCAAAGAAACCAGGAACAGTTAAAAAACGCGTCGTAAAAGTTGATGCAGTCGGTATGGCTTTTGTTCACTCGACTTTTAACAACGTAATCATTACCATCACCAACGGTGTTGGCGAGGTAATCAGCTGGAGCTCGGCAGGTAAAATGGGCTTCCGCGGTTCGAAAAAGAACACTCCCTACGCTGCTCAGACTGCAGCCGCAGACTGCGCAAAGGTTGCTTACGACTTGGGCTTGCGTAAAGTAAAAGTATATGTTAAAGGTCCCGGTCAGGGCCGTGAGTCGGCTATCCGTACCATTCACGGTGCTGGCATCGAGGTAATGGAGATTATCGACGTAACTCCACTGCCACACAACGGTTGCCGCGCTCCTAACCGTCGTCGCGTGTAAGCGGTCGCTCGGACAAAGAGCACTTAGAGTTTTTAATTCCAAAGTGGGCGGCCAGAGGTGCCAAGCATAATGGGTGGCTCTCCCGAAGGGGTAGAACGACAGACAGAATGCAAAGCGGCCTCGAAGCCTCCACACAAAACAACAAAAAAAGTAAAAAACAATGGCAAGATATATTGGACCAAAAAGCAAGATCGCTCGTAAATTTGGCGAGCCTATTTTCGGTGCAGACAAAGTTCTTGAGAAAAAGAACTATCCTGCTGGCCAGCACGGTCTGAACCGCAAACGTAAAAAAGTTTCTGAGTATGGTACTCAGCTCAGCGAGAAACAGAAAGCAAAAAGCACCTATGGTCTTTTGGAGCGTCAGTTCCACAACGCTTTCGACAAAGCTGCTGCAATGGGTGGTATTACCGGTGAGAACCTGTTGAAGATTCTCGAGTCGCGTCTCGACAACGTAGTATACCGTTTGGGCATTGCTCCTACCCGTGCTGCTGCTCGTCAGCTCGTTTCGCACCGCCACATCACCGTTAACGGCAACGTAGTGAACATTCCTTCGTACAGCCTCAAAGCTGGTGATGTAGTAGCTGTTCGCGAGAAATCGAAATCGCTCGAGATTATCGTAGAGTGTGTTGCAGGCCGTCGCAACCAGTACAGCTGGTTGGAGTGGAATGCAGAGACTCTGACCGGTAAATACCTCCAGTCGCCCGAGCGTGAGGATATTCCCGAGAACATCAAAGAGCAGCTCATCGTTGAGTTGTACTCGAAATAGTACTTAACAAATAACTGATTTTTTATAAACTATGGCAATTTTAGCATTCCAGAAACCTGAGAAGGTGATTATGCTCGAATCGACCTCCACGTTCGGAAAGTTTGAGTTCCGTCCTTTGGAGCCCGGATTCGGTATGACCATCGGTAATGCTTTGCGCCGTGTGTTGCTCTCTTCGCTCGAAGGCTTTGCAATCACCACCGTAAAGATCGCCGGTGTCGACCACGAGTTTGCCGCCATCCCCGGAGTTATGGAAGGAATGATTGATATTGTCCTGAACCTCAAAAAGGTACGTTTCATCCGTACCGTTGAGACTGCCGAGGCTGAGAAGGTTACCATCAACGTAGCCGGTCAGACCGAGCTTACCGCAGGCTATATCTCGAATTTCCTGACTAACTTCAAAGTGTTGAATCCCGAGTTGGTTATCTGCCACTTGACTCCCGACACCAAGTTGACTATCGACTTGACCATCGGTAAGGGTCGTGGTTATGTGCCCGCAGAAGAGAACCGTCCTGCCGATGCAGAGTTCGGTTTGCTGCCCATCGACTCGATTCACACCCCTATCATCAATGTTAAGTACTCGGTTGAGCCTTATCGTGTAGAGCAGAAGACCGACTACGATAAACTCAACATCGAGGTTACCACCGACGGTTCGATTCATCCCAAAGAGGCTCTGAAAGAGGCTGCCAAGATTTTGATCCACCACCTGATGCTCTTCTCGGACGAGAAGATTACCATCAACATGGAGGAGACTTCGCAGGCAGAGGAGTTCGACGAGGGCGTATTGCACATGCGTCAGCTGTTGAAGACCAAGCTTTCGGATCAGGATCTCTCGGTAAGGGCACTCAACTGCCTTAAAGCTGCCGAGGTTGACACCATTGGCGACTTGGTACGTTACAACCGCAACGACCTGTTGAAATTCCGCAACTTCGGTAAGAAGTCGTTGACCGAGCTGGACGACCTGTTGGCATCGCTCAACTTGCAGTTTGGAATGGACGTTTCAGTCTATAAGTTGGATAAGGACTAACCATACTAAAAAGAAACATTTACAATGAGACACAATAAAAAAATTAATCACCTTGGTCGCCAGGCTTCGCACCGCAAAGCACTGATGTCGAATATGGCTGCAAGCCTTATTCTCCACAAGCGTATCGAGACCACTGTGGCTAAGGCTAAGGCTCTGAAAAAATTTGTTGAGCCTATCATCACCAAATCGAAAGAGGACACCACCCACCAGCGTCGTGTTGTTTTCAGCTACCTGAAAGACAAATATGCTACCGCAGAGTTGTTCCGCACCGTAGCTCCCAAGATTGCTGACCGTCCCGGTGGTTACACCCGTATTCTTCACACCGGTTTCCGTCTGGGTGACGCAGCAGAGATGTGTATCATCGAGCTGGTAGACTTCAACGAGACCTATGTAGAGGGTGCTACTCCTAAGGCAGCTGCTGCTCCCAAAACTCGTCGTAGCCGCTCGAAAAAAGCAGCTGAGGACGCAGAGGTAGTTGCAGAGGGCGCAGAGGCTCCCAAAGCTAAGAAGCCCGCAGCTCCTAAGGCCCCCAAGAACACCGCAGCTAAAACTTCGGGTGCAAAAGTAACCGCAGTTAAGACCGGTGCTTCGAAGAAGGCTTAACAAAACCAATCTGTGATAATGTAGCCGAGGCATAAGCTAAGGTGCAAAATCATAAGCGAAAAGGTCGAACCTGAATAAGGTTCGGCCTTTTTTTTGTTGTGCCCCTGACTGCCACACGAGAGCCGTCGACTGTCGACCGTCGGCCGACGGAGGTCTAACGTCCAACGACTAAGAATTATAGGATAACTATGAGTAATAAGAGTAATAAGACTCCCATAACTCCTATAACTCCTATAACTCTTATATCTCCTATAAATCCCTAGCCTCCCTAACCTCCTTAAACTCCCCTAACTTTCTGTTTTCGATTTTCAATTTCGGGAGCGACAAAGTCGGGTGCTAAAATGTGCTCTTTTTTGGGGTGGGAGTGTGTGATTTTGTGGCAGAAAAGTGTATCTTTGTTACTACTAAAACTCACTCACGATGAAATACGACGTTTTTATAAGCTACTCGCGTAAGGATACCCCCATTGCCGACCAGATTTGTGCCGCCTTTGATCGTGCAGGCATCAGCTATTTCATAGACCGTCAGGGCATTGGTGGCGGTTTTGAATTCCCCGTGGTGCTGGCCGAGGCTATCTTGGAGAGCCAGGTTATCCTCTTCTTGGCGAGCGTGAACTCCTACGAGTCGAAGTTTACGAATGCCGAGCTCACCTTCGCCTTTAACGAGAAGCCCAAAAACTCGATTCTGCCCTATATTATCGATGGCAGTACTATGCCTCCTGCGCTGCGCTTTGTGTTTGCGAGCATAAATTGGCGTACCATCGAGAATCAACCCATCGAGCCGGTGCTGGTGAACGATATTTTGGGCCTGCTCGGCAAGCCCAAGGCGGAGGTGCGTACAAATCCCGCTCAACCTAAATATCAGCCCCAGGCACAACCCCAGGCACAGCCACAACCCCAACCCCAGCCCCAGGCACAGCCACAACCCCAACCCCAACCCCAGGCACAACCGAGCAATGTTGGTGCTTCATTGTCGGGCAACAGTTTCGATGTGGTGTTGGTGGATGCCGGTGTGGCCAAGTTGGGATGCGTTATGTGCGTTAAGGAATTGACCGGTTGGGATTTGAAGGGGTCCCTGAGTGCCGTGGACAATATCCCCTCGGTTGTGTTCAAAGGTGTGTCGCGAGCCGAGGCCGAGAGTGCCGTTAGGGAGTTAGACAACTGCGGTGCTACGGCCGAGATTCGCCCAAGTGCTGCTGCTTCATTGTCGGGCAACAGTTTCGATGTGGTGCTGGTGGATGCCGGTGTGGCCAAGTTGAGATGCGTTAAGTACGTTAAGGAATTGACCGGTTGGGGCTTGGCGGAGTCCAAGAGTGCCGTGGACAGTATCCCCACGATTGTGTTCAAAGGTGTGTCGCGTGCCGAGGCCGAGAGTGCCGTTAGGGAGTTCGACGACTGCGGAGCTACGGCCGAGATTCGCCCAAGTGCCGCTGCTTCGGCCCCCAAGAGTGCTCCACAACCCAAGGCGGCTCCCCAGCCAGCCGTTTTGGCTCAGCCCAAACCCGCAGCTCAACCTCAGCCCAAACCTGCGGCTCAACCTGTTGCTCCCAAGCCTGCGGCTAATACCTACAAGGTGGGCGACTACTACGACAAGAATGGTAAGAGGGGAGTGGTTTTTGAGGTGACGGCCGATGGTCTTCACGGCAAGATCGTGAGCCTCGATCAGGCTAAATTGGAGTGGGATCGCTCAGTTTTTTGTCGCAAATTAGAAACAACCAGTTTACATGATGGCAAGGCTAATACCGATATAGTGTTAGCTCGAAGTAATGTGTATAAGTACCCTGCCTTTTCATGGTGTATCAATAAAGGGCGAGATTGGTATCTGCCGGCAGTAGAAGAACTTAGCCTTTTGTTGTTAAATGATTCCGTACATGATGCGGTAAATCAAACTCTCACATATAAAGGAGGAGAAAAATTATCAAAAAAAGGTAGTATTGCAACGTATTGGTCGTCGACAGAACACAAATCGGCAACAGCTTGGGCGGTTTATATGAGTATTGGTGTTTCCAATAGTGTCAGTAAGGATATCCAATATCAAGTCCGTGCCGTGGCTACTTTTTAGGCCGGCGGGCAAAAAAATGGTGCCAAAAAACTCAAAAAATGTACTAACTTTGTAATAGAGTACGTTTGGTTGTGGCAGAGCCACAAAGGGCCCCAATGCAGAGGCCGCTAAGCGCACCGCACAATATGTAGACAAAAGAGCAAAAAGATATATATACTATGAGCGAAGTTGTTAATATCAAAGAACTTAACGAGCGAATCGAGCGCGAGAGCGTGTTTGTCGATTCGCTGAATATGGAGATGGGCAAAGTGATTGTGGGCCAGCGTCATCTGGTCGACACTCTGCTCATCGGTCTGCTCACTGGCGGACACATCCTCTTGGAGGGTGTTCCCGGCTTGGCAAAAACCCTGGCCATTACCACGCTGTCGAAGGCCATAGATGCCAAGTTCAGCCGTGTGCAGTTTACCCCCGACCTGCTGCCTGCCGACTTGGTGGGTACCATGGTCTACTCGCAGAAAAGCGAGGAGTTCACCGTAAAGAAAGGCCCCATCTTTGCCAACTTTGTGCTGGCAGATGAGATCAACCGCTCGCCCGCAAAGGTGCAGAGCGCACTCTTGGAGGCTATGCAGGAGCGTCAGGTGACCATTGGCGACGAGACCTTTGCGCTGCCTCAGCCCTTCTTGGTTATGGCCACCCAGAACCCCATTGAGCAGGAGGGTACCTATCCTCTGCCCGAGGCCCAGGTCGATAGGTTTATGTTGAAGGCTAAAATCTCCTACCCCAAGAAGCAGGAGGAGCGCGATATTGTGCGTATGAACCTCGCAGGTGAGGGTATGCCCTCGCCCAACAAGGTCGTAACCCCCGAGGATATCGTTAGGGCCCGCCAGGTGGTGAGCGACGTCTATATGGACGAGAAGATCGAAAAGTATATTGTCGACATCATCTTCGCCACTCGTGAGCCTTCGGAGTATGGTCTTTCGAAGATTGCTCCTATGATTTCGTATGGTGCTTCGCCTCGTGCAAGTATTGCTCTGGCCAAGGCGTCGAAAGCCTATGCCTTCATCAAACACAGGGGCTACGTTATTCCCGAGGATGTGAGGGCTATGTGCCACGACGTGTTGCGCCACC
>JAZLDU010000016.1:0-29683 GCA_045614885.1 Tidjanibacter sp. | reverse complement strand
ATTTCGACCACCCCTCCCAACCTCCCCTGTCGTAGGGGAGGTGTTTTTAAGGGGATTAGGGAGGTTAAGGAGGTTAGGGAGTTATAGGAGATATAGGAGTTATAGGATTGCCATTACTCTTATTGCTCTTATAGCTCCTATTTCTCTTATAAACATTAGTCGGTCGACGGTCGACGGTCGACACAAAAAAAGCCCGGCAGTGGGGTGCCGAGCTTTGTCGTGTGAGCCTGGTGCTCAACTATTTGAGCCTTGCCTTGATGGCTGCCGAAGCCTCCTCATATCCGGGCTTGTCCAAGAGGGCAAACATATTCTTCTTATAAGCCTCCACGCCAGGTTGGTTGAAGGGATTCACGCCCAAGATATAGCCGCTAATGCCGCAAGCCTTCTCGAAGAAGTACAACAGTGCGCCAATGTAGTACTCGTTGATAGTGGGAATCTCGATACGGATATTAGGCACACCGCCATCCACGTGAGCCAAGGTAACGCCCAGCTCGGCCATCTTATTCACATTGTCCAAGCGTTTGCCGGCCAAGAAGTTCAGGCCGTCGAGGTTGTCGCCATCGGCCTCGATAGTAACCTTACCCTCGGGCTCGGCTACGCTGATGACGGTCTCGAACAAGGTGCGCTCGCCCTCCTGGATATACTGGCCCATCGAGTGAAGGTCGGCAGTAAGAGTTACGCTCGCAGGGAAGATACCCTTATTCTCCTTGCCCTCGCTCTCGCCATAGAGCTGTTTCCACCACTCGGCAATATACTGCAAGCGGGGCTCGTAGCTGGCCAAAATCTCGATCTTATAGCCCTTGTTATAGAGTGCATTACGCACGGCAGCATACTGAGCAGCAATGTTCTGCTCGTAGGGTACGCCCTCGGCGGTAGCCTCCTCCATATCCTTAGCACCGCGCACCAGCTCGGCAATGTTGATGCCGGCAGCAGCCAGAGGCAGCAGACCTACGGGAGTGAGCACCGAGAAGCGGCCACCCACGTTGTCGGGAATAACATAAGTGTCGTAGCCCTCGGCAGTCGAGAGGGTTTTCAGCGCTCCACGAGCAGCGTCGGTAACGCTGGCAATGCGGGTGCGAGCCTCCTCTTTGCCATAGCGAGCCTCGATCTCGGCCTTGATAAGGCGGAATGCAACGGCGGGCTCGGTGGTGGTACCGCTCTTGCTGATTACAATAGCGGCAATGCTGTAATCCTTAACGGCCTCCAACAGCTCGGCAGTGTAGGTCTCGCTCAGGTTGTTACCTGCAAATACGATATAGGGATTCTGGCGGTTTTTGTTGAGGAAGTGGAACGAGCTGCTCATAGCGTCCAAAACAGCTTTGGCACCCAGGTAGCTGCCACCGATGCCGATTACGATGATCACCTCGGCTTTGTCGGCCAGGCTCTTAGCGGTCTTGTTGATAGCCTCGATCTGCTCGGCAGTGATGCTCGAAGGGAGGTTTACCCAGCCCAGGAAATCGTTGCCTGCACCCTCGCCGCTGTGCAGAAGCGAGTTGGCACTCTGAGCCGCACCTTTGAGCGACTCTACCTCGGCTGCGCTCACGCCTACCGAGATGTGTTTGGTCTCTAACTTAATCATAAGAAAATTATTAGTTAAAATTTGTTATTGTTCTTTTTGGGTGTGCAAATTTAATATATTTTTTTTACTTTTGTCGCTTAGGAGAACATTCACCTTGCAAAAACAAAAAACGATATAAAAATGGGACTTTTTTCTTTGACTCAGGAGCTGGCTGTCGACCTTGGTACGGCCAATACTCTTATCATCCACAACGGCAAAGTGGTGGTCGATGAGCCCTCGATTATTGCAGTAGACATCCACACCGACAAGGTGGTGGCTATCGGCAAGGAGGCTCAGCGTATGCACGGCCGTACTCACCAGGACATCAAAACCATCCGCCCCCTGAAAGATGGCGTTATTGCCGACTTCAACGCTGCCGAGCAGATGCTCAGGGGTATGATTAAGAAGGTTAAAACCAACGGCCACCTTTTCAGCCCCTCGCTCAAAATGGTTATCTGCATCCCTTCGGGCTCGACCAACGTGGAGATCCGTACCGTTAGGGAGAGTGCCGAGCACGCAGGCGGTAGGGACGTTTATATGATTTTCGAGCCTATGGCTGCGGCGCTGGGTGCAGGCCTCGATGTGGAGGCTCCCGAGGGCCACATGATTATCGACATCGGTGGTGGTACTACCGAGATTGCTTGTATCTCGCTTGGCGGTATTGTGTGCAGCGAGAGTATCGACGTTGCGGGCGACGTGTTTACCGAGGATATTCAGAAATACATCCGCCAGCAGTACAATGTGAAGATTGGCGAGCGCACGGCCGAGAATATCAAGATGTCGGTGGGTGCAGCGCTCAGGGAGCTGGACAATCCACCAGAAGATTTTGTGGTTACCGGCCCCAATATGCTCACAAGCTTGCCCACGACTTTGAACGTGTCGTATAGCGAGGTGGCTTATGCTTTGGAGAAATCGCTCTTGAAGGTCGATGCTGCTGTGATGAAGGTGTTGGAGATGGTTCCCCCCGAACTCTACTCCGATATTATGAAGAATGGTATCTACCTGGCAGGTGGTGGTGCTCTGATTAAGGGCCTCGACAAACGTCTGCAAGAGAAGACCAATATCCCCTTCATCATTGCCGAGGATCCTCTGAGGGCTATCGTTAGGGGTACGAGCATTGCGTTGAAGAATATCAACAACTTCTCGTTCTTGATGAAATAATGTTTGGCGGGGGCCGTTGTTAGTATGGACAACAGCCCCCGTATAAATTAAGACAAACCGATCTGCCGCAACAATGTATAAACTTGTGCTTTTGCTCAAAAGGGTAGCTGCTCCGCTGCTGTTTCTCGTTGTAGAGATAGTGGCTCTGAGCTATTACACCTCCTCGACGAGCTTCACAAGGGCACGCTTGCTGAGTGTGTCGAATAGCGTTGTGGGCTCGATGAATGCCTCGCTGCGTAGCGTGGGCGACTATTTTTCGCTCAGGGATGAGAACCGTATGCTCACCGACAGGGTTGTGGAGTTGGAGAGCCAGCTGGCCCGCTATGCCACATCGGAGGAGGTGGTGAGGTTGAACGAGGAGGAGATTTCGCCCTACCTGTTCACTACGGCAACGGTGGTGCGTAACTCGGTCTTTGGGCAGAACAACTTCTTTACGATCAACAAGGGCTTGCGCGACGATGTGGAGGCCAATATGGCGGTGCTTACCCCCGAGGGGTATGTGGCGGGCTATGTGGTAGACTGTTCGGAGCGTTACTCGGTGTGTATGTCGATGGCCAATACGGCCTTCACGATGGGTGGCAAGGCCAGGGGCAGCGAGTATATGGGCTCGGTGGCGTGGGATGGTGGCGACTACCGCAAGGTGAAGCTGACCGATGTGCCCTACTATGCAGCCTTCAAGGAGGGCGACACGATTGTTTCGACGGTGTCGTATAGGTTTCCGCCCGATAGGGTAGTGGGCGTGGTCGAGAAGTTCGAGGCTACGGCCGATAAGATGAATAGCGAGGTGGTGGTACGCCTGGCGGCCGACTTGTCGAGATTGGACAAGGTGCTGGTGGTCAAATACCTCGATGGCGAGGAGCTGCACCAACTCGAAGAACTCTACGAAAAACACAAGTAGAGAATTCAAAATTCAAGATTCAAAATTGACGGTCGACGGTTGACGATTGACGGTCGACAAGAAACAATATGCAGAGGATTGCAGAATATATACTCTTTTTTGTGGCGGTGGTGCTGTTGCAGGCGCTGCTGTTCGACAACCTGCTCATAGGTGCGCTGGTGGTGCCACTCTACTATGTGGTATTCATGCTGCTGCTGCCCGTTGAGTGTGGCAGGGTGGCTCTGCTCGTGCTCGGCACTCTGCTCGGTGTGGTTATGGATGTGTCGATGGGCACACCCGGACTCAACACTATGGCCACCGCCGCTGTGGCCTATCTGCGCCCGATGGTTATGAACCTTACGATGGGCAAAGATGTGCAGCACGAAACTGTGCCCTATGGTGGCGCTATTGGCGAGGAGGCCTTCTTGTTCTATGCCGGAGTGTTGATTCTCTGCCACGAGGCAATCTTCTTTGGTTTCGAGTCGCTCGGCAGCCACTTCTTCTTCACCATTCTCAAAATCATTGTCAGCTCAGTTGTAACGCTGGGAACAGTGTGGCTGACGGCTCGCTTGTTTAGGCTTTGGGCCAGGTAGTTATTCGCACGAAGAACAGATAGAGGGGTGAAAAATCGTTTCGACATACTGCGCCTGTTTGTGGTGGTGCTCTTTGTGGTGGTGGGTGTGAGATTGTTCCACATCCAGATTGTCGACCGCAGCTATCGTCGTGCCGCCGAGAATAATGTGCTGCGCTATGAGGTGCTCAACCCTCCCAGGGGCGAGATTTACGACCGCAATGGCGAGTTTTTGGCCCAGAGTGTGGCCTCCTACGACCTGATGTTGGTGCCCCGCAACCTGCCCAAAGAGGGCTTCGACACTGTGGCGCTGGCGAGGATTACGGGCGTGTCGGTAGACCAACTGAAAAAGTCCATTCAGCAGGCCAAGAACTACTCCAACAGCCGTGCATCGGTGGTGGTAAAGCAGATGACCACCGAGGCCAAACTGCTCTTCGACGAGGCTGGCTTCGAGGGCTTTTATACAATGTTCCGCACCCAGAGGTCGTATCCTCGCCGCATTGCGGGCAACCTGCTGGGCTACATCGGTCAGGTGAACGACAACATTATCCAGAAGAATCCCTACTACTCGCGTGGCGACTACATAGGCTTTTCGGGCATCGAGAGCGCCTACGAGGATATATTGCGTGGCGAGAAGGGCGAGCGCATAAGCGTTGTGGATGTGCGCGGCTCGATTAAGGGCCCCTATCAGGAGGGTATGTACGACAGCCCTGCCATTGCCGGTACTCCTATTACCACCACCATCGACGCTCCGTTGCAGCAGTTTGCCGAGGAACTGATGAAGGGCAAGGTGGGCAGTATCATTGCCATTGAGCCCCCGACGGGCGAGATTTTGGTGATGGTGAGCAGCCCCACCTACAACCCCGACGATCTGATGGGGCGCGATAGGGGCAACAACTATATGAAGATGCTCGAAAACCCACAGCGCCCTCTGTTTAACCGTGCTGTGATGTCGAGCTACCCCCCGGGCTCAACCTTCAAACTCGTAAACGGCCTCATCGGTCTGCAAGAGGGAGTTCTGAAAGCGTCGTATCGCTACCCCTGCCATCAGGGTTACAATGTGGGCAAGGGTGTGAAGTGCCACGACCACATCTCGCCCCTAAACCTGCAACAGGCGGTGGCCAACTCGTGTAATGCCTACTTCTGCTACGTCTTCCGCGATGTGATGGACAACCCCAAGTATGGCGGCATTATGAAGGACGGCTATACCAATTGGGCCAACTATGTGCGTAGTTTTGGCTTTGGTGGCAAACTCGGCTCCGACTTTGCGGCCGAGATGGGTGGCTTTGTGCCCGACAAAGAGTTTTACAGCAAGTACTATCCTCGCTGGAACTCGCTCACGGTAATCTCGATGGCTATCGGTCAGGGCGAGCTGGGCTGTTCGCCACTGCAAATGGCCAACCTTGCGGCCATCATTGCCAACCGAGGCTACTACTATATCCCCCACGTTGTGAAACATATCGAGGGGCGCGACTCGCTCGAACAGAGGTTCTACGAGCGCCACTATGCAATGATCGACGAAAAGCACTACGAGCCCATAATCGACGGTATGTGGGGTACGGTGCATCGCGAGATTGGTACTGCGGGTGTGGCCTATGTCGAAGGGCTCGACATCTGCGGCAAGACAGGTACGGCCCAGAACCCCCACGGCAAAGACCACTCTACATTCCTGGCCTTTGCTCCTAAGGATAATCCCCAGATAGCCATCTCGGTATATGTAGAGAATGGTGGCTTTGGCTCGTCGGTGGCAGCGCCTATTGCGAGTCTGCTCATCGAGCAATACATCAACGGAAAGACCGAGCGAGAGTGGCTGGTCGACTATATCAAAAGTATGAAAATCGCATACCCCAACTATGAGAAACGTGGCAAGAAATAACGACCGCCTCGGCTGGGCAAAGATAGACTGGAAGACTATTCTGGTCTATGTTGTGCTGGTCTTTATCGGCTGGTTGAACATCTATGCGGCGGTCTACAACGAGGCTGCGGCGGCGAGTTTTTCGCTCGGCAGTAAGTATGGTATGCAGCTCATTTGGATTGGCATTTCGGCAGTTGTGGCGCTGGTCATACTGCTCATCGACGATATTTACTACCACCTTGCGGCCTACCCGTTCTATGCACTTATGATGGTGGTACTGCTGGCTACGCTTGTGGTCGGCAAGGAGGTCAATGGTGCTAAGTCGTGGTTACCATTGGGCCCTGTGGCCATTCAGCCGGCCGAGTTTATGAAGGCTGCGACGGCTTTGGCTCTGGCTCGCTATATGAGCGAGTATAACTTTTCGCTCCAAAGGCCCCGAAACCTTGTGGGCGTGGGAGCATTGTTGCTACTGCCCATCGGAGTTATTCTGGCTCAGAACGATATGGGCTCGGCGCTGGTCTACTGCTCGTTCCTCATCGTACTCTACCGCGAGGGACTTAATAATTGGGTCTACTACGCAATCTTCTTGGTGGTGGGGCTGTTTGTGTGCTCGTTTGTGATGTCGCCCGTGCCGCTGCTGGTGCTACTTGTGTTGTTCTTTGTGGTGAGCCAGCTGGTGTCGAATCGCAATCCGCGCGAGAGTGCCATTTGGACCGCTTGGGTGGGGGTGTTGAGCCTTGCAATCTATGGCGTGTCGGCTCTGGCAGGGTGGGGTGTGAGCTACTACACCTCGCTGCTGGTGGCCTCGCTGGTGATGCTGGTGCCCGCACTCGTCTATGCCTATAAGGCCAAACTCTCGACCATCTACCTCTATGGCGGAATGTTTGTCTGCTCGCTCGCGTTCCTGGGGGCTGTGGACTACGTCTTCAACGACGTGTTGCAACTCCACCAGCAGAAACGAATACTCGACCTGTTTGGCCTCGAAAGCGACCTGCGAGGTTGGGGCTACAATGTCAATCAGTCGAAAATCGCTATCGGTTCGGGTGGCTTCTGGGGCAAGGGCTTCTTGGAAGGCACGCAGACCAAATACGACTTCATCCCCGAGCAGAGTACCGACTTTATCTTCTGCACCGTGGGCGAGGAGTGGGGCTTTGTGGGCTCGGTGGTGGTGTTGGCTCTCTTTGCTACGCTCATCATTAGGCTTATGAAGATGGGCGAACGTCAGCAAGAGCCTTTCCGCAGGGTGTACTGCTATGGCGTGGCGGGAGTGTTCCTGTTCCACGTGCTGATAAATATCGGTATGACCATAGGACTTATGCCCGTGATTGGAATTCCTCTGCCAATGTTCTCCTATGGTGGCTCGTCGCTGCTGGCCTTTACGATACTCTTCTTCATTGCCGTAAGGCTCGACTCGCAGAACAGCTCCATTGGCACAACCTACAAGAAGTATTAACCAAACAAAAACAGATATAGATATGATACTCTCAAACCTCAAAAACCGCAAAGAGTTGGAGCAGCTGCACCCACTCTTTCCCGTGCTGTTCGACTACATCGAGTCGCACGACATTCTCTCGGCTCCTCAGGGCATTATCGAGATTCAGGGCCGCGACCTCTTTTTGAACAACTACTCGCCCGAGCCTGCAACCTGCGACACCGCCCCCTTGGAGGTTCACCAGAAGTATATCGACATTCAGGTATTGTTGGAGGGTAGCGAGACTATGGGCTGGACTCCTGCCGAGGAGATTATCGAGTGGCGAGGCGAGTACGACGAGCAGAAGGATGTGCGCTTCTCGGACCAGCGTGCCCAGACCTTCTTTACCATCAAACCCGGCCAGCTGGCAATCTTCTACCCCGAGGATGGCCACGCTCCCGGCATTTCGGATGGCCCTATCCGCAAGTTCATCGCCAAAATCAAAATCTAAGAGAAATTTTGAATCTTGAATTTTGAATTAAAAAAAAGGAGGCTTGACCAAGCCTCCTTTTTTTATTTATGCGTCATAATGTCGAGAATCATTCGGTCTGTTTCGCCCATTGCACGAGCGCCAATGGCCGTAAGGTTGCGGATAGATTTGTCGACATCGTCGTCGATTACTCCCTCCAAGCCCGTAACTCCGTGGTGCTCCATTGCCATAACGGCCGACATAACAGCCGTAGAGACACCGCTCGATACCTTCAAGGCACAGCTTGGCTTGGCACCGTCGCACACCATACCCGTAAGCGTGGCCACCATATTCTTTACAGCCATAGTAACCTCGCCAAAGCCTCCGCCCATAAGGTAGGTGATACCACAGCTCGAACCCGTAGATGCAACAACGCATCCACACAAGGCCGACAGACGACCAAGGCTCTGTTTGATGTATATAACGGTCAGGTGGCTCAGAGTGAGCGCCCTAATGAGCTCCTCCTCGGTGTGGCCCTTCTCCTCGGCATATACCACCACAGGCAGGGTGGCCGAAATGCCCTGATTGCCGCTACCCGAATTGCTCATTACGGGCAGTTGAGCACCACCCATACGGGCATCGCAAGCGGCCGAAGTGTAGGCCAAAATGCGAGCAAAGGTGCTGTCGCCCATAATCCCCAGATTGGTGTGGCTACGCAGTGTGCGGCCCAAGCAGTGGCCCCACTCACTGCGGAACGACTCCTCGGCAATAGCCTTGTTTAGATCGCGCGAGAGGAGTATGTAGCGCAGCTCCTCCACGGGCGAGGTGGTGGCATAGTCCCACACCATACGCAGGTTGAGCTCGATGGCGTGCTTCTCCACCACACCCTTAATGGGAGTGCGCAGGTCGGTTAAGACTCCCTCGTCTTTGGCCAGGTAGACAAAGTTGGTGTGTGCGCCCGAGATGATGGCCGTAGCGGTGTGGCCCTCGGTGGTGGCCCTTACCTCGATGTAGAGAACATCGCAGCCGCCCTCTTTGAGCCCCACGTTTATACACCCGCGCTCGATCATCTCGCGGCCCTTGGCCACAGCCTCGGGGGTGGTGTCTTTGAGCACTTCGAGCTGATACTCGCTCTTGCCCACCACAGCACCCAGAGCAATAGCAATGGGCAGACCAATCATACCCGTTCCGGGGATGCCCACACCCATAGCGTTTTTGAGCACATTGGGGCTGAGTAGCACGTCGATACGTTCGGGCATTGTGCCCAACACCTCCACCGCCTTTGCGGTACACAACGACACCGCCACAGGCTCGGTACAGCCCATTGCAGGCACCACTTCTCGTTTAATCAGGTCGGCAATCTCTTTGCGACAATCTTCTTGTAACATATTGTAGTAGTTTTGGTAAACTGTCTTATAACGTATAGGGGCTTTAAGGCCCTTAAAGTCATTAAGGCCTTTAAGGAATTCACACACGCCCCCGCCCTTCGGGCACCCCCTCTAACTTAGAGGGGGAATGTGCGAGAGGCGCACCTCAATTCTCAATTCTCAATTCTCAATTCCTCCGCATCGACATACTTGTATAGTCTGTCGCCACGGTGTACGGGTTGAGGCAGTTTTATGGAGCAGCGGGTGCCCTGAACTGCGCACTCGGCAGGCTTCTCGCCCACCCAAATTTGCTCGGGCTTGAACTCCACGGCTCCCGTGGTCTCGCCCGAAATGAGCACCTTGCGGCCCAACTCCAATGGCGAAGCCTCCACCTGAATCTCGGCAACCTTTATCTTCTTGAACACGTTGGTAACCTTGCCCACATAGACTTTGCGCACGGTAGACGACGAGCCGTAGTTTTTGCTCAGCTCCACAACGGGCAGATTCAGATAGTAGCCACCCCAGAAACCTCGGTTGAAGACCGTCGAGAGTTCATCCTTCCACTTGGCAACCCTCTCGGGCGTAAACGAGCCGTGCTCGATGGCGTTCAGTGCCCTGTCGTAGCACTCCACAACCCTCTTGACATACTCGGCAGGTCGGGCTCGGCCCTCGATTTTGAGCACCCTCACACCGGCCTCGATCATCCTATCCAGAAAGTCGATGGTGCAGAGGTCTTTGGGCGAGAGCAGATAGGGCCCGTCGGTGTGTAGCTCCTCGCCCGTGTCGCGGTCTACAAGTTTGTAGGCGTGGCGGCAAATCTGGCGACAGGCTCCTCGGTTGGCCGAACAACCCGTCGAGTGGAGCGAGAGGTAACACTTGCCACTGACGCTCATACACAGCGCTCCGTGGCAGAACATCTCTATCTTTACCTGCTGGCCATTAGGGCCGCAGATGTTGTCCTCCTGAATACGGCGATAGACCCCCGCAACCTGCTCGATGGAGAGCTCGCGAGCCAATACCACCGTGTCGGCCCATTGGGAGTAGAACTCCACGGTCTGGCTGTTCGAGATACTAATCTGGGTAGAGATGTGCACCTCCAAGCCCAACTTGCGGGCGTAGAGAATGGCTGCCTGGTCGCTCACAATCACGGCATCTACCTTCTCGGCAGCAGCCCTGTCGAGCAATCGGTGCAGGGTGTCGATCTCATCCTCATAGACCACCGTATTGACCGTAAGGTATGCCTTCTTGCCGTGCTCGTGTGCGATGGCCACAATCTGGGCCAAGTCGTCGAGCGTGAAGTTGGCAGCCGAGGCCGAACGCATATTGAGCTGCCCCACGCCAAAGTAGACCGAATCGGCTCCCGCAGCTATGGCCGCACGCAACGACTCATAACTGCCACAAGGGGCCATAATCTCTATATCACTACGTTTAATGTTACCCATTTCCCTAATTTTTGTGGTTCAACAACCCTTTGTTGTTAGTTTTTGCGGTTCAACAATCCCTCGGCCAGCTGACGCAGAGGCTCGGTACGCTCGCGGTCGGCCACAAGGTTGTCGAGTGCCTCCATTGCTTTGCCGAAGTGGAGCGAAATCTCTTTGTCGGTCAGCTCTCGCACATTCAGCCTGTCGTAAATCTTCAACACAGCAGCAATCTTCTCCTGAGCCGCCATCTGTTTGTCGTTGAGCAGGGCTGTGAGGGCCTGTTTTGTTTCGCTGTCGGCCTTGGCAAGGGCGGTGAGCATCAAGAAGCTCTTCTTGCCCTCCAAGATGTCCCCGCCGATGGGTTTGCCCAGCTGAGCCTCGGTGCCATAGGCATCCAGAAGGTCGTCTTGGAGCTGGAATGCTAAGCCGAGCTCGGTGGCAAATACCATCAGTCGCTGACGGCTGTGGGGGTCGGCTCCGCCCTGAATGGCACCAATGATTGTGGCACCCGCAAGCAGTGCGGCAGTCTTTTTGTTAATCATTTCGAGGTACTCCTCCATCGACACCTCGTCGCGGCTCTCGAACTTCATGTCGAGCTCTTGACCCTCGCACACCGTCAGGGCGGTGTAGTTGAAGCATCCCAGCACGGCAGGCAGATACTCCACGGGGGTTTGTTGGAGCAGTTTGTACGAGTATATCATCATTGCGTCGCCCGAGAGGATGGCCGAGTTGGCACCCCACTTGCCATAGACCGAGGGTTTGCCTCGGCGCACGGTGGCGTTGTCCATAATGTCGTCGTGGAGCAGGGTGAAGGTGTGGAACACCTCCAACGCAGCAGCTGCGGGCAGGGCCGCAGGGGCGTTGTCCGAAAAGATGTTGCAGGCAGCCACCGTAAGCATAGGCCTAAGGCGTTTGCCACCCGCCGAAAGCGAGTAGGCTATGGGTTCGTAGAGGCTGTGGGGGTGGCCATCAACATCGAGGCGGGCCATATAGTCGGCCACGATTTTTTGCAGTTCGGAGAGTGAATACATATCCTATGTGGTTTGATAGTGTCGATATATTTGTGCAAATATACGTTTTTACTTTGTGATTTGCAGAAAAAGAGGTAATTTTGAGACGCTTTTATGCAAACTTTCTGCAACCGAAATTACGCAAACAACCAAAAATAACTAAAAACAGAGTCTTAAAGATGAAAAAACAACTCACCATTGGTGTCGATGTAGGTGGCACCAACACCGTGCTCGGACTTATCGACCGCGAGGGTAACTGCCTTGCTCGTACCGAATTCCATACTCAGCGTTCTACCTCGGAGGAGGGTCCCGTGTTCTTCGACGAGTATATGGATCTGCTCTACGCCTCGATCGAGAAACTTATGGCCGAGGCTCCTGCCGACAGCTTTGTTGCAGGTATCGGTATCGGCGCACCCAACGCCAACTACTACAAAGGCGCTATCATCAACGCCGCAAACCTCACCTGGAAAGATCGTAGCAAACCCTCCAAAACCTCTTTGGGCGACTTCGAGAAACAGGCTCGTTGCGAGGTGGTACGTCTGATCAAAAAACGCTTCCCCGCAGTGAAGGCTGTGGCTATGACCAACGACGCCAACGCTGCTGCTCTGGGCGAGCTCTACTACGGCGGTGGTAAACACCTCAAAAAGAAAGACCTCGTGGAGATTACCCTCGGCACAGGCTTGGGTAGCGGCTTTGTGAGCAATGGCGACATTATCTATGGCCACAATAGCTTTGCTGGCGAGCTTGGTCACATCATCGTAGAGCCCAACGGCCGTAGCTGCGGTTGTGGCAACTGCGGTTGCTTGGAGTCCTACTGCTCGGCTACCGGTATCCGTCGTACCGCTCTGCGCCTTATCGACGACACCGCAACCCCCAGCTCGCTCCGCAAAATCGAGCGCGAGAAACTCACCGCTAAGGATGTGAGCATTGCTGCTGCTGCGGGCGACAAACTCGCTTTGGAGGTTTGGGACATTACCGGTCACTATCTGGCTATCGGTATCGCTACCGCTGTGGCTATCACCACTCCCGAGGCTGTGTTCCTCTTTGGTGGCCCCACCAAGGCTGGCGACCTGCTGATGAACCCTCTGAAAAAGTATCTCGACAAATATATGCTCCACAGCATGAAAGATACCAAGGTGCTCTTCTCGAAACTTGGCGACGATGCAGCAATCCTGGGTGCTTCGGCTTTGGCTCTGACCGCTCTGGCAAACCAGAAATAGAGAGTGTGAGATAAGAGGCCTGAAATATAGGCAAAAAAGAGAGTGGGACCACGACAATTCGTAGTCCCACTCTCTTTTTTGTATTGCTCTCCGACCGTTACTCCTCTTTCAGGTAGTCGTGGATAGCCTTAGCAGCCTTGCGGCCTGCGCCCATAGCCAAAATTACAGTAGCAGCACCCGTTACGGCATCGCCACCTGCAAAGACACCCTTGCGAGTGGTTGCGCCCTCCTCGGTAGCCACCAGACAGCCCCTGCGGTTGCGCTCCAAGCCCTCGGTGGTCGAAGCAATCAGGGGGTTAGGCGAGGTGCCCAGAGCCATAATTACGGTGTCGCACTCGATCTCGAACTCCGAGCCAGCAACCTCCACAGGCGAACGACGGCCCGAAGCATCAGGCTCGCCAAGCTCCATACGAACACACTTCAAGGCTTTCACCCAGCCCTTCTCGTCGCCCACAACGGCCACGGGGTTGGTGAGCATTGCAAACTGAATGCCCTCCTCTTTGGCGTGGTGTACCTCCTCCACACGGGCAGGCAGCTCGGCCTCCGAACGGCGGTAGATGATATATGCGTCGGCACCCAAGCGTTTGGCCGAACGTACAGCGTCCATTGCCACGTTACCGCCACCCACTACGGCCACCTTCTGGCCACGCCTTACGGGGGTGTCGTTCTCCTCGGGGGCAAAAGCACCCATCAGGTTGATACGGGTCAGGAACTCGTTGGCCGAGAATACACCGTTGAGGTTCTCGCCCTCGATGCCCATAAATTTGGGCAGACCTGCGCCCGAGCCTACGAATACTGCGTTGAAGCCCTCTTCGTCCATCAGGCTGTCGATGGTTACGGTACGGCCCACGATGATGTTCTTCTCGAACTTAACGCCCAGCCTTGCAACCTTCTCGATCTCTCGGGCCACGATGCGCTCTTTGGGCAGACGGAACTCGGGAATACCGTAGCTCAACACACCACCCAAGCGGTGCAGTGCCTCAAAGACGGTAACCTCGTAGCCCAATTTGGCTAAGTCGGCAGCACAAGCCAAGCCGGCAGGACCACTACCCACAACGGCCACTTTCTTGCCATTTTTCTCAATGTTGACTGCCTCTTTCGAGCCGTTCTCCAACTGCCAATCGCCCACAAAGCGTTCGAGCTTGCCGATAGCCACGGGCTCGTGTTTGATGCCCAAGATGCACGAGCCTTCGCATTGGCTCTCCTGGGGGCACACACGGCCGCAAATTGAGGGCAACAGCGAGTCCTCGGCAATAATCTGGGCAGCCATAGCGAAGTCGCCCTCGCCAATGGCAGCGATGAAGTTGGGAATCTGGATGCCCACAGGACAGGCACCTACACAGCGAGGATTGCGGCAGTGCAGACAGCGCGAAGCCTCCCTCTGAGCCTCCTCAATGTTGAATCCGTAGCACACCTCCTCGAAGTTGGCGGCACGTTTGGCGGGGTCTTGCTCCCTTACGGGGGTGCGTGAAATTATATTTGCCATAATATCTTTCTCTCTTGTTCTATGGTTCTACACTCTGCTTATTTGTCCAGACCGATGCGGCAGCGGTGGTCTTTGTATTTTTCGAGCCTGCGCTGCTCCTCGTCGCGGTACTGACCGCTACGGCGCATAGCCTCGTCGAAATCGACCAGGTGGGCATCAAACTCGGGGCCATCGACACAGGTGAACTTGGTCTGACCGCCCACGCTCACACGGCAAGCACCACACATACCCGTACCATCGACCATCAGCGAGTTGAGCGACGCAATGGTGGGAATGCCCAGCTCTTTGGTGGTAAGGGCCACAAACTTCATCATAATCATAGGGCCAATGGTGATGACGGTGTCGTACTTTTTGCCCTCCTCCTCGACGAGTTTTTTCAGAAGGCCCGTAACCATACCGTGGTAGCCCTCCGAGCCATCGTCGGTGGCGATGTAGAGGTTACCCACGCTACGCATCTCGTCGGTCAGGATGAGCAAATCTTTGGTCTTGGCACCGATAATCACGTCGGCCTCTACGCCGTGCTCGTGGAGCCACTTTACCTGGGGATACACGGGCGCAGTACCCACGCCACCAGCCACGAAGAGCAACTTTTTGCCCCTGAGGTGGTCGATGTTCTCATAGACAAAGTCCGAGGGGCGGCCCAGAGGACCTGCAAAGTCCTCGACGCACTGGCCCTCCTCCAAGGCTGCGAGTTTCAGCGTCGAAACGCCCAGCGTCTGCACCACAATCTGTACGGTGCCACGCTCGATGTCGTAGTCCGAGATGGTCAGCGGAATGCGCTCACCCTCGGGTGTTGAACGAAGAATAATGAATTGGCCGGGGTGGGCCGATTTGGCTACCCTGGGCGCATAGATGTCCATCAAATAGATGTTTTCGGCAAGTTTTACCTTCCTCTCAATCTTGTACATCTCTCTCTAATTGTAGTTTGATTAGTATTTTAGTGTATAGTCTAACGTCTAATGTCTAATGTCTAACGACAACTTTTAATTCACATTCGCTGCTACGCGGAGTTCTCTGACGGGCCTTAGGGGGTCGTTCACCACAATCATCGCTCCGCCATAGACCGTGTCGTAGCCCTCGATGGGTACGGTGTAGGTCAACTCCACCACACGGCTCTCGCCCGAGGGTATCACCTCGCCACCACTCAGCCCTATGGTCGTACCACTGCGGGGCGTTACGCTGCGTACCACCAGAGGAGCACTGCCGCTATTGCGGATGGTTACCTCCACCCTCAGCCTACTACCCTTGCGGGCGCTGCCAAAGTCGTGAAATACGGGGTCAATCTCGGCCTTGGGGCTCGCCTTTCCTCTGCTCACGTTGGCCTTACCCTCGCCACTCTCGGCCCCGAAGTTGTCGATGCCCACAGCCGTTGTGGTAATCGTGCGCCCTGTGCGCTCGCCATCGACCAGCAACTCTATTCTATCCCTCAGCAGGCCATATTTGCCACCCTCGGGGGTGTAGGTGAGTGTGGCCAGGGCCACCTCGCCCGCCTCCAAGTCGGTGGGCATATTTACCTCCAAGGCTCCACTCGCCTCGGCCCAAACATAGTCTACACTTACGGCCTCGTCGCTGGTGTTGATGAGCGCAACGGTCATACTGCGACTCTTTTCCTGAGCCACGTTGCCAAAGGCCTTGTAGTCGCCATCGGCCCTCACTCCGCCACCCACGTTGTGGGGATAGAGGTCGGCTACCGAACGAGGACGGCCCACAACCTCGCCACGAACGTGCAGATGGGTGCGCCCCAAGCCATTGTTGTAGACAATCGTTACCCGCTTGTCGAACACTCCCTCGCGTCCCTCGGGGTTGAACTCCACCGTGAAGCGCCCCTTGTGGCCCGACTCCACCGCCTTGCGGGAGTAGTCGGTGTTGGTGCAACCGCAACTTGTGTATACCCGCTCGATGACGATGGGGTGGTCGTAGTTGTTGGTGAAGGAGAAGGTGTGGCTCACCGCTCCATCCACCTCGTTTATGCGTCCAAAGTCGTGCACCAAGCTCTCGAAGAGCAGTTTTGAGGGCTCTGCGGGGGCTGTGGTGGTGTGGGCCGAGAGGCTATCTGCCATAATATCACCCTCTTGACCGTAGGCCCTGCCGCCCAAAAACAGCAAAACGACTATGAGTAATACACTACGCATAACGTACAAAGATACACTTTCCGTTGGGAAATTCAACACTCCGAGGGATATTATATTTATAGGTATGCAAATTTTTTTAATTTTTTTTGCAAAAATGTTTGGTGGGTTAATTTTTTGCTGTATATTTGCACTCGCAAAACGGAACAATCCGCAGAGCAACGAAAAATTCCTCAGTAGCTCAGTTGGTTAGAGCACCTGACTGTTAATCAGGGGGTCCTAGGTTCAAGTCCTAGCTGAGGAGCCAAGAAGGCCGCAAGAAATTGCGGTCTTTTTTTTGTTGTCGACCGTCGACCATTGACCGACATAGGAACAATAGGAGTAAATAGTCGTCGTTCGACGTTCGACAAAACAAAACGAGAGGAATTCCAAAAATTCCTCTCGTTTTGTTTTTTACTGCATCTCCCAATCCATCGTGCCGTCTTTGTTGTCCTTCACGCGGATACCAATCTCGGCAAGGCGGTTGCGAATCAAATCGCTGGTGGCCCAATCCTTGTTGGCCTTGGCGTTGCGACGCACCTCCAACAGCATCTCCATCAGGGGCGAGAGTTTGTCGTCGGCACCCTCGGCCTTCTCGTTCCTCAGGCCCAAGATGTCGAACACATATAGTTTGATGGTAGCCTTCAAAGCCTCCAAGTCGGCAGCCGAGATTTTCTCTTTGCCGTCGGCAATGGAGTTGATGATGCGCACCCAGTCGAACAGCGCACTGATGACCATAGGCGACGAGAGGTCGTCGTTCATAGCCTCCTCGCAGCGGTTGGTCAGGTCGTTTACATCTACGGTCGAACTCTCCGAGGGTTGCAGTTTGGCGAGCGTATCTACGGCCTTCATCAGTCGGTCGTAGCCCTTCTCGGCGGCTTGCAGAGCCTCGTTCGAGAAATCGAGGGTCGAGCGGTAGTGGGCCTGCAAGATGAAGAACCTTATGGTCATGGGCGAGTAGGCCTGCTCCAACTTGTCGTGAGTACCGCTGAACAGCTGTTCGAGGGTGATGAAGTTGCCGAGCGACTTGCCCATCTTCTGGCCACCGATGGTAATCATATTGTTGTGTACCCAGTAGCGTGCCGAGTCGTGGCCGAGCGAGGCGCACGACTGAGCAATCTCGCACTCGTGGTGGGGGAACATCAGGTCCATACCGCCACCGTGGATGTCGAATTTCTCGCCCAGGTATTTGGTGCTCATAGCGGTACACTCCAAGTGCCAGCCGGGGAAACCGTCGCTCCAAGGCGAGGGCCAGCGCATGATGTGCTCGGGCTGAGCCTTCTTCCAGAGTGCGAAGTCGAACGAGTTGCGCTTGTCGCCCTGTCCGTCGATATCGCGGGTGCCCACCAGCACGTCGTCGAGGTTGCGGCCCGAGAGTTTGCCGTAGTGGAACTTCTGGTTGTATTTGGTCACGTCGAAGTATATCGAGCCGTTGCTCTCGTAGGCGTAGCCGGCATCGAGAATCTGTTTCACGAGTTCGATCTGCTCGATGATGTGTCCGCTTGCGTGGGGCTCGATCGAGGGGGGCAGTACACCCAGCTTATCCATGAAAGTATGGTAGCGGTTGGTGTAGTACTGAGCAATCTCCATAGGTTCGAGCTGTTCGAGGCGTGCTTTTTTGGCGATTTTGTCTTCGCCCTCATCGGCATCGTGTTCGAGGTGGCCCACGTCGGTAATGTTACGAACGTAGCGCACCTTGTAGCCGAGGGCGCGGAGGTGGCGGAAGAGCAGGTCGAAGGTGATTGCGGGCCTGGTGTGTCCCAGGTGTGGGTCGCCGTAGACGGTAGGGCCGCACACATACATACCCACGTGTTCGGGGTTAAGTGGAACAAACTCCTCTTTGCGTCGAGTGAGTGTGTTGTATAGCATCAACTTTGTAGCCATAGTTTTTTGTTGTTATCGTTTTGAGGTTGTAAAAATACTCATAATTTTCTTAACTTTGCAATAGAATTGAGGCGAATTGAAAATTGACAAAATAAATTTTGTCTAAAATGCTCCTGCTCGGCAGAGCAAATTTAAATTTGCTCTGCTCTCGCTTACTCGCATTTGCGAGAATTGAGAATTTTGGTGCACCTTTGGTGCAGTTTTTCGATTTTCAAATAATAAAAACCGAAATTCAGCGCTTCATAGAGGTATTACCTATGGAGTGTAAGAGATATGAGCCGTAGGCGAGTATCTCAGAAAAGTTTTTGGGCGACTTTTTACAAAAAGTCGCAAAAGAAAAAGGAAAAAAAGAAAATATGAAACAGTATAAACGAATAAACACTATTGCGGGTTGGGCCACGTTTTTGATTTCGGCGTTGGTCTATATCCTTACCACCGAGCCCAGCGCAAGCTTCTGGGACTGCGGTGAGTTTATCCCCACGTCGTACAAGTTGGAGGTTGGCCACCCCCCGGGTGCGCCACTCTTTATGATGATTGCCAACTTCTTCACCCAATTTGCCTTTGGCGACGTGACCAAGGTGGCCGTTATGGTCAATGTGATGTCGTGCATGGCTGCTGCGGCTACTATTATGTTCCTCTTTTGGGCCATCACCCACATCGCTCTGCGTATGTTGGTGCGTCGAGGCTCGGAGCCTACCAAGGGACAGACTATCACCATCATAGGTGCCGGTTTGGTGGGAGCTTTGGCCTACACCTTTACCGACACGTTTTGGTTTTCGGCTGTGGAGGCCGAGGTGTATGCCCTCTCGTCGCTGATGACGGCGGTGGTCTTTTGGGCCATACTGCGCTGGGAAGAGGTGGCCGATCAGAAGGGTAATGAGCGCTGGCTGGTGCTGATTGCCTACCTTATGGGCCTCTCGATTGGTGTCCACATTCTCAACCTGCTGACCATTCCTGCGCTGGCCTTTGTCTACTACTTCCGCAAGACCGAAAAGGTTACCTGGAAGGGGTTGGGCAGTATGACGGTGCTGAGCGGTGTGCTTATTTTGTTTGTCAATAGCATTGTTATTCCCTACACTACTCTGGTGGGTGCGTGGTTCGACCGTATGCTCAACGGTATCGGAGTGCCCGTAAATGTGGGCTTTGCAATCTATGTGGTGGTGCTGTTTGCGGCTCTGGGCGTGGGTATATATGTTACTCAGAAGAGGGGTTTGAAACTTGCCAACCTGCTTGTTACCTGCTTGACCGTAATTCTGATTGGCTATTCGAGCTACGCTTCGGTGTTGATTCGTGCAGCGGCCAACCCACCCATGAACTCCAACGACCCCGACAACCCCTACGGATTGCTCTACCTGCTTAACCGCGAGCAGTATGAGGCTCAGCCCATTCTGAGCGGTGTGTCGTATGCAGCCCCCATAGAGGATGTTACCTACAAGACCAAATACTACGTCAACGACAAGGGCAAATATGTGGGCGAGAAGACCGTGAGTGGCTACACCTACCCCTCGGAGTTTAAGACTCTCTTCCCCCGCATGTGGTCGAGCAAAGATCACCACGTCGAGGGCTACAAGTCGTGGGGCGGCATTACGGGAGCCAAGAAGATTCGCTATCAGGGCGAGGTCTACGAGGTGCCCACCTTTGCCAACAACCTGCAATACTTCTTCTCCTACCAGCTGAACTTTATGTATTGGCGCTACTTCTTGTGGAACTTTGTGGGCAGGCAGAGCGACAATCAGTCGGTGGGCGAGATTACCGACGGACAGTGGATGTCGGGCATTAAACCCTTCGACGAGGCGGTGCTTGGCCCTCAGGACAACCTGCCCGACGAGATGGCCAACAACAAAGGGCGCAACCACTACTACTTCATACCCTTCCTGCTCGGACTGATTGGTCTGCTGTGGCAGTTGGGTCGCAACCCGAGGTACTTTACCATTGTGGCGTGGTTGTTTGTGATGATGGGCGTGGCGCTGGTGGTATACTTCAACTCGCCCCCAGGTGAGCCCCGCGAGAGGGACTACGTCTATGCAGGCTCGTTCTATGCCTTCTGTATGTGGATAGGCTTTGGCGTGGTGGCCGTGAAGGAGTGGCTCGGTAAGGTGCTCAAAGGCGAGAAAGCCCCCGCAGTGGTGGCTACGGTGGTGTGCCTGAGTGTGCCTGCGGTGCTGTGTGCCGAGAACTGGGACGACCACGACCGTAGCGGCCGCTATGTGATGCGCGATATGGGATACAGTTATCTGAACTGTATGTTGCCCAACTCGATAGTCGTAAACTATGGCGACAACGACACCTTCCCGCTCTGGTACAACCAAGAGGTCGAGGGTGTAAGGCCCGATGTGAGGATTATGAACCAGAGCTACTTGGGTGGCGGCTGGTATATCGACGAGATGAAGTACAAGTATAACGACTCGGAGCCCGTGCCCTTCTCGTTCCCCAAGGAGAAGTATATGTATGCCAACGACTATATCTTTGTGGAGGATGTGGTAGACTACCGTGTGCCCCTGAAACAGGCTATGGACATTGTGCGTAGCGAGGCCAAGGGTACCAAGATTTACTACGACGAGGAACTCTCGTTCGACTTCCTGCCCCAGCACAAACTCTCGCTGCCCGTGAATAAGGAGAACGTCTTAAAGGCGGGCATTGTGGCCCCCGAAGATGCAGATCTGATACTCGACACGCTCGATCTGGATATCAAGGGTACCACGCTCGAAAAGCCCGAGTTTATGATACTCGACCTGCTGGCCAACTTCAATTGGGAGAGGCCCATATACTTTGTTCAGCCCACGCTGCTGAAAAATATCGGCATCCTCGACTACCTCCAATTCGACGGCTTTGCCTACCGCTTGGTGCCCATCAAGACTACCTACGAGAGCGCAACCGAGATTGGCCGTATCGACAGCGACTACCTCTATGATGTATATATGAATCGCGCCCGCTATGGCAATGTGAAAGACGAGAGCGTCTATATCGACAACTTCTCGCGCTATAACATCAACTCTACCCAGGTGCGTGGTGGCTTTGCCCGCTTGGCTCAGCAGCTCGCCTTGGAGGGCCAGAATGAGAAGGCTGTGGAGGTGTTGGATAGGGTTATGGAGGAGCTGCCCCTGTCGCAACTGCCCCACAACTACCAATCGTTCCCGCTGATAGATGCCTACTACTTGGCAGGTGCCAACGAGAAGGGCGACGAGCTGGCTCGCCACTTTGCTCACGACATTACCCAGAAGTTGTACTACTACTTCACCTTCCCCGACAGCAAGCAGGATTATATCTCCGACGAGCTGGTCGATGAGTTCCAATACCTCGAACACCTGACCTACTCGCTGCTGCTGCCCAACAAGCGTATGGAGCTGGTGGCCGAGTGCGACAAGAGCTTGGAGATTGCCGAGCTGTTCTTTGGTATGACCCGCGACGAGAGTGGTACACCCGTGAGCAACGTCACTCCCGTACACGACGGCACCCGTGCAGAGTTCCTCGACAGTATCGAGGGTATCTTCATCGTTCCTGCCGAGGTGGCGGAGGAGTAGAGATACAGACTCTACGATACAAACAGAGGCGGACTCGTGGTGAGTTCGCCTCTGTTGTTGTTTGATGGTTGGCCCTTAGAAGGTCAGGGTTGCGCCAAGGCCGAAGGTTGGGGCTGTGCCCGTGGTCATTGTGCTGCTCACACCCACCGAGGGTGCTACGCGGAGCCACTTGCCGTCGCCCACGGCAAAACCGTTGGCCTCGTTCCACTTGCTGGCGTAGAGGGGTGCGTCGATGAACGAGTAGAACCAGGTGCCCAGATAGCCCGCCAAGCAGGCAAGCGACGTAATCTCCCAGGGGGTAGAGTCGCCACCCATAAGCCCGTTGTCGGCAAAGTAGGTGCTGGCATAGAAGGCCGCAAGACAAGCGTAGTGGCCGCCCATAATCAACAAACCCTTGCGCATCTGGCCGTTGAACATCTGTCCCAAACCGGGTACGCAAGCTGAGCCTAAGGCCGACAAGAAGGGGCTCTTTTTGTCCAACTCCTGCCCATACTCGTCGTAGCGCACGCCACTATCTTTGTAGGGGTTGGCGATGGGGGGCTCTTTGGTAATCTTCTCGACTTTCAGCGCATCGAAGACAAAGATGTTGCCTCCCTCGGTGGCTATCTTGTAGCTCACACCGGGCACTTGCTCAATGATGGTGCCACGCACCACCGAGCCATCGGTGCCGTAAATCACGTCGTCATACTCCTTGTAGTTCTGCGCCGATGCGATGCAGCAGCTCGCCACAATTAGTGTCAGAATTAGTAGCAATCGTTTCATATAGTTGTGGTTTTAGTGGAATTGCACTGACTATCAGAAATTACGGAAATATCCCATGTTGAAAAGCCCCTTGCTGCCCATGCCGAACTCGCAGAAGAAGCCCTGCTTGCGCCCCCAACGCATACCGAGAGGGTAGAACTCGGCAATCAGGTCGCTGAAAGCAACCGAGGGCGAAGGCTTCCAATAGAAATCCTTGATGGTGATGTCTACACTCACGCCCAAGCCATAGGTGCCGTAGAACTCAAACTCGCTACCCTTGTAGTACGACACCTTGCCCACCAACACCACCGTTGCGGGCAAGAGGTTTATGTGGCCCAACACATTGTCGTTTATGTCGTAGCAGTAGTGTTGCTTGTATCCCAGCGTTGTGCGCAGGCCGAGTTTGAAATTGGGGCCCACCTGTCGGTAGATGTCGGCACTCAGAACGTAGGGTAGGGTGTAGTGACGCTCGCGAGTAGTGCCGCCCGGCACAAGGTCGGGGCGCTCCAAGAAGTCGCCGAGGAAGAGCTCGTGGTAGAGCGAAAGCCCCGCACCCAGATCGACGGTCCACTTGTAGTCGCTGCTCTTGGGCGTGGGTTTGGCAATGGGCTTTATGCCCTCTTGTGCCCTTGCCACGCTGCCCCCAAAGGCCACCAACAGTGCTATCAGCATCAAAAATCTCTTCATAATGGTCGGGTTGTTATGGGTGTTAGAAGTGTTTGCTTGCTAAAAGTTTATCTCGGCACCAACGCCCACGGTTGCGCGGGGTGCTCCGTAGTAGCCCACAGGGACCATAATCACGGGGGCTACCGACATCGACAGATTGCCGTTGGCGGGGAATCCGTGCTCCACGTTCCAGCGCTTGGCATAGAGGGGTGCGTCGATGAGCGAGTAGAGATACGAGCCCACAAACAGCGCCAAGCCCGAAAAGCCCACAACGTCTTCCCAGCCGGGGCCCACAGCCGCAGTGCCCGCAGTGATGGCCAACACACCTGCCAAGGCTCCACCCATAAGCGCCAAGCCCTTGCCGTGCTGACCGTTGAAAATCTGGCCCAAGCCGGGCACTATCAGCGAGCCAAACATCGCTTCCGTAGGACTGAGGGGCAGAATGGGGTTGCCATTCTCGTCATATTGGACTACCAGGTAGGGGTTGTAATAGTAGTTGTGGTTGATGTTTTCGGTTACGACCGAGCCGCCTACGGCTGGCTCTTTGGTGATTTTGTCGATACTCAGAGCGTCGATGGTGAGGCTCTTGCCGTCGGTGGTCGTGATGGTGTAGCTCACACCCGGAATCTGCTCCATAATCACACCCTTCACCACCGAGCCGTCACTCTTGTAGATTACGTCGAGCAGCTGCTGCACGCCCTGCCCACTCTCCTGCGCCAATGATACTCCTACCCAAGCGAGCACCATCGCAAAAAGCATAAAAACTCTCTTCATAGTACACATTTGTTATTGGGTTATACATTCTGTGGGCAGTGGGCGGAAATTTGCACACACCCTCTCACTACCACACCTCTTTTATATTATAGACGCTTTTGGCACCCAAAAAGTTGCACGCTATGTGAAATTTTCTCTACAAATATAAGAAATTTTGACCAATAAGCCGAAATTCTCTTACCATTTTGGTATAAGACACAAAAAAAGAGGGCTGGACGTTTGTCCAACCCTCCGTGGGAATATCGCGGTTTGCTAACGACTATTTGTTGTTGTAAGCAAACATCTTCTCGATAAGCATCAGAACTTTGTTCGAGTAACCCCACTCGTTGTCGTACCACGAAACGAGTTTCACGAACTTGGGCGAGAGCTGGATACCAGCCTCAGCGTCGAAGATCGAGGTGCGAGCGTCGTCGATGAAGTCGCTCGAAACAACTGCGTCCTCGGTGTAGCCCAGGATGCCTTTCAACTCACCCTCCGAAGCCTCTTTCATAGCAGCGCAAATCTCTGCGTAGGTAGCCTCTTTTGCGAGAGTACAGGTCAGGTCAACAACCGAAACGTCGAGGGTAGGAACGCGGAACGACATACCGGTCAGTTTGCCATTCAAAGCGGGGATAACTTTACCTACAGCCTTAGCAGCACCGGTCGAGCTGGGGATGATGTTGCCGGCAGCAGCACGGCCACCACGCCAGTCTTTTACCGAAGGACCGTCTACGGTCTTCTGGGTAGCGGTGGTAGCGTGAACGGTGGTCATCAGACCCTCTACCATACCGAATTTGTCGTTGATAACCTTAGCGATAGGAGCCAAGCAGTTGGTGGTGCACGATGCGTTCGAAACGATGGTCTGACCGCAGTAGGTATCGGTGTTTACACCGCATACGAACATGGGGGTATCGTCTTTCGAAGGAGCGCTCATTACAACATATTTAGCACCAGCCTCGATGTGAGCCTGAGCTTTCTCTTTGGTCAAGAAAAGACCGGTCGACTCTACAACGTACTCAGCCTCTACCTCGTTCCATTTCAGGTCTGCGGGGTTGCGCTCTGCGGTTACGCGGATAGCGTTGCCGTTTACTACGAGTTTGCCGTCTACGATCTCAACGGTGCCGTTGAATTTGCCGTGAACGCTATCGTATTTGAGCATGTATGCCATGTACTCAACATCGATAAGGTCGTTGATACCTACTACCTGAAATTTGTCTGCCTGGTTGCAAGCTGCGCGGAATACCAGACGACCGATACGACCGAAGCCGTTGATACCAATCTTAATCTGTGCCATAATTTTCGTTAAATTAAAGTGTTAATATGATTTTTGTTGATTTTTTTCACACCACAAAAGTAGAAATTTTGCTCCATTTACCAAAGTATTTATTTAATTTTTTTAGTAAATCGGGCAAAAGTAACATTTACTTAACATTATTCTTCCTTGAAGTCAACGTATTCGCCCACGTTGTCGCTCACCCTCTTCTTCGATTTGGGCACGCTCTTAACCCTCACCTTGCCTTCGTCGGGGTTGCTGGGGCGCGAGGTGTTCTGGTAACCGCCAAAGTTCCAGGTGTAGCCCTTGAACTCTTGGCCCTGCTCTTCGGCTTGGCGCTGAGCCCTGCGCACGCGGTAGCTGAATATAAGTGCAACGATCAGGAAGAGCATAATAATCAGGCCAATGCCTGTGAAAAATAGGCTAAAAATGTCGCCTAACGTAACAGTGCCCGTCAGTAGCAAAAAGAGCACTATAATCCATATCCAAAGTCTTGTTTCGCTTCTCATATCTTTCTTTTTTTGTCTAACGTCTAATATAACCGTCGACCGTCGACCGTCGATTATAATTGAAAATTGAAAATGGACAATTGAAAATTGTGGTGTGCCTTTGGCACGAGTGTGTTTTTGGTTTTTCCCCCTCTAACAGTTAGAGGGGGTGCTGCGAAGCAGCGGGGGCGTGTGTCAACTTTCAACTTTCAACTTTCAATTTTCAATTCATTTATTCACTCTATATGCTTTTCTTACGCCGTCGATTTTCTGTATGGCGTAGGTTACCATATCGGCCACCGACGAGCTGGGCACCTCCACATTTATACTGCCACTCAGGGTGTTATCCCTCGCCGGAGCAAGGCTCAGCGAGCGGATGTTGATGTGCAGGCCACCAATGGTGTCGGTCAGGCGGTTGAGCATTCCCGAGCGGTCGTCGGCCACAACCCTTATGGAGGCAATAAAGCTACCCTTGCTCGTTTCGCCTTTCCAGCGGGCGGCAATGACGCGGTAGGGGTACAACTCTTTGAGCCTCTTGGCATTGGGGCAGTCGCTGCGGTGGATGGTGATGCCCGAGCTGATGGTCGTAAAGCCAAACACCTCGTCGCCAAATATGGGGTTGCAACAGCGGGCCGCCTTGTATTTCAGACCGTGCACATCGTCGCCCAAGATGAGCTCTTCGCTCTGCTGCTGTGGCTTGGGCAGAGCCGAGGGGTCGAAGCGTGGTTTGGAAGGTTGTGGAGTGTCGCCCCCTTCGAGGTGGCGGCCAATTATCTCCTTCACCTGCATCATATCCACCTTCTCGTCTACGATGCGGCCGTAGAGTTCCAGACCGGTGCGCAGTTTGAAGGTTCGGCACAACAAGTTTACTGCGTCGTCGATCGAGATGCTTAGTTTCCAATTTTTCAGTTTGCGTTCCAGCTCCTCGCGCCCCAACCTGGCAAGCTTGGCCTCCTCCTCGCGCAGAAATACTTTGATGCGGCTTTTGGCCTTGCTGGTAACCACCACCGAGAGCCAATCGCTCTTGGGCTTCTGACTCTTGGAGGTGAGGATGGTTACAATGTCGCCATTGCGGAGTTTCTCTTTTATGGGCACGTTGCGGTCGCCAATCTTGGCACCCACGCATTGGCTACCCACGCCCGAGTGGATGTCGAAGGCAAAGTCGAGTACCGTAGCACCCTCGGGCAACTTGCGAAGGTCGCCTTTGGGGGTGAATACAAACACCTCACGCGAGGTGAGCGAGGTGTCTAACTTCTTGGCAATGCCACTCTTGTCGCTGCTCTCCTCGATGATTTCGCGCAGGCGTGCCAACCACTGCTCGTGGCTTATGGTACCGCCACCCACGCCTTTGTAGCGCCAGTGGGCAGCGATGCCTCGCTCGGCCACCTCGTCCATACGCTCCGTGCGAATCTGAATCTCCACCCACTCGCCAAAGGCCGACACGGTGGCGTGGAGCGACTCGTAGCCGTTGCTCTTGGGAATCGAAATCCAATCCCTGATTCGCTCGGGGTTGGGGGTGTAGAAGTCGGTGACTATCGAAAAGACATTCCAACAGAGCATCTTCTCCTGCGCCGGTGGACAGTCGATGATTATGCGTATGGCAAAGATGTCGAAGACCTCGTCGAACGACACCTTCTGGCGCACCATCTTGCGCCAAATGGAGTAGACACTCTTGGTGCGGCTCTTGATGTGGTAGCGGATACCGTTCTCCTTCATCTTCTGCTCCACGGGTGCGAGCACGTTGGCAATAAGTTGGGCCCTTCGCTCGGCACCCTCTTCGAGTCGCTTGGTAATCTCGGCATAGGCCTTGGGCTCGATTTGCGAGAAAGCAATCTCCTCCAACTCGCTCTTTATGTTGTAGAGGCCGAGTTTGTGGGCAATCTGGGCGTAGAGGTTCATGCTCTCCCAACTCTTGGTGAGCCTCTTTTCGGCGGGGAAGATGGCTATGTTGCGCATAACCTCCAACCTGTCGGCCAATTTGAGCAGAATCACTCGTGGGTCGGTAGAGTAGGAGATTATCAGGTCGCGGAAGTTGTCTATTTGCTCCTTGTCGGCATTGGTGCGGATGGAGGATATGTCGTTCATTCCGAGGATGATGCCTACGGGTGCTTCGCCAAAGCGCTTGTTCACCTCGGCCAGCGAGATTAGTCCCATACGAGCAGCATCGTGGAGCAGTGCAGCCACGGCCGAGTTGCGCCCCAAGCCCACCTCGCTAACCACAATGCGGGCGGTGCCCACCGAGTGGTCCAACAGTGGCGAGCCGTCGTAGCGAGTGAGTCCGTCGAGGGCCTTGTCGGCCAGCTCGATAGCCTCGCGCAGAAGGGTACAACTGTGGTCGCTGAACTGACCGCAGCAGAGCTCGAAAAACGAGCCATACCTCTCTTCCAACTCTTTGTGTGTCATTGTTTTGTCTGTTTACCTAAACTAACCTTTCTATTATCCCTATAAGTTGCTAAGAGTTATAGGAGTTATGGGAGTACTAAGAGTTATAGAAAATTTAGAAGTTGCTGAAAAATTCTCAATTCTCAATTCTCAATTACCAGATAATAATCCTCTCCTCGGGAGCGCGGTACATGGCACCGTCTGTAATACCAAAGGCCTCATACCACTCGGCAATGTTGGGCAGAGTGCCGTTTACGCGCCATTTGCCCAGCGAGTGGGGGTCGGTCTTGGTGAGGCGAACAATCTCCTGCTCGCGGATGTTCTGTGCCCACAGGGTTGCATACGAAATGTAGAACCTCTGAGCTGCGGTGAAGCCGTCGATAGCCTCGGGCTCTTTGCCACCCTGAGCATTCTTCATGGCGGTATAGGCAACCCTCAGACCGCCCTGATCGGCAATGTTCTCGCCCAGAGTGAAGCGGCCGTTGGCGTGCAAGCCCTCGTTGTTCACCTCGATAGCGTCGAACTGCTCTACCAACACCTGTGCCCTCTTGTCGAAAGCCTCGGCATCCTCTTTGGTCCACCAATCGTTCAGGTTGCCGTCTTTGTCGAATTGGCGGCCCTGGTCGTCGAAACCGTGTGTCATCTCGTGGCCAATAACCACGCCAATTGCGCCATAGTTCACAGCATCGTCAGCCTCGGGATTGAAGAAGGGTGGCTGTAAGATGGCTGCTGGGAAGCAAATCTCGTTGGTGGTAGGGTTGTAGTAGGCGTTTACGGTCTGGGGACTCATAAACCACACGCTCTTGTCGACGGGCTTTTTCAGGTCGGCCAGATTGTCGGCCGTGTACCATGCGCTGATAGCCTTGCGGTTGGCGTAGTAGCTCTGCTCGGGATCGATGGTCAGCGACGAGTAGTCTTTCCACTTGTCGGGGTAGCCGATTTTGACGGTGAACGAAGCCAACTTTTCGTGTGCTTTGGCTTTGGTTGCGTCGCTCATCCACTCCAAAGCGTCGATGTGCTGACCGAGGGCTACCTGCAAATTTTTGACAATATCGACCATCTTGGCCTTATACTCTGCGGGGAAGTATTTCTTTACATACATCTGGCCTACCGCCTCCGAAAGTGAGCCGTCGGCAACGCCCAGCGAGCGTTTCCAGCGGGGGCGCAACTCCTCCTGGCCCGACATTGTGCGGCCATAGAGCTCGAAGCTGGCCTCCACAAAGTCGTCGCTCAGCGACGAGGCGGCACTGCGAATCTGGTGGAAAATCATATAATCTTTGATGGTGCGCAGGCTCTCGCTACCGAGCAGTTTGTTGGCACGAGCCACTGCGGGCATCTGGCTTACGACCAGCTCGGCGGGCAACACAAAGCCCATAGCCTTGGCATAAGTATCCCAATCTATGTTGCGAAATTTCAGGCGCAACTCCTTGGCCGAAAGCTTGTTGTAATTCTTGTGGGGGT
>JAZLDU010000015.1:0-6504 GCA_045614885.1 Tidjanibacter sp. | reverse complement strand
ATAAGGAATTTAGGGAATTTAGGGAGTTTAAGGAGAAATATATATACCGCTCCCCTAAGTTAGGGGGGCTGGCGCACCGCGCCTGAGGGGTCTGCTGACCGCCAACCGTCGACCGTCAACCGTCAACCGTCTTGCCACGACTCATCGTAGATGAGGCGGTTGGCATCTACCGTTCTTTTATTCTTTTGTACCTTTTGGTGGCAAAAGGTACCCAAAAGCCACTGCGATGCATTTCGGCGGGGTGTGGGCTGTTGGTGTCTAAAACAAACGACCGTAAAGGTCGGCCCCATTCGGGCGTCTTTGTTTCTTAACGCCCCCAACACCCCACACCTATTTCCGCCTGCAATGCGGTCGCAGGTATTATTTTTAATACCCGAGTAGATGTGGGGGAGCTCTTTGAACTCGGAGTGCCCGTAGGCACCCTACAATGCTGTCTCAGGTATTATTTTTAATTATTATATCAAAGGTGTAACAATCCTAAATTCCCAAGTTAAATAATTTAACAAAGCCCCATCACGCAAAAGTACCACAAATTCTTGATGATTTCAAGAGTTCCAACTATATTGAATTCCAAATCACTAATCTCTTGTAGATTTAGAATTTTGTGCCACCTTTGACATAATAATGTAAAAATAATGGCGACCACTCAGTGTATTGAGCAGTCGCCGTTGTCATTTATTGGAAGATCTCGTCCTTGGCGTATCCTTTTATTGTCTTGCGTTGTTCAATAAGATAGAAGATAAAATGAACAAGAAGACCTATTCCCCATGAGATTGCGGTAATGGTCATTGCTAGCAGGCTCTCTGCATTCCATCCAAAATAATGAACGCCGTACCCAATACCAATACATAAAATATAGGTCACTAAATGGTATCTGAAACCGATGTCGTGCACCTCATTCTCCTTGGCATCCTTCGTCCCGAAATACCAGCCGACCAGAAACATTAAACCTCCATACACAATGGAGCAGGTGGTTGTTCCAATAACACTGTTCGCCTCGATGCATAAGTTTAGAGCATATCGGAATAACACGGTCAAAACTAATGCGCAAATTGCAAACTGTCCCAATCTGATTGTCAATGCTTTCATAACTTACTAATTTAAAAGGTTTATAATGGATTCTTTTGTAAATATCTTGATGTTTCGTTCAACGAAGTGCTGAAACAACTCCTTACCAAGCTCTGTCAGATAGTAGTATTTTCTATCAGGACCCTTGCTGACACGCTTACTATCGTATGCGACTATTCCTAGGTTAAGGAACTTTCGCAAATTTCTGTATAGGCTTTGCTCTTCGCAAGACATCGAACCCTCCGACATCTTCTCAACAAACTCTTTTATCTCTTCTACGCATTTATTGCTCTCTTTAAGAGATAGAAATACCCAGAAGGTTAGTTGCCCCTTTTTGTAGGTCTCTTCCCACGCATTTAGCAGTTCAGTTATCATTACATCGTTCTCCATACTTGTAGTATTCTTTATGTATTAAACAACTTGTATAGTGCAAATATACTACTACTTTTTGAATCTGCAAATAAAAATGAGATTTTTTTGAGTTGAAAGTTGAAAGTTGAAGGTTAAGGGCTTTAAGGTCATTAGGGGCTTTAAGGCCCTTAATGATTTTATAGGAGATATAGGAGTTATAGGATATATATGATTCTTATTACTCTTATTACTCCTAGTCCTCTTATAATTCTTAGTCGTTAGACGTTAGACCTCAGTCGGTCGACGGTTGACGGTCGACGGTTGACGTTTTCGGAGTCTGGTGGATGAAAGAGAGTATGGCCGCCCCGATAGGGGTGACAAAAAATAAAAGCGAGTACCAACGGCAAATTCATTTGCAAAGTGGTACTCACTTTTATTTTTTGCAGTGCCGTCAAGGCACTCTCTATTTCAACCAACAGACTACGCCAAGGCTACACTAAAAGTTTTTGCGGAGCTTTTTACAAAAAGCGACAAAAATCACAGAGCCGAAGGCAAAAGCACTACTCAGCTGCGGTGAAGACGAGTTTGAGTTCGCCGTTGGTGAAGAGGAAGAGTTTATTTTCCTCGATGGTGAACGAGTCGATTTTGTCGAGCAGTGCGAGGTAGCGCATTTCGACTTTGTCATTGGGGCAGAAGCGTTTAGTCGAGAACATCGAGCCGAACGAGAGTTTGCCCACGATATTTTTCTGGTATTCCACTTCGCTGGGAACAATCTTATACTGTCCGCCGAAGCTATTGCAGCCTGCGTAGCCGCCCACGCTGCCTTCTGCATCGAAAACGATGGTGGGAGCCTTCTGTTCTACCAACAGTTCGGCCACGTTTTGTCCCTCGATTTGGCTCAGGGTCCACTGTGTGGCATTGAGGGTTTTGTGGTTACGTTTTACGGCTTTGCGGCAGGGGCAGCACGACTGACCGAGTGCTACGATGGCCACAAGTGCGGCGATAATTGTAAGAATTCGTTTCATAATAGTCCTATTCGAATGTAAAAAAGTTTGTTTTCTCGCCACAAAGATATAAATTTGCCATAAGAAACGAGAAAATTAACAGACAACTATAACATTTTTTAACACACAAGTAGAGATTTATGAAACGCATTATTTGTTCGCCCGAGGCACCTGCTGCTGTGGGTCCTTATTCTCAGGCCATCGAGGCCGGAGGTACTTTGTATGTATCGGGCCAGCTGCCCCTTGTTCCCGCCACCGGTGAGATGCCCGAGGGCATTGAGGCTCAGACCCGCCAGTCGTTGGACAACCTGGGCGCTATTCTGAAAGAGGCCGGTTATACTTTCAACGATGTGGCTAAGACCACCGTATTGTTGCAGCACATCAGCGACTTTGGTGCCATGAACGCCATCTATGCCGAGTACTTCACCGGCGACAAGCCCGCTCGCATCTGCTACGAGGTTGCAGCCCTGCCCAAGGGTGCGCTGGTAGAGATCGACTGCATCGCTGCCAAGTAGTCTGCCACATCTGCAAAACACGGGTTACACCCCACGAATACCACTCTTTGATTAGACAAGGGTGGTATTTTTTGTTTTATGGGGGCTAAAAACACAAAAAGTAGGTATTGTGGGAGTGGGTGGGTTGCACTACTTTTGCACCGCAAAAAAAGATATAATTATAAACAACTTAATAGAAATGAAGAGATTTTTAGCAACCCTTACCCTGCTGTGCAGCTTTGCTGTTGCACTTTTTGCTTCCGATCCCCCAACGGCAAGCGCCATTTCTCAGGCTCCCACCGATGCTCACCTTTTTGGCCACGTTGTCGACTCGGCCACAGGCGAGCACATCTCGTATGTGACCGTGGTTTTGGAGGGCACTCCCACCGGTACTGCCACCGACGCTACGGGCCACTATCTGCTCCGCAACCTTCGCCCCGGCACCTACAACGTGGTGGTAGAGGCCATTGGCTACAAGACCGCCACCAAGAAGGTTACCATCGTGAAGGGCGCCATGGTGGAGCTCAACTTTGCCATCGAGTCGATGCCCCTGATGCTCGATCAGGTGGTGGTTACAAGCAGCCGTAGCGAGAGGCTCAAACAAGAGGCCCCCTCGCTGGTGAGCGTTGTCGATGCCGAGACCTTCAACCGCGTGGCATCGAACTCGCTCAGCGGAGGTTTGACATTTCAGCCCGGCGTGAGGGTGGAGAACACCTGCCAGAACTGCGGTTTCCCCCAGGTGAGGATCAACGGTTTGGATGGCAAGTACTCCCAGATTTTGGTCGATTCGCACCCACTCTTTTCGTCGCTCACGGGCGTATATGGTTTGGAGCAGATTCCCGCCAATATGATTGAGCGTGTGGAGGTTATGCGCGGTGGCGGCTCGGCACTCTACGGTTCGAGCGCCATTGGTGGTACCATCAACGTCATCACCAAAGAGCCCAAGACAAGTATGGCCGAGATGAGCCACACAACCACCTCTATTGGTATGACCGGAGCCTTCGAGAACGCCACCACGCTGAACGCTTCGCTGGTGTCGGCAAGCCGCAGGGCAGCCCTGAGCGTCTTTGCCCAGAGCCGCAGTGGCGACGGCTACGACCACGATGGCGACGGATTTACGGAGATTCTGACTACCACTTCGGAGGCCCTCGGTATGAGGAGCTACTTCCGCACAGGCCCCTACTCGCGCATCACGGCCCAATACCACCGCATCAAAGACTACCGCCGAGGTGGCGACGCTCTGGACAAACCACAGCACGAGGCTATGGTGTGCGAACAGGCCGACCACACCATCGACGGAGGTAGCGTTACGTTCGACTGGTCGGACGCCGACTATGTAAATCGCGTGAATGTATATGGTGCGTTTCAGAATACCGCTCGTAGCAGCTACTATGGCGCCTACCAAGACCTCAACGCCTATGGTCGCACCCACGACCTGACAGCCTCGTCGGGCGTTCAGTATATTCACTCGTTCGACCACCTCTTCTTCCTGCCCGCCGAGCTGACCGCAGGTGTGGAGCTGAGCCACAACAATCTGCACGACACCTCGCTGGGATATGACATCGACACCAAGCAGGTGGCCAACATCTATGGTGCCTACTTCCAGAACGAGTGGAAGAACAGGCGCTACTCGGTGCTGGTGGGTGGCCGATTGGACAAACACAATCTGGTGGCCAAACCCATCTTCTCGCCCCGTATCAACCTGCGCTATAACCCCAATGCCGAGTGGAGTCTGCGTCTGTCGTATGCCGAGGGCTACCGTGCACCTCAGGCCTATGACGAGGATTTGCACATTGCCATTGTGGGTGGCGAGCGTACCCGTATTCAGCTTGCCAAAGATCTGAAAGAGGAGCGTTCGTCGTCGGTGAGTGCTTCGGCCGAGTGGTCTAAGACCTTCGACAATATGGCCTTCAACATCGTTACCGAGCTTTTCCACACCACCCTTTCGGATGTGTTTGCACTGCGCGAGATTGGCCACGACGACAAGGGCGTGGCTGTGCAGGAGCGCTACAACGGTTCGGGTGCTACGGTGAGCGGTCTTAACTTCGAGGGCAAGGCTATGTTTGGCTACAACTGCGAGTTGCAAGCGGGCTTCACCCTCCAACGCAGCCGCTATGTGGAGGCCGAGCAGTGGAGCGAAACTGCCCCCGCCGAGATTCGTATGTTCCGCACCCCCGACCACTACGGCTACCTGACCTTGATGCTCCGCCCCGCACGAAATTGGGACCTGAACATCACGGGCAACTACACCGGCCCTATGATTGTGCAGCACTATGCCGGCTGGATTGAGCAGGATGTGGCCCAGAAGACCCAGTCGTTCTTCGATATGGGTGCTCGCTTGGCCTACAAACTCCGCCTCTACACCGACACCAACCTCGAACTCTTTGGCGGCATGAAGAACATCTTCAACTCCTACCAGAGCGACTTCGACCAGGGTGCCGACCGCGACTCGGGCTACATCTATGGCCCTCTGCAACCCCGCAGCATCTATCTGGGAGCAAAGGTGAGCTTCTAAGAGGCTCTCAGACAATATAAAGTTGGAACGGAATTTGTGAGTTAGCCCCACAAATTCCGTTTTGCTTTATGAAAAGAACACTCATTGCACTGCTATTGTTGCTCTCGGGCACCACACTCTTTGCCCAGCGCAACACACAACTCGACCTCGATGCCGAGGTTACCTACACCACAAGCTTTCTGTGGAACACCACAAACGGCAAGGCCAACTGGATAAACATCCTCAATGCCTACCACTCGCTCGACCTCTGGCGTGGAGGCTCGTTTGGCATCGATCTGCTGGCCGCCAACAACCTGCGCAACTCTCAGGGCAAGAGTGGCGTGGCCGACAACCTAAACATCTTCTCGGCCATCGAAGACGAGAGCGTGGCGCTGTCGCTCTTCGAATTTGGCCTGCGACAAGATTTTGGAATGTCGAACGTATTTCTGGGGGTGCGAAATGTCAATAAGGACTACTTCACCTCGCCCTGGAACTCGATTTTCACCTCGTCGGTGGGGGGATTGTTTCCCACCATTGCGGCCAACTTCCCCATTAGCGACTCGCCCCGCTCGGCCATGTGCCTTCACTCGGAACTCTACTTCACCAAACGCCTGACGCTCAAATCGTCGCTCTACAATGGCGTGGCCTCCGAAAAGTGGAGCGAGGTCTTCAACATTCGCCCCAGGCGCGACGGCATTATCGCCATAAACGAGCTGAGCTATGTGGGCGACGAGGGTAGCTATGTGGGTAGTTACCACCTGGGGTATTCGTATGGCCACACTCCCCTGCCCGAGGAGCAGCGAGATGCCGAGGAGCCGCTGAAAAAGGTTAGCCGCTCGGCCCTATGGGTGCTGGTCGAACAACCCCTCTACCTTGCTCCTACGGGTAGCCAGCTTACGCTGCTGCTGCACGGTGGTTGGTCGCCCGAGAGTGTGTGCGATTGGTATGGTGCTGTGGGTGTGCTGTGGCGCGGGTTGGTTTTCGAGGGCGACTACATAGGCCTGCTCTACGACCGCTCGCTCTACACGGCGGGCTACGAGACCGAGTTGGAACTGACCTACTCCTACCCTGCCCCCTTTGGCATCATCCAGCC
>JAZLDU010000014.1:0-10423 GCA_045614885.1 Tidjanibacter sp. | reverse complement strand
GCAGGATTGACTGCCATCTTGGGCTGCGGTTTCGACCCAGGAGTGAGCGGCGTTTACACGGCACGTGCCGCAAAGCACCACTTTAAGGAAATTCACTATCTCGACATCGTGGACTGCAACGCCGGCAACCACGGCAAGGCTTTTGCTACCAACTTCAACCCCGAGATTAACATCCGCGAGATTACCCAGAATGGCCGCTACTGGGAGAATGGCGAGTGGGTAACTACCGGCTCGCTCGAAATTCACAAAACCCTGAACTACCCCAACATCGGCCCTCGCGAGAGCTACCTCTTGTACCACGAGGAGTTGGAGAGCTTGGTGATCAACTATCCCACCATCAAGCGCGCTCGTTTCTGGATGACCTTCGGTCAGGAGTACCTCACCCACCTGCGCGTAATTCAGGATATCGGTATGGCCCGCATCGACCCCATTATGTATAATGGTATGGAGATTGTGCCCATCCAGTTCTTGAAGGCCGTTCTGCCCGATCCCAAAACTCTGGGCGAGAACTACCACGGCGAGACCTCTATCGGTTGCCGCATCCGTGGTATCAAAGATGGCAAAGAGAAGACCTACTATATCTACAACAACTGCGACCACGCCGAGGCTTACAAAGAGACCGGTACTCAGGCTGTGAGCTACACCACCGGTGTTCCTGCTGCGCTGGGTGCTGCAATGTTTGCCAAGGGCTTGTGGGTGAAACCAGGCGTTCACAACGTCGAGGAGTTCGATCCCGATCCATTCTTGGCCGAGCTCGGTCCTCAGGGTCTGCCTTGGGTTGAGTTGCACGACGTAGACATCGAACTCTAAGCAAGAAGATAAGGAACATTAGGGAATTTAAGGAGCCTAGGGAATTTAGGGAAAAGGTTGCAAAAAAAGACCTTTGGTCTCCCTAATCTCCCTAAACTCCCTAAGTTCCCTAATCTCTACCGAAGCAAAACTTTCAACTTTCAACTTTCAACTTTGAACTATTACAACACCGTTCCGTCGCCCTGCTATGTGTTGGAGGAGGCGGAGCTAATGAAAAATATGGCGGTCATCGACCGTGTGCGCCGCGAGGCAGGCGTGGAGATTATCGTGGCGCTGAAAGCCAACGCTATGTGGAGCATTTTCCCCATTCTCAGGGAACACTCCGACGGCGCTACCGCAAGCTCGCTCGCCGAGGCACGATTGGTCTTTGAGGAGTATGGCGAGAAGGCCCACACCTATGCACCCGTCTACACCGAGGGCGAATTCGAGGAGCTGATGAGTTATAGCGACTACATCACCTTCAACTCGTTGGGCCAATGGGAGAGGTTTGCACCGAGGGCTATGGCCAAGGGCATTTCGTGCGGTCTGCGTATCAACCACGAGTACTCGACCGTCGAGACCGACCTCTACAACCCTGCATCGCCCGCAAGCCGACTGGGTGTTACGGCCGACAAACTCACCGCCCTGCCCGAGGGTATTGAGGGCCTGCACTTCCACTCGTTGTGCGAGAGCAATTCGGAAGATTTGGCCGCCACATTGGAGGTGGTTGAGGCCAAGTTTGGCCACCTGCTGGATGGGCTCAAATGGTTCAATATGGGCGGAGGCCACCTGATGACTCGCAAGGGGTACAATGTGGAGCTGCTCATCGACACCCTCAGGGGTTTCAAGGAGCGTCACCCCAATCTGAGGGTTATTCTCGAACCGGGTAGTGCCTTCACTTGGCGCACAGGTACGCTCGTTTCGACCATCGAGGATATCGTAGAGGGCGGAGGCGAGAGAACTGCGGTGCTGAATGTCTCGTTTGCGTGCCACATGCCCGACTGCTTGGAGATGCCCTACAAGCCCGCAATTGTGGGTGCTCACGACCCCGAGGAGGGCGAGGAGAAGTGGCGTATGGGCGGCAATAGTTGCTTGGCGGGTGACTTTGTGGGCCATTGGGCTTTCGACAAGAGGCCCGAGGTGGGCGACAGGATTGTGTTTGAGGATATGATCCACTACACTATGGTCAAGACCACCATGTTCAACGGCGTGAGCCACCCCTCGATAGCCATCTGCCACACCGACGGAGAAGTGGAGATTGTACGCAAGTTCGGCTACGAGGACTACAAATTCCGAATGGGGTAGAGAGAATTGAAAATTCAAAATTGAAAATTGAAAATTGACAGACCCCTCAGGCCTTGGGCCAGCTCCCCTAACTTAGGAGAGCAGTAATCGGTATTCCCCCTCTAAGTTAGAGGGGGTGCCTGCAAGGCGGGGGCGTGTGTTAAATATAGTTGATTATGAAGATTGCTGTACCTACAAGAGAGGGGCGTGTGGATGACCACTTTGGCCACTGCGACCACTACACGATTTACACCATAGAAAACAACACCGTTGTTGCCACCGAGGAGCTACCATCGCCCCAAGGGTGTGGCTGCAAGAGCGGTATCGCCTCCGAGCTGGCCGCTATGGGCGTAGAGGTGATGTTGGCGGGCAACATGGGCGAGGGGGCCAAAAACAAGCTTTCGGCTGCGGGCATCAGGGTTATTCGCGGTTGCCGAGGCGAGGTCGAAACGCTCATCAAGACCTATCTGCTGGGCTTTGTGTTCGACTCGGGCGTGGGGTGCGACCACCACGAGTGCGGACATCACTAAACCAATGGCGGGTTCGGGGAGATGCAAGGCAAAAAAAAGTTTCGTCTGCAACTGCCTGAAAATGAGTAGGGGTTGCAAAAATGTGCAATTTTTTTTGCAAAAAGAGTTGCAGAGTGAGAAATTGTTTGTATATTTGCACTCGCAAAACGGTTCCGTAGCTTAATTGAATAGAGCATCTGACTACGGATCAGAAGGTTACAGGTTTGAGTCCTGTCGGAATCACTAAGAAGGGGTACAGTAATGTGCCCCTTCTTTTGTGTTCTACCCGTTGTTGTGGTGTCCTTGTCGTGGCGCTCTACCCTTTGTTGTGGTGTCCTTTTGGGTTTTAGTACCCCTTTGTAGCACCTATCTTCTTCGACCTGCCCCCGTGTGTTTTTTCGTCGGGCCACTTGCAATCTTTATATATAAATGGTATATTTGTAGGGTAAATCCCCCAAAAACTATGGAGAACAAGACCGACTATCGGGCCGACTTGGAGCGAGTGCGCCAGGTGCTTGCGGCCAACACAAACATTAGCGACGGTGCGCTTGTGGCGCTCTGCGAAGAGGGTATGTATGGCTGTGTGCTGGTGGCCGAGGAGAATAGCCAGCTGGGTGGTCGTATGTGGGAGAATAGTGCGCTGGCACGCGAGTGCAGCCACTACGCAAAGGTGCTGGCTGACCACAACCACGAGCTCGAAATGGTGCAGGTGGCCTTGGAGCGCATCCTTGCGGCCCTGGAACTACGCCCCCGACTTGGGCTCGAACTGCTCACTCAGAGGGCCGAGGTGTTGAAGTCGCTCGGCACCCACGCCGAGGAACTCGAAGAGGTGGAGGCAAAGATTGACCTCTTCCGTCGCAACATTGCCGCTGCCGACAAGGGCAAGCTGAAAGCTGTGGAGCAGACAGGATACCTCAAACGCGACCTCGTGGAGTGGACAGCCCGCTGGGAAGAGGTTATCGACCAGGCAGAGCAGATGGTGGCCGAGCAACTTGCAGGCGAGCCTATGGTTATGGGCTACTGCTTTGGCTATTGGAGCGCCAAGGCTGCGGTGTTGGCCGACAAGTTTGGCATCGAGTGGCGTTCGCCCGCAGCGATGAATCCCAGAGTGATGTTTGACTAATTTCACCCCGAAAAACACATGGCGAGTTATGAAACGAACTATTGCTACACTGATTATAATCCTCTCTGCCACGCTGTCGTTTGCACAGACCAAGGGCAAGGCTAAACTCATATACCTCGACAGGGATGTGCCCGCAGTGGCATCGCACCGCAGTTTGTCGACGCTGAAAGACCGCACCGACATTATGCTGGGCGGAGTCTACTACGACAACGCCTTTGATGTGGACTACTACTCAACCCTCGTGTCGTATGAGTATGGCTACCGCGAGTTTGACCTCGGGGGTAAGTACCAAACACTCACCTTCATCTATGGTATCCCCCGTACCGAAGGGGCCAACCACAAGAGTATTATGGTCGTCGAGGCCGACGGACGAAGGATTGTAGACAAGATTATCTCCTCCAACGACGGCAACCGACGTATGAGTCTGGATGTTGAGGGCGTTCACAAACTGCGCTTTACGATGGCCGAGACGGGTGTGGGCTATGGCATTGCCGAGCCTATCTTGTGGCGAGCCGGCCAAACTCCCTACGAAACCGACAGGCTTGCACTCGTGGATGGCAGCAAGCCCATAAAGTTGTGCTACGACCTGATGCCTTGGCGCGCAAAACACACCATCTACACCTCCAACCCCAAGTTCTACAACAAAGTGGGGCTCGACTTTATTCAGGGCGAGAAGGGCGAGATTAGGCTCAGTGGCAATAGTTACGAGAATGGTATCTTGATGGGTGCGGGTATGGCCCTGATTGGCAACAACGAGCAGACCTCGCAATTTAACCTCGGAGGTCACTTCGACCAGATGAGCTTTATTGTGGGAGCCCTGGATACCGACGATGGCACCCTGAGCCGAGGCTGGCTCACCATCGAGGCCGACGGCAAAATCATCTACGAAAAGGAGATTAAAGAGGGCGAGTTGGCCCAGAGCGTTACGGTAAGTCTGGGTGGTGCAACCTCGCTTACGCTGCGTTCCGAGCAGGCCGAAGGGTCGCTCGATATCGGTATGGTAGATGTGGTGCTCTACCCCAAGGGGTATCAGAGGGAGAACTCGGTGCCCCAAGAGGGCACAAGCGCTCTGCAAGCAAATGGCGTAGAGGTGGTCGAAGTGGTGGCCGATGCACCCGCCTATCTGAAAGAGTTGCCCGACCAATGCAAGCTGGTGTCGAAGATTCCACCATTTGCTGTGGGCGGTGGCGTGTCGCGAGAGAATGGCGTATTTACGGACATCTCGCAGTATGTTACCTTCTCGATGGGAGGTATCAAGTACAGCGAGGGTGTGGTGTTGCAATCCACCACCAACTTCTTCCACAACAATACCGGTGCACACGTTATGTTTAACCTCGGTGGCGAGTTCGACTATGTGAGCTTCACCACAGGCTGGGTGGGCAAGTGCGGAGTGCTCAAAAACGATTGGCTGAGGGTGTTTGCCGACGACGAGCTGGTCTTGCAGGTCGAGCTGATTGCCACCGACCCCAACAAGCAATATCTCGTGCCACTGAACAAGTGCCGTGTGCTGAAATTCGAGAAGGTGGGTATGTCGTCTATGGAGCACCCCGCCTTCGGTCTGGCCGATATGGTGGTCTACCGAGGTGAGCCCAAGCTCGACCACGGACTCTTCCACCATCCCAAGCCCGAGTGTCCGCCCGAGATTGACCTGATAGACCTCAATCCCCCCTACATCCACTACGTCAGCAGCGTAGATGGGCAGTGTTGGATGGATGGCAGCAGCCGTCGCGACTACTTCTCGATGCCCGGTGGCGAGCGCATCTACAAGGGCTTTCTGCTCAAAACAAGCGTTCACTTCGATATCGAAATGGGCCCGACAAGCAGCCCTCAGGCGGGCATTATGGCCCCAATGTTCGGAGCCTCGATGATGATTGGTACGGTGGGTAATGCTACCTTAGCCGCCGTGTCGCCCTTTGGTGCTTTCTTGGCTCTGGCTGCGGGAGGTACGGCCCACGAGTCGTCGTGTGCGGCCTTCAACACCTGGGGCGAGTATGATATGCTCACCTTTACGGTGGCTTGCCGTATGCCCCACAACACTATCGACACCATAGACTTCAAGGAGAATGACCCGATGGAGACGCTCAAAATAGGTGCCGATGGCGAGGTGATTGCCGAATTCGAAATTCACGACAAGATGCAACCCACCACCTACACCGTGCCCATAAACAAGTGTCACCAGCTGATGTTCTGGCTCGAATGTGGAGGCTGGAACTCGGGGCAGTTCATCTTCTACGACCTGAGGCTGAGCAAGGGTGGGGCAACCTATGCCTCTATCCCCAACATCGACGATAGGGACACAAAGCCCGCAATCTTGGGCGATGCAGACCCCTACGACATCAGCTCGGCCATTGGCGCACCCCACAAGGTGGAGTGGGACTATCCCACCTATGGCGGTTCGAGCAGCATAAACGACTACCGCGACCTCTACAAGCAGAGTATGAACTATTTCGACGAGCTGATAGACAATATCCTCTCGGAGAATTACATTACCATCTGCCGCAGAGTCACCTCCGACAATGGCGAGGAGTGGCGTTCGCTGCGCATCCAGTCGCCCAGGGGCGATAAATACAGCTATCTGGCTCTGGTGGAGCGCAACAAGCAACTGATAAATCTCGTCAAGAGCACCAAGCTGACATTTGCGGCACTGAAAGTCTCGGGCGCTGCGGCCACGGCAGGACTGCTCGACTTGGCCCCTCAGAACATCAGGGAGCACCGCAAGCTGCTCAAAGATATGAGCGGGTGGCTGAAAGATTACGAACAGCAGTTCAAACTCTTCGTGGAGGCCAAAGAGAGGGAAAACGAAATTGTGGGCCGACTGATAAAGGCTGCCCGCACGGTGGATGGAGTGGAGTCTACCGAGTTGGAGATTTTTGTCAAGTAACCCGCCCCGCTGGGATAAAGCATTGAACATTCGACACATAGGCGTATGGCAATAAAGATTTCGACACACCCCACCGCAGAGAGTCTGGTGGGTCAGAGCCATTGGTGGGGCTTTGCCGACCTGCCCGATGGCGTGGAGTTCCCCTGCCGAGATGGGGTAGACGAGGAGGGCACCGAAGATACCCTTACCTTCATCTGTCAGCTGAGGCTTGCGGATGTGGCACCCCTCGACAGCGAGGGCCTACTGCCCCGCGAGGGTATGCTGTGGTTTTTTGCCGACCTCGACTACTTCTTGGGCGACCTCGACGCTCCGTGCGAGGGTATGGGCGAGTGGCCCGAGGATAGTTTCAGGGTTGTGTATAGCCCCAAATGCGAGGAGTTGCACACCCACCGAGTATGCTGGGCCGATGGCTCTGAGGCTTGCCTGCCTGCCGAGGCGGTGGAGTTTGGCCCTGCCGAGGAGTTCGAGGGGGGACACAAACTGCTGGGCCGACCGCTTATGGACGAGTGGGGCGACACCGAGGATGGCTCGCTGAGGCTGCTGCTGCAAGTCGATGGTGAGGACCGCTGGGGCTTGCGCTTCTTCGATATGGGCACGCTGTGCTTTCTGATTGGTGCCGAGGATTTGGCCCAGCGCAGATTCGACAAAGCCCGCCTGATGCTGTATAGTTCGTAGAACGTCTACCGTCTACCGACTAAGGTTTATAGGAGAACTAAGAGAATTAGGAGATATATGAGTTATAAGCCCTATAACTCTTATGTCTCCTATAACTCTTATAATTCTTAAATTCCCTAAATAACTTTCAACTCAATTCGTCGGTCGACAAGGTTATCAAAGTTGTCATTCCTGAGTGACTACCTTGATAACCTTAGAACGCCACCCGTGGATGGTAAAATTGCGGAATGTTTTTTGTCTATTCAGAAAAAGTTTTTATATTTGCGTTTACATTCGATTTGTTGTAGGCTGCCACAAAGGGGCTCGCAGCAATCAGAACAACACCAGGGATGAGAAAGGTTTACATCATAGCAGGCTGCAACGGAGCGGGCAAAACCACCGCCTCCTACACCATTCTGCCCGAGATGCTCGACTGCCGAGAGTTCGTCAATGCCGACGAAATCGCCAAGGGCCTCTCGCCTTTCAACCCCGAGCGTATGGCCATCGACGCAGGGCGACTGATGCTACAACGTATGGACGACCTGCTGTGTCAAGACGAAGACTTTGCCTTCGAGACCACCCTCGCCTCGCGCTCGTATACCAAATTTATTGAGCAAGCACACGCAAAAAAATACTTCGTTACACTCCTTTTCTTCTGGCTCCCCACCCCCGAGCTGGCCATCGAACGAGTGGCCAAAAGGGTGCAGGAGGGCGGACACAACATCCCCGAGGATGTCATTCGCAGGCGTTACGAGGCGGGAATCAACAACCTCAAAGCCCTCTATATGCCTGTGTGCGACCTCTGGACCATCTACGACAATAGTGGCACGGGCGAGGTGAAACGTGTAGCCTGGGGCGCCAAGGGCGAGATTAAGGAGATTAACGACCCCGAATCCTATAACACGATAATGAACTATGGGCGAGATTGAGATACAGCAACTTCAAGAGAAGATAGACAATGGAGTGCGCCTTGCGCAGAAGCGATTGGTAGAGAAGGCCATCAAGGAAGATGGTGAGTTGGTCGTTGTTCAAGACGGCGAGGTTGTCCACGTCAAGCCCGCCGATATGGAGGTGGCCAGCGAGATTATTGAGTGCCAAGCATCGGTCCTCTAAGAGCCCCTGTGTGTAGATAAAAGAGAGGACTCCGCTTTTCGGCGGAGTCCTCTCTTTTTTGTCGAACGTCTAACGTCTAAACGACCTATAAAAATAGTGTAGAGCAAAGGCCGTAAGAGATACGAACGCAGTGAGTATCTCAGAAAAGTTTTTGGTGCAGCTTTTTACAAAAAGGTGCAAAAACACACAAAGAAAAAAGTAATTGTCGGTTAGACAATTACTTTTTTCTTTGCGCCAGGAAGTCGCACATAAGTTCCAACGAGTGTCGGTAGGGCGATGCGGGGAAGCTCGAAAGCAACTCTTTGGCCTCGGTCAGAAAACCGTTCATCACCTCCTCGGCTCGCTCCATACCGTTGTGTGCGGCCACAAAAGCCCTAATCTGGGCAATGTCCTCCTCGTCGGCGCGTCGCACCAGCTCTTTGATGTGCTCCACCTCCTCGGCCGAGCAGTCGCTCAGTGCCTCCAAGAGTGGGAGGGTTATTTTGTGCTCCCTCAGGTCGGCACAGGTGGGCTTGCCGGTCTGGTCGGCTGCTGCGTAGTCGAGAATATCGTCTTTGATTTGGAAGGCCATACCTACGGCACGACCAATGGTGTAGGCCTTGTCCACCTCGGCTGCGGGGGCCTTGACAGCAAGTGCACCCACGCCACAACTGATTGCAAGCAGCGAGGCGGTCTTCTTGTCGATGATATCGAAGTAACGCTCGTGGGTCATGGCGAGGGTTTTGGTCTGCTCGTCTTGGATCACCTCGCCCTCGCAGAGCCACTTGATGGTGTGCGAAACGTAGGTGAGGATGTCGAATTCGAGACTCTCCATGCCCAGCTCGAAGATGCGCGAGAGTATGAAGTCGCCTGTGAGTATGGCATTACGGCCACCCCACTTGGTGTTCACGCTGGCCTGGCCGTGACGCATTGTGGCCTTGTCGATGATGTCGTCGTGCACGAGCGAGGCTGTGTGGATAAGCTCGATGAGCGATGCAGCCAGGTGTACGCGCTCCCCGAAGGGTGCTCCGCCATTGTAGAGTCCCGCAAAGAGCATTACGAGAGTGGGCCTTACGCCCTTGCCACGATTGTCGAAGATGTATTGCAGGATGTCGTTGAAGTAGGGGCTCTCGGAGTGGAGAGCTTTGTGCATAAACTCTTCGTATTTGTCGAGTTCGCTGGCCAGGGGTGCTTTTATTTCGGCGAGCGATATGTGTGCTTTGTTGGTCATTGTTTGGATAGTGATGGCCTGTGTTTCTCTTATGATGCACAAAAGTAACGATAAAATCTGAGATTTCGGGTGCCTGAGGTGCTGTTTTTGCTATACCTATATATAATATATATAAGGGGAGTGTGGGGAGTGGGAGTTTTCAGTTGGTGTCTACGAGTTGAGAGTTGAGGGTTGGAAGTTGTGCTTCGGTAGAGTTATAGGAGTTATAGGAGTTATAGGAGGCCAAAACTCCTATATCTCCCATTGCTCCTATATCTCCTATGTCGGTCGACGGTCGACGGTAGACGGTTGACGGTCGACGGTCAACCAAAGATACAATGTTAAGCGAATGTTAAGAAATTTTGCACATAAAATGGCTAAAATGCTGATTACTTGCGAGGTGTGAAAAACGGCCCAAAAAGTGCCCGAAAAAAACTTGCAAAAAGATTTGGAGGTTTCGAAAAAGTCACTACCTTTGCATCCGCAATCGAGAAAACAAGATTGCAACAAGTTCTGAAAGATTCTGGCGGTCGAAAAATTTTTCAAAATTTTTTTGCGAAAAATTTGGAGATTAAAAAAAAGTCCTTACCTTTGCAGTCCGTTTGAATATGAACGGCGCGACGATAAGGTCGCACAGAAGATATGTTCTTTGAAGTAATGAAGCAGCTAAATACGTTCAAAAATATTCAAGGTTTTTGAATTCAATGCCTTTGAGAAACAAGCCAAGATATTAACAAAACTTTTTTTACAATGGAGAGTTTGATCCTGGCTCAGGATGAACGCTAGCGGCAGGCCTAACACATGCAAGTCGAGGGGCAGCACGAGTAGCAATACTTGGTGGCGACCGGCGCACGGGTGCGTAACGCGTATGCAACCTACCC